>NZ_JBJQKY010000019.1:0-93205 GCF_046486595.1 Escherichia sp. WS3063
GCACGGCTGGGACGGAAGTCGCTGTCGTTCTCAAAATCGGTGGAGCTGCATGACAAAGTCATCGGGCATTATCTGAACATAAAACACTATCAATAAGTTGGAGTCATTACCGCAACTGAGTTCAAATTATTGCCCCTCAATCTATGCCGCTTTCATTATTTCAACATTGCCGATCAAAAGAATGCTATCCAGATAAAAACGATTAAATGCGAGAGTGCGACATGCCAGAATGATTAATGAAATATCAATATGAGAAAATTACAGATAATTCCATTGTCAGGTTCTCTTCTCATTTTCGTAGTTTAACCACGATTATGTGATTGCCTCCGCAATTCCTGTCTCTAACTCCCCTTCCTCGCAAAAACTGGCACTCCACGAGCATGTGTTTAGACAGTTTCATGAACGTAAACGGTTGCTTTTTACTCTGGCGGGCGAAAGGAGAAACACTGATGAGCGCCATAGATTCCCAACTTCCCTCATCTTCTGGGCAAGACCGCCCAACTGATGAGGTTGACCGCATATTATCACCAGGAAAGCTGATCATACTCGGTCTGCAACACGTCCTTGTCATGTACGCAGGTGCAGTCGCTGTTCCTCTTACGATTGGTGACCGACTCGGCCTATCAAAAGAAGCTATTGCGATGCTCATTAGCTCGGATCTCTTTTGCTGCGGGATCGTCACATTATTGCAATGTATCGGTATCGGCCGCTTTATGGGGATCCGCCTGCCGGTGATTATGTCGGTGACCTTCGCCGCTGTAACACCAATGATAGCCATTGGTATGAACCCGGATATCGGCCTGCTGGGGATATTCGGTGCCACTATCGCCGCGGGTTTTATCACCACATTATTAGCGCCACTTATCGGTCGCTTGATGCCTTTATTCCCGCCACTGGTTACCGGTGTGGTTATTACTTCTATCGGGCTTAGCATCATTCAGGTGGGTATTGACTGGGCCGCCGGAGGTAAAGGGAATCCGCAATATGGTAATCCCGTTTATTTAGGTATCTCCTTTGCCGTCTTAATTTTTATCTTGCTCATTACTCGCTATGCGAAAGGATTTATGTCCAACGTCGCCGTATTACTGGGGATTGTATTTGGCTTTTTACTTTCGTGGATGATGAATGAAGTCAATTTATCCGGGCTACATGATGCTTCATGGTTTGCGATTGTCACGCCGATGTCATTTGGTATGCCGATTTTCGATCCCGTTTCCATTCTGACCATGACTGCCGTGTTAATCATCGTGTTTATCGAGTCGATGGGGATGTTCCTGGCACTGGGTGAAATAGTCGGTCGTAAACTCTCTTCACACGATATTATTCGCGGGCTGCGTGTCGATGGTGTAGGGACAATGATAGGCGGAACGTTTAACAGCTTCCCCCACACGTCATTTTCTCAAAACGTTGGCCTGGTTAGCGTGACGCGCGTTCATAGCCGCTGGGTGTGTATTTCTTCGGGAATTATATTAATCCTGTTTGGCATGGTGCCAAAAATGGCGGTGCTGGTGGCCTCGATTCCGCAATTTGTGCTGGGCGGCGCGGGGCTGGTGATGTTCGGCATGGTACTGGCGACAGGGATTCGAATTCTGTCGCGCTGTAACTACACCACTAACCGTTACAACCTCTATATTGTGGCGATCAGTCTCGGTGTTGGCATGACGCCAACGCTCTCTCACGATTTCTTTTCTAAGTTACCGGCCGTACTGCAACCGTTGCTGCATAGCGGCATTATGCTCGCAACCCTTAGCGCCGTTGTGCTGAACGTTTTCTTTAATGGCTACCAGCATCATGCTGACCTGGTGAAGGAATCCGTCTCTGATAAAGATTTAAAAGTCAGGACAGTACGTATGTGGCTTCTGATGCGCAAGCTGAAGAAAAATGAGCATGGAGAATAATATGAATCTTTTAATGCGCGCTATATTTAGTCTGCTGTTGATTTTTACTCTCTCTATTCCTGTCATTTCTGATTGTGTTGCAATGGCCATTGAAAGTCGCTTCAAATATATGATGCTGCTTTTTTAAATGGTTTTTACCTGTCGACATCCGCTCAAAATGGGCGGTTGTCGATAAACGCTCACTTGGTTAATCATTTCACTCTTCTATTATCTATAATGATGAGTGATCAGAATTACATGTGAGATATTATGCAAACGGAACACGTCATTTTATTGAATGCACAGGGAGTTCCCACGGGTACGCTGGAAAAGTATGCCGCACACACGGCAGACACCCTCTTACATCTCGCGTTTTCCAGTTGGCTGTTTAATGCCAAAGGGCAATTATTAGTTACCCGCCGCGCCCTTAGCAAAAAAGCATGGCCTGGCATGTGGACTAACTCGGTTTGTGGGCACCCACAACTGGGAGAAAGCAACGAAGAGGCGGTGATCCGCCGTTGCCGTTATGAGCTTGGCGTAGAAATTACGCCTCCTGAATCTATCTATCCTGACTTTCGCTACCGCGCCACCGATCCGAATGGCATTGTGGAAAATGAAGTGTGTCCGGTATTTGCCGCACGCACGACCAGTGCGTTACAGATCAACGATGATGAAGTGATGGATTATCAATGGTGTGATTTAGCAGCGGTTTTACGCGGTATTGATGCTACGCCGTGGGCGTTCAGTCCGTGGATGGTGATGCAGGCGACAAATCGCGAAGCCAGAAAACGATTATCTGCATTTACCCAGCTTAAATAAAAAACCCCGACGGTTGCCGGGGTTGTGAGCATAACGTAATGCTTATTTTACCGGACGCATCGCCGGGAACAGAATAACGTCGCGGATGGTATGGCTGTTGGTGAACAGCATTACCATACGGTCGATACCAATTCCCAGACCTGCTGTCGGCGGTAAGCCATGTTCCAGTGCGGTGACATAATCTTCGTCGTAGAACATCGCTTCGTCGTCACCTGCATCTTTCGCGGCAACCTGATCCAGGAAGCGCTGCGCCTGATCTTCCGCGTCATTCAGCTCGCTAAAGCCGTTACCGATTTCACGCCCACCAATGAAGAACTCAAAGCGGTCTGTGATTTCCGGGTTAACGTCGTTACGACGCGCCAGAGGAGAAACTTCTGCCGGATATTCAGTAATGAAGGTCGGCTGGATCAGATGTGCTTCTGCCACTTCTTCGAAGATCTCGGTAACGATACGGCCCAGACCCCAGCTCTTCTCAACGTGGATGCCGATAGATTCAGCAATCGCTTTCGCAGAGTCGAAGTTGTCCAGATCCGCCATGTCAGTTTCCGGGCGATATTTCTTGATCGCTTCACGCATGGTCAGTTTTTCGAACGGTTTACCGAAGTCCAGCGTTACGTCGCCGTAGGTCACTTCCGTCTTACCGAGAATATCCTGTGCCAGAGTACGGAACAGCGATTCGGTCAGCTCGATAAGATCTTTGTAATCTGCGTAAGCCATATAGAGTTCCATCATGGTGAACTCTGGGTTATGACGTACGGAAATACCTTCGTTACGGAAGTTACGGTTGATTTCGAATACACGCTCGAAGCCACCGACCACCAGACGCTTGAGGTACAGTTCCGGCGCGATACGCAGGTACATGTCGAGATCCAGCGCGTTATGGTGAGTGATAAACGGACGCGCAGCGGCACCGCCAGGGATCACCTGCATCATCGGCGTTTCAACTTCCATAAAGCCGCGGTTCACCATGAACTGGCGAATACCAGAGAGGATCTGCGAGCGCACTTTAAAGGTGTTGCGGGATTCATCGTTAGAGATGAGATCCAGATAACGCTGACGATAGCGCGCTTCCTGATCCTGCAAGCCGTGGAATTTATCCGGCAACGGACGCAGTGCTTTGGTCAGCAGACGCAGCTCGGTACAGTGGATAGACAGTTCGCCGGTTTTGGTTTTGAACAGTTTACCTTTCGCGCCGAGGATATCGCCGAGGTCCCATTTTTTGAACTGCTCGTTGTAAACGCCTTCCGGCAGATCGTCACGGGCAACGTACAACTGAATGCGACCGCCAACGTCCTGCAGGGTAACGAAAGACGCTTTACCCATAATACGACGGGTCATCATGCGGCCAGCAACGGCGACTTCGATGTTCAGCGCTTCCAGTTCTTCGTTCTCTTTACCGTCGAATTCTGCGTGCAATTGGTCAGAGGTATGATCGCGACGGAAATCGTTCGGGAAGGCAATCCCCTGCTCACGCAGGTTCGCCAGCTTCTCACGACGCGTTTTCAGTTCATTGTTAAGATCGACTACCGCGTCAGCGCCCTGTGCGTGTTGTTCAGACATGTTGGTTCCTCATAACCCTGCTTTCAAACTTGCTTCGATAAATTGATCCAGGCTGCCGTCCAGCACGGCCTGCGTGTTGCGGGTTTCTACCCCGGTACGCAGATCTTTAATGCGGGAGTCATCAAGGACATAAGAACGAATCTGGCTGCCCCAGCCGATGTCGGATTTGTTATCTTCCATCGCCTGTTTCTCGGCATTTTTCTTCTGCATCTCCAGTTCATAAAGCTTCGCTTTCATCTGCTTCATGGCCTGGTCTTTGTTCTTGTGCTGGGAACGGTCGTTCTGGCATTGGGTCACGATCCCGGTTGGGATGTGAGTAATACGCACCGCAGATTCGGTACGGTTAACGTGCTGACCGCCCGCGCCGGACGCGCGATAAACGTCGATGCGCAGATCTGCCGGATTGATTTCGATATCGATATCATCATCAACTTCCGGGTAAACAAACGCTGAACTAAACGACGTGTGGCGACGACCGCCGGAGTCAAACGGGCTCTTACGCACCAGGCGGTGAACGCCGGTTTCTGTACGCAGCCAGCCATAAGCGTAATCGCCGGAGATTTTGATCGTCACGGATTTAATACCCGCCACTTCACCTTCCGACTCTTCGATGATTTCAGTTTTGAAACCACGCGATTCAGCCCAGCGCAGATACATACGCTCAAGCATGCTCGCCCAGTCCTGTGCTTCCGTACCGCCAGACCCCGCCTGAATATCGAGGTAGCAGTCGGCGCTGTCATATTCGCCAGAGAACATACGGCGGAACTCAAGCTGCGCCAGTTTTTCTTCCAGGGCGTCGAGTTCAGCAACGGCTTCGTTAAAGGTTTCTTCGTCGTCAGCTTCTACAGCCAGTTCCAGCAGACCAGAAACATCTTCCAGCCCCTGTTTCATTTGGTCGAGGGTGTCGACAACGGCTTCGAGGGAGGAACGCTCTTTACCCAGCGCCTGTGCGCGTTCGGGTTCGTTCCAGACATCCGGCTGTTCCAGCTCGGCGTTTACTTCTTCCAGACGCTCTTTCTTGGCGTCATAGTCAAAGATACCCCCTAAGAACGTCGGAGCGTTCCGTGAGGTCCTGAATGCGATTATTTACCGGATTAATTTCAAACATGGTCTGATTTCTTTTATTGAGCTAGTCAAAATGCGGTGATAAGAGCGGGATTGTACCCAATCCACGCTCTTTTTTATAGAGAAGATGACGCTAAATTGGCCAGATATTGTCGATGATAATTTGCAGGCTGCGGTTGCCGCGAAACTCGTTGATATCGAGCTTGTAAGCCAGTTGCACTTCGCGCACGCCGTTATCCGGCCAGAGGGCGGTATCGACATTAAAAGCAATACCATCCAGCAGCGGACCGCCGCCGACCGGCTCGACCATGACTTTCAAATGACGCTCGCCCACCAGCCGCTGTTGCAGCAGACGGAAATGACCGTCAAACAGCGGCTCCGGGAACATCTGCCCCCACGGGCCAGCATCGCGCAGCAGCTGCGCCACTTCCATGGTCATTTCGGCCGGACTTAACGGACCGTCCGACACCACTTCGCCTTGCAATAGCGAAGGGTCCAGCCACTCAGTAACCAGTTCGCCAAACCGTTGTTGAAAGAGTTCGAATTTATCCTCTTCCAGCGACAAACCCGCCGCCATCGCATGACCGCCAAACTTCAGCATCATGCCGGGGTAAAGCGTGTCTAGCCGCTCCAGCGCATCGCGCATATGCAGCCCCTGAATGGAGCGACCGGAACCTTTCAGCGTACCGTCGCCCGCAGGCGCAAAGGCGATAACCGGACGGTGAAAACGCTCTTTGATACGCGATGCCAGAATGCCAACAACGCCCTGATGCCATTCAGGGTGATACATTGCCAGCCCACCTGGCAGCGTGTCGCGGCTACGTTCCAGCTTCTCGCACAGAGTGAGCGCTTCAACCTGCATTCCCTGTTCGATCTCTTTACGTGTTTGGTTTAGTGCATCGAGTTCATTCGCCAGCACACGCGCTTCGCCAATGTTGTCACACAACAACAGCGCCACGCCAACGGACATATCGTCCAGTCGCCCGGCAGCATTGAGACGTGGCCCCAGCGCAAAACCTAAATCGCTGGCGGCGAGTTTTTGTGGATCGCGATTGGCCACTTCCAGCAGCGCTTTAATCCCCGGACGGCACTTTCCGGCACGGATGCGACTCATCCCCTGCCAGGTCAGAATGCGATTATTAGCGTCCAGCGGCACGACGTCCGCCACTGTCCCCAACGCTACCAGATCCAGCAGTTCTGCCAGATTAGGAATTGCGATGCCGCGCTCATCAAACCAGCCCTGATCGCGCAAAAAGGTGCGCAGCGCCAGCATCAGATAAAACGCCACACCCACGCCTGCCAGTGATTTCGACGGGAAATTACAGTCGCGCAAGTTAGGGTTAATGATCGCTTCCGCTGCGGGTAATGTGTCGCCTGGCAAATGGTGATCGGTAACAATAACCGGAATGCCCAACGAACGAGCGTGTTCAACCCCCGCATGGGAGGAAATACCGTTATCCACCGTGACAATTAACTGCGCGCCACGGGCATGAGCCTGATCGACTACTTCCGGGCTTAAGCCGTAACC
Source organism: Escherichia sp. WS3063 (assembly GCF_046486595.1). Classification (NCBI taxonomy): domain Bacteria; kingdom Pseudomonadati; phylum Pseudomonadota; class Gammaproteobacteria; order Enterobacterales; family Enterobacteriaceae; genus Escherichia; species Escherichia sp. WS3063. The sequence goes on from NZ_JBJQKY010000019.1 coordinate 6,850, forward strand.
GTCTTCGAAACGGTTTGGAACCAGGTAGTCGATATTGCTGCAACCAAGCGAGCGCATCGCCAGCACGCTTAGAGCCGTGCTGGTGGCACCGTCGGCGTCGAAATCACCGACCACAATAATCCGCGTGCCTTCGCGAAAAGCGTTGTAAAGGATCTCAACGGCCTTTTCGACGCCGCTCAGTTGCTGCCAGGGCAGCATGCCTTTAACACTGCGTTCCAGTTCCTGCGCGCTACGCACACCCCGGCTGGCATATAAACGGCGCAGCAAGGGAGGCAATTCAGCGGGCAAGTCGGCCGTTTCATCGACTTCTCGGCGACGAAGTTGTATCTGTTGTTTCACGCGAATTATTTACCGCTGGTCATTTTTTGGTGTTCGTCGAGGAATTCTTTCATGTCTTTCGGCGGCTGGTAACCCGGAACAAGTGTGCCATTGCTCAGCACAACTGCCGGAGTACCGCTAACGCCAAGCTGGACGCCAAGTGCGTAATGGTCGGCAATATCCACGTCGCAGCTGGCTGGTGCGACGCTTTTACCTGCCATCACATCATCAAACGCTTTGTTTTTATCTTTCGCACACCAGATAGCTTTCATTTCTTTCTCTGCATCGCTGTCCAGCCCCTGGCGCGGGAAAGCAAGATAACGCACGGTGATCCCCAGCGCGTTATAGTCTGCCATTTGCTCATGCAGTTTGTGGCAGTAACCACAGGTAATATCAGTAAACACGGTGATGACGTGTTTTTCCTGCGGCGCTTTATAAACGATCATCTCTTTTTCAAGCGCATTCAACTGCTTTAACAGCATCTTATTGGTGACATTGACCGGAGCCGTGCCACTAACGTCATACATTGGCCCCTGAATGATATGTTTACCATCATCGGTGATGTACAACACACCGCTGTTAGTCAGAACTGTCTTCATGCCAGCTACGGGCGCGGGCTGAATATCGCTGCTTTTGATGCCCATTTTGGCTAACGTTTGTTGAATTGCCGCGTCATCAGCCTGAACAAAGCCTGAAAACGCTGCCAACAAGGTAAATAACATAAAACCTTTCTTCATAAATTTTCCTGTTCTTTTCAGACATCACGCCCGCGGGTGATGCTGTTGATGAAGTTGCCGCAGACGCTCGGTAGCGACATGCGTATAAATTTGCGTGGTGGAGAGATCGCTGTGGCCCAGTAGCATCTGCACCACGCGCAAATCCGCACCATGATTTAATAAGTGAGTGGCAAAAGCGTGACGCAACACATGCGGTGACAGCTTTTCGCTGTCGATACCCGCCAGCACGGCATAATGTTTAATGCGGTGCCAGAAGGTCTGTCGCGTCATCTGCTGCGCACGCTGGCTGGGAAACAACACGTCAATTGACACACCATTCAACAGCCACGGACGCCCATGTTCCAGATAGGTTTCCAGCCAGTAAACCGCCTCTTCACCTAACGGCACCAGGCGCTCTTTGTTGCCTTTACCAATGACCCGCACTACGCCCTGACGCAGGCTGATATCACTCATTGTCAACCCGACCAGTTCAGAGACACGCAGTCCGGTAGCATACAACACTTCAAGCATGGCTTTATCGCGTAGCTCCAGTGGCTGATCAATTAATGGTGCCTGTAATAAACGTTCGACCTGCGCTTCGCTTAAATCTTTTGGCAAACGCTGGGGCAATTTCGGTGAAGCGAGATGCGCACTGGGATCATCTTCACGAAACTTTTCGCGATAAAGATACTGGAACAATCGGCGCACTGCACTCAGCAAACGCGCTGAGCTGGTGGCTTTATACCCGCCCTCCAGCCGTTCTGCCAGTAATGCCTGCAAATCGTCACTTTGCGCCGTCGCCAGCGTCAACCCGCGGTGATGCAACCACTCCACCATCATTGACAGATCGCGACGGTAAGCGTTCAACGTATTTTCAGCCAGATTTTTTTCCAGCCACAGAGCATCAAGAAACTGCTCGATGCGTGCCAGATCCTGTTTCACTTGCGCCCCTTATGGTCACTCATTTGATCCATTATGCCTTATTGTGCCGTGACTAAAGCGATTCTGATACACTAGCCGCAAAAGCCACAGCAGAATCGAGAAGCTTACGTTATGAATATGGGTCTTTTTTACGGTTCCAGCACCTGTTACACCGAAATGGCGGCAGAAAAAATCCGCGATATTATCGGCCCAGAACTGGTGACCTTACATAACCTCAAGGACGACTCCCCGAAATTAATGGAGCAGTACGATGTGCTCATTCTGGGTATCCCGACCTGGGATTTTGGCGAAATCCAGGAAGACTGGGAAGCCGTCTGGGATCAGCTCGACGACCTGAACCTCGAAGGTAAAATTGTTGCGCTGTATGGGCTTGGCGATCAACTGGGATACGGCGAGTGGTTCCTCGATGCGCTCGGTATGCTGCATGACAAACTCTCGACCAAAGGCGTGAAGTTCGTCGGCTACTGGCCAACGGAAGGATATGAATTTACCAGCCCGAAACCGGTGATTGCTGACGGGCAACTGTTCGTGGGTCTGGCGCTGGATGAAACTAACCAGTATGACCTTAGCGACGAGCGTATTCAAAGCTGGTGCGAGCAAATCCTCAACGAAATGGCAGAGCATTACGCCTGATGTCACTGACGGCTTAGCACATATGCTTTGCCGTCATCTTTATCTTTGCGTCTCTTGTTGTAACAATATCCGCCGTAAATCCCGCCATTCGGCTTCGTCCATGCTGTCAGCTGCCAGCCATAAATGTTGCCGTTTTCCGCTGTCAGAACGTAAACGCAGCATCATGCCGCTCTTAATCATCCACGGCGCTTTGACGATGCTCCACTCCTGCCCTTGCCAACGCAAACGCCCGTCCATCAACAAGCGAATTTCCCCCTGGCGAGCATTAATACGCCGCTGGCTGCGAACGCAATCAAACACCACCAGCGAAAGTAACACCATCCATAACGGGGTGTAACTGAGCGGCCAGGGAATGAGTAAAATAACAGCGGCAACCAGCCCATGAATCAGCAAGGAAAGCCACTGTGCGCGCCAGGAGACGCGCAAATCAGATTGCCACAGGACCACGTTCCCGGTTCCGTGTCTGGATGAGTCGGACCATCATTTCCAGTTCTGCATCGGCCGGTTTACCGTGATTCATCAGCCAGTTAAACAGGTCCGGATCGTCACATTCCAGCAGACGAATAAAGATGCGTTTTTCGTCATCGCTTAAGCTGTCGTACTCATGTTCGAAAAACGGCATGATTGAAATATCGAGTTCGCGCATACCACGGCGGCATGCCCAATGAATGCGGGCTTTGTTGTTAATGTCCATCTTCTTCCTGTCTCACGAAAATCCAGTACCCGGCTATTGTAACGTGTTTTTCGACTTCTTTTACGGGAATATCAGTAAACATAATCGCGATCGCGAAATTAATTCACAACAATTCAAGGGCTTCATTTTTTTGGAAGTCGCCTCGCAGAAGGCACAGATCGCGTAGTGAAAGCACTTGCATTGCCTCATAGCTCTTTTACCATTAGTTATTAATACGCCGTTAAGCAACTCAGGACTCTATTATGGCTTTTACACCTTTTCCTCCCCGTCAGCCTACGGCTTCTGCCCGTTTGCCACTGACGCTGATGACGCTTGATGACTGGGCGCTTGCCACTATTACTGGCGCGGACAGCGAAAAATATATGCAAGGCCAGGTGACAGCAGATGTCAGCCAGATGACTGAAGATCAGCACCTGCTCGCCGCCCATTGCGACGCCAAAGGTAAAATGTGGAGCAATTTACGTCTGTTCCGCGACGGCGATGGCTTTGCATGGATTGAACGGCGCAGCGTGCGTGAACCGCAGCTGACTGAACTGAAAAAATATGCGGTGTTCTCTAAAGTGACCATCGCGCCAGACGACGAGCGTGTGCTGCTTGGTGTTGCCGGTTTTCAGGCGCGCGCCGCGTTGGCAAATCTCTTTAGTGAACTACCTTCGAGAGAAAAACAGGTAGTCAAAGAAGGCGCGACCACGTTGCTATGGTTTGAACACCCGGCAGAACGTTTCCTGATCGTAACCGATGAAGCTACTGCCAATATGCTGACCGATAAACTGCGCGGTGAAGCGGAACTGAACAATAGCCAACAGTGGCTGGCATTAAACATTGAAGCGGGTTTCCCGGTGATTGATGCCGCCAACAGCGGGCAGTTTATCCCACAGGCGACCAACCTCCAGGCGCTGGGCGGCATCAGCTTTAAGAAAGGATGCTATACCGGACAAGAGATGGTGGCGCGGGCCAAATTCCGCGGTGCCAACAAACGCGCGCTCTGGTTGCTGGCAGGTAGTGCCAGCCGACTGCCGGAAGCTGGTGAAGATTTAGAGCTGAAAATGGGCGAGAACTGGCGTCGTACCGGTACGGTGCTGGCTGCGGTAAAACTGGAAGATGGTCAGGTCGTGGTACAGGTCGTCATGAATAACGATATGGAACCGGACAGCATCTTCCGCGTGCGTGACGATGCGAATACATTGCGTATCGAGCCACTGCCATATTCGCTGGAAGAGTAAATCTCTGTATCGCATCAGGCATTTATCGCCTGATGCGACACGGGTGTGTCTTTTCAGGCCTACAAAGGCACGCCAATTACGCCTGCCCAATATACAAATAGATCGCCAGAAAGTGGCACACACTACCGCCGAGCACAAAGCCGTGCCAGATGGCATGATTGTATGGAATGCGCTTGCAGACGTAGAAAATCACCCCGAGCGAATAAACCACACCGCCTACCGCCAGTAAGGTAACGCTGCCCGCCGCGAGCTTAACTGCCATTTCATAAATTACCACCAGCGACAGCCAGCCCATCGCCAGATAGGTCACCAGAGATAAAATTTTGAATCGGTGCGCGATGGTCAGTTTAAACAGAATACCCAGCAATGCCAGGCTCCAGATAACAATCATCAACCCGCGCGCTAACGGAGAATCCAGCCCCACCAGCAAAAACGGCGTGTAGGTTCCGGCAATCAACAGATAAATGGCACAGTGGTCAAATTTCTTCAGCCACATTTTTGCCCGTTGATGGGGAATGGCGTGATAGAGCGTCGAAGCGAGGAACAGCAGGATCATACTGCCGCCATAGAGGCTGTAACTGGTTATCGCCGTGGCGCTGGCATTGAGATCCACCGCCTGAACCAGTAGCAACACCAGCCCAACGATACCAAACACCAGCCCAATGCCGTGACTGACGCTGTTGGCAATTTCCTCTGCCAGCGAATATCCCTGCTTAATGAGGGGCTTCTGAACCATAACTTGCTCCGGAGAAACGTACACGCACATGTATACCTCTCCAGCGTAACTGAGAATAGTTCCAGTGAACACCTGTTAGCTAAAATAAATTCTGATTTGAGATTAATCTCTGAAAAATCATGAAATTAAATGCGAAATTTCAACTAACAGGCGTGAGTTCAATTTAAAGGCATTTAAATTCAATCACATAAAACTGTGTCTGGTCGGGATAGATGTCGGCAATGACCTTTTTCAGTTCAGTCAGGGTCATATTTTCCTGCTCTGCATGTTTTTCCGTCAGCGTATCCAGCGTTACGGTTGAGGTTGCGGTAACTTCAATCGTGCAAAAATAACCGTCATCTTCAAACCGTCCGACACGAAGCACATCACCCGTTTTGAAGTGCGATTCAGACTCGTCGCGGATGGTGATGGTTTTACGCCCAGCCAGAATGTCATCCTGGAAACGTTGAAAAAAAGTGATGTCGTTTGGCTGCATGGTACTATTTCCTGTAAGAATTGACTCATCTGGAGCCTATGATAGTGAAAAAACTCACCTTACCGAAAGATTTCTTATGGGGCGGCGCAGTTGCCGCTCATCAGGTCGAAGGCGGCTGGAACAAAGGCGGCAAAGGGCCGAGCATTTGTGACGTTCTGACCGGTGGCGCACACGGTGTGCCGCGCGAAATCACCAAAGAAGTCTTGCCAGGAAAATACTATCCAAACCATGAAGCCGTTGATTTTTATGGTCACTACAAGGAGGACATCAAGCTATTTGCCGAAATGGGCTTCAAATGTTTTCGTACTTCCATCGCCTGGACGCGCATTTTTCCAAAAGGCGATGAAGCTCAGCCAAACGAAGAAGGGCTGAAGTTCTACGATGATATGATCGATGAACTGCTGAAATACAACATCGAACCGGTGATCACCCTCTCCCACTTTGAAATGCCGCTGCATCTGGTGCAGCAATACGGTAGCTGGACCAACCGTAAAGTGGTTGATTTCTTTGTCCGTTTCGCGGAAGTGGTATTCGAACGCTATAAGCACAAAGTCAAATACTGGATGACCTTCAACGAAATTAACAACCAGCGTAACTGGCGTGCACCGCTGTTCGGTTACTGCTGCTCCGGCGTGGTGTATACCGAACATGAAAACCCGGAAGAGACCATGTATCAGGTGCTGCATCACCAGTTTGTCGCCAGCGCCCTGGCGGTGAAAGCCGCGCATCGCATCAACCCGGAGATGAAAGTCGGTTGTATGCTGGCGATGGTGCCGCTCTATCCCTACTCCTGTAACCCGGACGATGTGATGTTTGCCCAGGAGTCGATGCGCGAACGTTACGTCTTTACCGATGTGCAGTTGCGTGGCTATTACCCGTCCTATGTGTTGAACGAGTGGGAGCGTCGCGGATTTAACATCAAAATGGAAGACGGCGATCTCGATGTGCTGCGCGAAGGCACCTGCGATTATCTCGGTTTCAGCTATTACATGACCAACGCGGTGAAGGCCGAAGGCGGCACCGGCGATGCGATCTCTGGTTTTGAAGGCAGCGTACCAAACCCGTATGTTAAAGCGTCGGACTGGGGCTGGCAGATTGATCCGGTGGGTCTGCGCTACGCACTTTGCGAGCTGTATGAGCGTTACCAGAAGCCACTGTTTATTGTCGAAAACGGTTTTGGCGCTTACGACAAAGTGGAAGAAGACGGCAGCATCAACGACGACTACCGCATTGATTACCTGCGCGCCCATATTGAAGAGATGAAAAAAGCGGTGACTTACGATGGCGTGGATCTGATGGGCTACACACCGTGGGGCTGCATCGACTGCGTGTCGTTTACCACCGGGCAGTACAGCAAACGCTACGGCTTTATCTATGTGAATAAACATGACGACGGTACTGGCGATATGTCGCGTTCACGTAAGAAGAGCTTTGACTGGTACAAAGAGGTGATTGCCAGCAACGGCGAGAATCTGTGATTATCTGATGTGCCTGATGTGCCTGATGTGCTCCGCTCATCAGGCCTGGCACTCTTTTAATATATTGAGCTCGCAATATTTTATATTACGCCTCAGCCGAAACACACAAAGCGCACTTTATTAACAAGCGAAAAAGGCGCCGAAGCGCCTTTAGAAGATAGTCAAATCAGTAAATTACTGGTATTCGCTAATCGGTACGCAGGAGCAGAACAGGTTACGGTCGCCGTAAACATCATCCAGACGTTTCACTGTTGGCCAGTATTTGTCTGCCACGCCTGCCGGGAATACTGCAACTTCACGGCTGTACGGATGCGCCCACTCGGCGACCAGTTCGCTCTGAATGTGCGGCGCGTTCACCAGCGGGTTATCTTCCAGCGGCCAGACACCGGCTTTCACCTGGTCAATTTCTGCGCGGATAGCCAGCATCGCGTCGATAAAGCGATCCAGTTCCACTTTGCTTTCAGATTCAGTCGGTTCAACCATCAGCGTACCCGCCACCGGGAACGACATGGTCGGCGCGTGGAAACCGTAGTCGATCAGGCGCTTGGCAATATCCAGCTCGCTGATGCCGGTTTCTTCTTTCAACGGGCGAATATCGAGAATACATTCGTGCGCCACACGACCGTCACGACCGGTATACAGAACCGGGAAGGCATCCTGCAGGCGGCTGGCAATATAGTTGGCGTTAAGAATTGCCACCTGGCTTGCTTTTTTCAGCCCTTCTGCGCCCATCATGCGGATATACATCCAGCTGATTGGCAGGATAGAGGCGCTACCGAACGGTGCCGCAGAAACCGCGCCCTGACGGGTTAACATGCCTTCGATTTGCACCACGCTATGACCTGGCACAAACGGTGCCAGATGCGCTTTCACGCCGATCGGTCCCATACCAGGGCCGCCGCCACCGTGCGGAATGCAGAAAGTTTTATGCAGGTTAAGGTGGGAAACGTCCGCACCAATAAAGCCCGGCGAAGTGATGCCAACCTGGGCGTTCATGTTCGCGCCATCAAGGTAAACCTGACCGCCGAACTGATGCACGACTTCACACACTTCACGGATCGTTTCTTCATACACGCCGTGGGTAGAAGGATAGGTCACCATGATACAGGAGAGGTTATCGCCCGCCTGTTCCGCTTTCGCGCGCAGATCAGCCAGATCGATGTTGCCGTTTTTATCACACGCCACAACCACCACCTGCATTCCTGCCATATGTGCAGAAGCGGGGTTAGTTCCGTGCGCAGAAGCCGGGATCAGGCAGATATCGCGATGCCCTTCGTTGCGGCTTTCATGATAATGACGAATCGCCAGCAGGCCCGCGTATTCGCCCTGTGCGCCGGAGTTCGGCTGCATACAAACGGCGTCGTAACCGGTCAGTTTCACCAGCCAGTCAGCCAACTGCGCAATCATCTGCTGATAACCTTCGGCCTGTTCCGGCGGGCAGAACGGGTGCAGTTCGGCAAATTCCGGCCAGGTGATGGGGATCATCTCGGCGGCGGCGTTCAGTTTCATGGTGCAGGAACCCAGCGGGATCATCGCCTGATTCAGCGCCAGATCTTTACGCTCCAGCGAGTGCATATAGCGCATCATTTCGGTTTCGCTGTGGTAGCGATTAAACACCGGATGGGTGAGGATTTCGTCGTCGCGCAGCATCGCAGCCTGAATAGAGCGACTGTCGTGAGCCACGTCTTTGTCCAGCGTGTCGATGTCCAGCCCGTGGTTATCGCCCAACAGCACGCTGAAAAGCTGCATCACGTTTTCGCGCGTGGTTGTTTCATCAAGGGTGATCCCAACCGCGTTCAGAATATCGCTACGCAGGTTGATTTCAGCCGCTTCGGCACGCGCCAGTACGCCCGCCTTGTCGGCCACTTCCACACACAAAGTGTCGAAATAGTGCGCATGGCGCAGCTTCAGACCTTTTTGTTGCAGGCCCGCCGCCAGGATATCGGTCAGACGGTGAATGCGGTTAGCGATACGTTTCAGGCCAACCGGACCGTGATAAACGGCATACAGGCTGGCGATGTTTGCCAGCAGTACCTGGGAAGTACAAATGTTGGAGTTCGCTTTCTCACGGCGAATATGTTGCTCGCGAGTCTGCATCGCCATGCGCAGAGCGGTGTTGCCAGCCGCATCTTTCGATACACCGATAATACGGCCCGGCATTGAGCGTTTGTATTCGTCTTTCGCCGCAAAGAATGCCGCGTGTGGGCCACCGTAGCCCATCGGTACGCCAAAGCGTTGCGCCGAACCAAAAACAATATCCGCGCCCTGTTTACCTGGCGCAGTTAACAGCACCAGCGCCATAATATCGGCGGCAACGCTGACCACAATTTTGCGTGATTTCAGTTCGCTAATAAGCGCAGTGTAGTCGTGAATTTCACCAGTAGTGCCGACCTGCTGTAACAGCACGCCGAAGACGTCCTGATGGTCGAGCACTTTTTGCGCGTCATCGACAATCACTTCAAAACCAAAGGTTTCGGCACGAGTACGTACCACATCGAGCGTTTGCGGATGAACGTCAGAAGCCACGAAGAAGCGGTTGGCATTTTTCAGTTTGCTGACGCGTTTCGCCATCGCCATTGCTTCGGCGGCAGCGGTGGCTTCGTCAAGAAGAGAAGCAGAGGCCATATCCAGCCCGGTCAAATCCAGCGTTACCTGCTGGAAGTTGAGCAGAGCTTCAAGGCGGCCCTGGGAGACTTCAGGTTGATACGGAGTATACGCGGTATACCAGCCCGGATTTTCCAGCATGTTACGCAGGATAACCGGCGGTAACTGCACGGCGGTGTAACCCATGCCGATGTAAGACGTGAAGCGTTTATTGCGACTGGCAATAGCCTTGAGTTCTGCCAGTGCGGCGTATTCGGTCGCCGGTGCGCCAACCTGCGGTGGTGTCGCAAGCTGAATATCTTTCGGCACAATCTGGCCGGTCAGCGCGTTTAACGATTGTGCACCAACGGCATTCAGCATTTCTTGCTGTTGCGCGGCGTCCGGTCCGATATGGCGTTCAATAAAAGCGCCGCTGTTTTCAAGCTGGCTTAACGTCTGTGTCATGAGCGATGGTTCCTGAAACGTGCAGTGAATTGTGAACCTCTCTCCTTGCGAAGAGAGTGAGGGTGAGGCGTAAAAGTTCCTCACCCTGATCCTCTCCCGCAGAAGAGGAATAAAGCCGTTACTCGTCTTCTAACAATGCTTCGTATGCGGTCGCATCCAGCAGTGATTCCAGTTCGCTTTCATCGCTGGCTTTGATTTTAAAGATCCAGCCGCCTGCATACGGTTCGCTGTTCACCAGTTCCGGGGAATCGCTCAGTGCGTCGTTTACCGCCACGATTTCACCGCTTACTGGTGCATAAATGTCTGACGCCGCTTTTACCGATTCGGCAACCGCGCAGTCATCGCCCGCGCTAACCGTCGCGCCCACTTCCGGCAGGTCAACAAACACCATATCGCCTAACAGCTCCTGGGCATGTTCGGTAATACCAACGGTATAAGTGCCGTCGTCTTCTTTACGCAGCCATTCGTGTTCTTTGCTGTATTTCAGTTCTGCTGGTACGTTGCTCATCAATCAATCTCCAAAAAAGTAAATCACGCGACGGCTTTGCCGTTACGCACAAAAACAGGTTTCGTCACTTTAACCGGCATTTCACGGTTGCGAATTTGCACAATCGCTGTTTCACCAATACCTTCCGGCACGCGCGCCAGCGCAATGCTGTAACCCAGCGTCGGGGAGAAAGTCCCGCTGGTGATAATGCCTTCATGCTGGTTGCCCTGCGCATCGGTAAAACGTACCGGCAGTTCATTACGCAGCACGCCTTTTTCGGTCATCACCAGACCAACCAGTTTTTCTGTGCCATGTTCACGCTGCGCTTCCAGAGCTTCACGACCGATAAAGTCACGATCTGCCGGTTCCCAGGCGATAGTCCAGCCCATGTTGGCGGCTAAAGGAGAGATGGTTTCGTCCATCTCCTGACTATACAAATTCATGCCCGCTTCCAGACGCAGCGTATCACGCGCGCCCAGGCCACATGGCTTAACGCCAGCTTCCACCAGCGCGCGCCAGAAATCGGCCGCTTTTTCATTGGGCAGCGCAATTTCGTAGCCCGCTTCACCGGTGTAACCGGTGGTGGCAATAAACAGATCGCCCGCCTGCACGCCAAAGAACGGTTTCATCCCTTCCACCGCCTGACGCTGGGCGTCATTAAACAGTGTGGCAGCTTTTGCCTGCGCATTCGGCCCTTGTACGGCGATCATGGAAAGGTCATCACGAACAGTAATTTCGATGCCGAAAGGTTCTGCGTGTTGGGTAATCCAGGAGAGGTCTTTTTCGCGGGTGGCGGAGTTAACAACGAGGCGGAAGAAATCTTCAGTAAAGTAGTAGACGATGAGATCATCTATCACACCGCCAGAGGCATTCAACATCCCCGAGTAAAGGGCTTTGCCGCTTTTGGTGAGCTTCGCCACATCGTTCGCCAGCAGATAACGTAGAAACTCCCGGGTGCGGCTGCCGCGAAGATCGACGATGGTCATATGTGACACATCAAACATTCCGGCATCGGTACGTACCGCATGATGTTCGTCGATTTGCGAACCGTAATGCAGCGGCATCATCCAGCCGTGGAAATCCACCATGCGAGCGCCGCAAAGCGTGTGTTGTTCGTACAAAGGAGTCTGTTGTGCCATCTTGTCCTCATTGAATAAGCGGGGCTGACAACTTTTCCATGGCGAAATTATCACCACGAAACCCAGCATCGGAGCCACTCCCGGTCCCCAACGCAATCGTTCTCTTTTGCCTGAACTTACCACCGAAACAGACTGTTAACCATAAGGTAAAATTGATCATCACATTAGCTTATGGTTAAAAAATGCAAAAATCGCAACAGAATAAAAAACCAAAAAACACATCAGTTTCTATACAAAGATGATTTGATGAGAAAGTTAATTTGAATAAGACAATATTAAGCGCTAAAAAAATGTCAAAAAACACTAAATCAAAAATCCATAACATTAGAAAATATAATGCGAAAACGGAGGTTAAATTAGTTTATTTCAAATGAGGAAAATCTCCCGGCGAAAAAACCGGGAGATGAAAGTGTGATGGGTATCAAATAAACAGCAGAAGAGAAATATTTAACGCAGCCATTCAGGCAAATCGTTTAATCCCATTGCCTGACGAATAAGTTGTGGCTTAACGCCAGGAAGCGTATCAGCCAGTTTCAGACCAATATCACGCAGCAATTTTTTCGCCGGATTGGTACCGGAAAACAGATCGCGGAATCCCTGCATACCAGCCAGCATCAGCGCCGCACTGTGCTTACGGCTACGCTCATAGCGACGCAGGTAAATGTACTGCCCGATGTCTTTACCCTGACGATGCAACCGTTTCAGTTCAGCAATCAGCTCTGCAGCATCCATAAAGCCGAGATTTACCCCCTGCCCCGCCAGCGGGTGAATAGTATGCGCGGCGTCGCCCACCAGCGCCAGACGGTGTGCGGCAAACTGGCGCGCATAACGCCCCGTTAGCGGGAACACCAGGCGCTCACTTTCAACCTTGCATAAGCCCAGGCGATTATCAAAAGCGATATTTAACGCGCGATTAAATTCGTCTTCGCCTGCCTGCTGCATCCGCTGCGCTTCCTCTGGCGACAGTGACCAGACAATCGAGCAAAGATGCGGATCGCTAAGCGGCAAAAAGGCCAGAATGCCTTCGCCATGAAAAACCTGCCGCGCCACCGCATCATGCGGTTCTTCCGTGCGAATGGTCGCCACCAGCGCGTGATGCTGATAATCCCAGAAAGTCAGCGGAATATCGGCTTTGTTGCGCAACCAGGAATTAGCGCCGTCCGCGCCAATCACCAGACGCGCCGTTAACATGCTGCCATCTTTCAACGTCAGGAAGGTTTCATTTTCTCCCCAGGCGACCTGCTGTAATTCTGCGGGGGCCAACAGAGTGATATCTGACGACTGCTGCGCTTTGTTCCACAGCGCGTAGTGAATCACTGAGTTTTCAACGATATGCCCAAGATGGTTATAGCCCATGCTTTGATCGTCAAACGAGATGTGACCAAAACTGTCTTTGTCCCACACTTCCATACCGTGATAGCAACTGGCTCTGCGGGAGAGAATCTCCTGCCAGACGCCAAGACGAGTCAGTAATTTTTCGCTGGCGGCATTGATAGCCGAAACGCGCAGTTGTGGTGGTGCATCCGCCGCCAGAGGTTCCGGTACGCGCTGCTCCAGTACGGCAACGCGTAAGCCGCTACCCTGTAAGCCGCAGGCAACCGCCAGCCCGACCATGCCGCCGCCAACAATGGCTACATCAACACTTTGCATTGTTTATTCCTTAAAACCGCCTTCAACGCGCCACCCAACCAAGAGTGCGCTGCGCCAGCACATCGCGTGCCGGGGTAAATAATTCCATCGTCATCAGCCCGATGTTGCGCCCGACAACCAGCGGCGTCCAACGGTTGGCAAAAAGATGTACAAGGCTGTCCGTGACGCCGATGGTTGCTTCGCGATCGCTCTGTCGACGCTGCTGATAACGGCACAATACGCCGTAATCACCCATGTCTTCTCCGCGTTCCTGCGCCTGAGTCAGGGTTTCCGCAAGGCTCATGACATCACGCATACCGAGGTTAAATCCTTGCCCGGCGATGGGATGCAGAGTTTGCGCCGCATTGCCCACCAGCACGGTACGATGGGTAATAGGTTTGGCGGCGCGGGTTAGCGCTAGCGGATAAGCACTGCGTTTACCGGCATGAGTAATTTTCCCAAGTCGCCAGCCAAAGGCCGACTGGAGTTCACGGCAAAACTTCTCGTCGCTCCACGACAGCACCTCTTCGCGCCGTTCCAGTGGATGACACCAGACCAGCGAACAGCGTCCGTCAGACATCGGCAACATCGCCAGCGGGCCATGTTTCGTGAAGCGTTCAAAAGCGCGGCCTTCGTGCGCAACGGAAGTCGCAACGTTAGCAATCACAGCCAGTTGTTCGTAAGGCTCCTGCTGCCAGTCAACGCCGCACACAGTGGCTAACGCTGAATGGGTGCCATCAGCGGCTACCAGCACGCAGCCCGTCAGCGTCTCGCCACTCTCCAGCGTCACTTCAACGAGGCTCTGAGTACGGGCAACGTTAGCCACGCGATCAGGGCAATGCAGCGTTACGCCAGGTGCTTTGCGCAGCAATGCAAACAGCCGTTGCCCGACATTGTGCAATTCGACAACCTGCCCCAGCGCCGCCAGTTGGTAATCTTCTGCGGCGAGGGTGACAAATCCAGCGTGACCACGATCGCTGACATGCACTGTGGTGATGGCAGTTGCGCAATCAGCCAGAGATTGCCAGACGCCGATGCGCGCCAGTTGCTGACAAGTACCCGCCGCCAGCGCAATAGCCCGTCCATCAAAGCCCGGATGAGCATGTGACTCTGGCGCAGTCGCTTCAATCAAATGTACCGGCAGCGCCCCGTGACTTAACCGGGAAATAGCCAGCGCCAGCGTCGCGCCCGCCATGCCGCCACCGACGATGATTACGCTCATTGCTTTCTCGCAGCAGCCATCAACGCTTCGATTTCTTCCGGCTTTTTCACCACGCTGGCGGTGAGGTTTTCGTTGCCGGTTTCGGTAATCACAATGTCGTCTTCAATACGAATGCCGATACCGCGATACTGTTCTGGCACGTCTGCATCCGGCGCAATATAAAGACCTGGCTCTACGGTCAGAACCATGCCCGGTTCAAGAATGCGCGAGCGCTCCTGGCCATAAACGCCAACGTCATGAACATCCAGACCTAACCAGTGGCTAAGGCCATGCATAAAGAAAGGACGATGGGCATTCTGAGCGATCAGTTCATCAACATCACCTTTCAGGATGCCGAGTTTTACCAGGCCGCTAACCATGATGCGCACCACTTCACCAGTGACTTCCTGAATGGAAGTTCCCGGACGATACAGGCGCAAGCTGGTTTCGAGAGATTCCAGCACAATATCGTAGATTTCACGCTGGGCCTGGGTGAATTTGCCGTTGACTGGGAAGGTTCGGGTAATATCACCCGCGTAACCTTTGTATTCGCAACCCGCGTCAATCAACACCAGATCGCCGTCGCGCAGTTCACACTCGTTTTCGGTGTAGTGCAAAATGCAGCCGTTTTCACCGCTGCCGACAATGGTGTTATAGGAAGGGTAACGCGCACCGTGGCGGTTAAATTCGTGGTGAATTTCGCCTTCCAGATGGTACTCGAACATCCCCGGACGGCATTTTTCCATCGCCCGTGTATGTGCCAGGGCGGTGATTTCTCCCGCGCGGCGGAGTACGGCAATCTCTTCTGGCGATTTGAACAGGCGCATTTCATGGACCATGGGACGCCAGTCGATCATCGTTGCTGGCGCGGTGAGATTTTGTCGCGAGCCTTTACGCAGTTTTTCCAGTGCACTGTTCACGATTTCATCAGCATATGCATATTCGCCCTGAGCATGGTAAACCACATCCAGGCCGTTAAGTAGTTGATAAAGTTGCTGATTGATTTCGCTGAATGCCAGTGCGCGGTCAACACCCAGTTTCTCTGGCGCGGCATCCTGGCCTAAGCGACGACCAAACCAGATCTCTGCCGTCAGGTCGCGAACGCGGTTAAACAAAACGCTGTGGTTATGAGTGTCGTCGCTTTTAATCAGCACCAGCACCGCTTCCGGTTCGTTAAAGCCGGTGAAGTACCAGAAGTCACTGTTCTGACGATAGGGGTATTCGCTGTCGGCGCTACGTGTTACTTCTGGTGCAGCAAAAATCAGCGCGGCGCTGCCGGGTTGCATTTGCTCTACCAGGGCCTGACGGCGACGCTGAAATTCTTGCCGGGATATATCACTCATAACACTCTCCTTACGTTTTTTGTTTTTAGTGTAGAGTCGGTTTTTGTACTTCTGGCGCAGTCGGTTGCGGATGAGTAAAGGTGTCGTGGCATAACAGCGCGGCAACACGGACGTACTCGATGATCTCTTCAAGCGACATTTCAAGCTCTTCCTGATCTTCGTCTTCGTCGTAACCCAACTGTGCGATGTTACGCAGATCGTCGATGGCTTCACCGGTTTCGCCGGTCACTTTGTCCAGCTTCGGTTGCGTAACGCCAAGACCAAGCAGGAAGTGATTAACCCAACCTGCCAGCGCATCAGCCCGATCGAAAACGCTGACGTCATCGCCATCAGGCAGATAAAGCTGAAAAAGGAAGCCGTCATCCTGCAGGGCATCGCTGGTGGCAGAGTGCATTTTGCGCAGTGCCTGTGCCAGCTCATGACCGAAAGCCATGCCTTCGTTCGTCAGGTCGTGAAGTAGCGGCAGCCATGAGCTGTCATCGTTACCGCCACATATCATCCCACTGATTAAACCATGCATCTCAGCAGGGGTCAGACCCGTCCCTTGTTGGTTCAGATACTGGTTCATTTCGTTGTAACCAGGCATTTCGTTCTGTATAGACATAAGCATTCGTCGTCAAAGGGAGGAATATTCATGATATGCTACCACTTTGGGCCCTGGTGGACCAGAAAAGGGCTTGTCTCTTCTCATCAGGGTAGCTATAGTGTCGCCCCTTCGCAGACCATGGGTCTAAAGACGAAGGCAGCGCAGTCAATCAGCAGGAAGGTGGCATGTCTGCACAACCCGTCGATATCCAAATTTTTGGCCGTTCACTGCGTGTGAACTGCCCGCCTGACCAAAGGGATGCGTTGAATCAGGCAGCGGACGATCTGAACCAACGGTTGCAAGATCTGAAAGAACGCACTAGAGTCACAAATACTGAACAGTTGGTCTTCATTGCCGCATTGAATATCAGCTATGAGTTAGCGCAAGAAAAAGCGAAGACTCGTGACTACGCGGCAAGTATGGAACAGCGTATTCGGATGCTGCAGCAGACCATAGAACAAGCGTTACTTGAACAAGGTCGCATCACCGAAAAAACTAACCAAAACTTTGAATGACACTTTTCGGTTTACTGTGGTAGAGTAACCGTGAAGACAAAATTTCTCTGAGATGTTCGCAAGCGGGCCAGTCCCCTGAGCCGATATTTCATACCACAAGAATGTGGCGCTCCGCGGTTGGTGAGCATGCTCGGTCCGTCCGAGAAGCCTTAAAACTGCGACGACACATTCACCTTGAACCAAGGGTTCAAGGGTTACAGCCTGCGGCGGCATCTCGGAGATTCCCTTCTTATCTGGCACCAGCCATGACGCAACTACCAGAACTCCCACTGACATTATCCCGACAAGAAATCCGCAAAATGATTCGGCAACGTCGTCGTGCGTTAACGCCGGAACAACAGCAGGAAATGGGTCAACAAGCCGCTACCCGGATGATGACTTATCCCCCGGTGGTGATGGCACATACGGTCGCTGTATTCCTCTCTTTTGATGGCGAACTCGACACCCAGCCACTCATAGAACAACTCTGGCGCGCCGGTAAGCGCGTATATCTTCCAGTTTTGCATCCCTTTAGTGCCGGTAACTTGCTGTTCCTGAATTACCATCCGCAAAGCGAACTGGTGATGAACAGGTTGAAGATCCATGAGCCAAAACTGGATGTGCGTGACGTGCTACCCCTTTCCCGATTAGACGTGTTGATCACACCGCTGGTCGCCTTTGATGAGTACGGTCAGCGCCTGGGAATGGGCGGTGGTTTTTATGATCGGACCTTACAAAACTGGCAGCACTATAAAATGCAACCGGTGGGTTATGCGCATGATTGTCAGTTGGTGGAAAAACTCCCCGTTGAAGAGTGGGATATCCCTCTTCCTGCGGTGGTTACACCGTCGAAAGTCTGGGAGTGGTAAGGGCGACACACCTGCATCGCCCTGATTGACATCGTTGATTCTTTAACCTAATTTAGTGAGTAAGGGTAAGGGAGGATGACTCCTCCCCTGAGACTGACTGTTAATAAGCTGGGAAACTTATGAGTAACAGTACAATCAGTATGATGACAAGTCGCATCATAACCCTTCTCCTTCAAGCCCTCGCTTCGGTGAGGGCTTTACCGTTACAGCCCCATGCTGCCCTGCCATCGTAAATCCCCATTAAATAAACACAACGCATTGATCTGACTTTGATTTATTTTCTGGAGCAGACTCGCAATGTAGAATGCGCAATGCGGCAACGGTGTGGAGAAGGGATAAAAAAAACGGGCAAGTCAGTGACCTGCCCGTTGATTTTCAGAGAAGGGGATTTAGTACAGCAGACGAGCGCGAATGGTACCCGGAATAGCTTTCATTGCCTGCAGCGCTTTTTCGGCAACGTCTTCGTCGGCTTCAATATCAATAACTACATAACCCATCTGGGCGGAAGTTTGCAGATATTGCGCGGCGATGTTGACGCCCTGCTCGGCAAAAATTTTGTTGAGCGCAGTCAGCACACCCGGACGGTTTTCGTGGATGTGCATCAGACGACGACCACCGTGCAGTGGCAGCGAGACTTCCGGGAAGTTCACCGCAGAGAGCGTTGAACCATTATCAGAATACTTGATCAATTTACCCGCAACTTCCAGACCGATATTCTCCTGCGCTTCCTGAGTCGAACCGCCAATGTGTGGCGTCAGAAGGACATTGTCGAATTCACACAGCGGAGAGGTAAATGGATCGCTATTGGTCGCCGGTTCCGTCGGGAATACGTCGATTGCCGCCCCCGCCAGATGTTTGCTCGCCAGCGCGTCACACAGCGCTGGAATATCCACCACAGTACCGCGCGAAGCATTAATCAGCAGCGAGCCGGGTTTCATTAGCGAAATCTCTTTCGTGCCCATCATATTTTTGGTGGACGGATTCTCTGGTACATGCAGACTCACCACATCGCTCATATTCAGCAGGTCAGAAAGATGCTGTACCTGAGTGGCGTTGCCCAGCGGCAGTTTGTTTTCAATATCATAAAAGTAAACATACATTCCCAGCGATTCAGCCAGAATGCCCAATTGCGTACCAATATGACCGTAGCCGATGATACCCAGCTTTTTGCCGCGCGCTTCAAAAGAACCCGCCGCCAGTTTGTTCCACACGCCACGATGCGCTTTAGCATTGGCTTCCGGCACGCCGCGCAATAGCAGCAGCAGTTCGCCAATCACCAGCTCCGCAACAGAGCGCGTATTTGAGAACGGTGCGTTAAATACCGGGATCCCGCGCTTTGCCGCCGCATCCAGATCAACCTGGTTTGTTCCTATACAGAAACAGCCAATAGCGACCAGTTTTTCTGCGGCGTTGATCACGTCTTCAGTCAGATGGGTACGGGATCGCAGGCCGATGAAGTGGGCATCGCGGATGGATTCTTTTAATTGTTCATCATCCAGCGCGCCTTTGTGAAATTCGATGTTGGTGTAACCAGCTGCACGAAGGCTTTCCAGCGCCTTTTGGTGCACGCCTTCTACCAGCAGAAACTTAATCTTGTCTTTCTCCAGCGATACCTTTGCCATTTACCCAATCCTGTCTTTTGAAATGTTGTGTGCGGATTTGCATCCGCCTTTCAACATATCAAAAAATAATATTGCGGCAATATGAACGTTTGCGTCGCGATGTTGAGGAAATATCACGCAAAAGTATTTCTTGGATGAATATGCTGGTTTAGAAGATTTATTTAGAGCAATCGACAATTGCCAGGTAAAAACGTGACACATGTCACTAAATTTAATGAAGAGAATTTTTTTAACGGGGGAGGTTCCCCCGTCAGATCATTTCACAATAGTTTTGACACCGTCAGGTGTGCCAATCAGCGCAACGTCCGCGCCACGGTTAGCAAACAAACCAACAGTCACCACGCCAGGAATCGCATTTATGGCGTTTTCCATCGCTATCGGGTCAAGGATTTCCATGCCGTGGACGTCGAGGATCACGTTGCCGTTATCGGTCACTACGCCCTGACGGTATTCCGGACGACCGCCCAGTTTCACCAGCTGGCGCGCCACTGCACTACGTGCCATCGGGATAACTTCTACTGGCAGCGGGAATTTGCCCAGAATATCAACCTGCTTGGAAGCGTCTGCAATACAGATAAATTTTTCCGCAACCGAAGCAATGATTTTTTCACGGGTCAGCGCCGCGCCGCCGCCTTTGATCATTTGCATGTGGCCGTTGATTTCATCTGCGCCATCAACGTAGATGCCAAGGCTGTCGACTTCGTTGAGATCAAAAACGTGAATGCCGAGGCTTTTCAGTTTTTCAGTGGAAGCATCTGAACTGGAAACGGCCCCTTCAATCTGGCCTTTCATTGTACCGAGTGCGTTAATAAAGTGTGCGGCGGTGGAACCTGTACCTACACCAACAATGGTGCCGGGCTGAACATACTGAAGTGCCGCCCATCCTACTGCTTTTTTCAATTCATCCTGCGTCATGATCGTTTCGCCTGTGGTATGAAATTTCACACGCATTATATACAAAAAAAGCGATTCAGACCCCGTTGGCAAGCCGCGTGGTTAACTCATCCATAAAATATCGCGCAATGGCGGGCATCCCCTTTCGCCCCGCAAGTAAAGCATACAACGGTCTGGGTATGCCGCTCCACGGTGCAAACAGGCGCACCAGTTCCCCGTTCGCAAGCCCCTGTTTACAGGCAAACTGAGGCAATAACGCCACGCCATTCAACACAACCAGGGCGCGAACTCGCTGAGCGAAATGCATTAGCGCAAATCCCTGATCTTTTAAGCTGCGCGTTAACCACTGATACAAATGTTACCCACCAACGGCTTCGGTATATGCAACCCGACACAAAATTGTGTCATAGTGCAGGAAAAAGCATTTACCAGGAGCAGACAACAGCAATGAAACGCCCGGACTACAGAACATTACAGGCACTGGATGCGGTGATACGTGAACGAGGATTTGAGCGCGCGGCACAAAAGCTGTGCATTACACAATCAGCCGTCTCACAGCGCATTAAGCAACTGGAAAATATGTTCGGGCAGCCGTTGTTAGTGCGTACCGTACCGCCGCGCCCGACGGAACAAGGGCAAAAACTGTTGGCGCTACTACGCCAGGTGGAGCTGCTGGAAGAAGAGTGGCTGGGCGATGAACAAACCGGTTCGACTCCGCTGCTGCTTTCACTGGCGGTCAACGCCGACAGTCTGGCGACGTGGTTGCTTCCGGCACTGGCTCCTGTGTTGGCTGATTCGCCCATCCGCCTCAACTTGCAGGTAGAAGATGAAACCCGCACTCAGGAACGTCTGCGTCGCGGCGAAGTGGTCGGCGCAGTGAGTATTCAACATCAGGCGCTGCCGAGTTGTCTTGTCGATAAACTCGGTGCGCTCGACTATCTGTTCGTCAGCTCAAAACCGTTTGCCGAAAAATATTTCCCTAACGGCGTAACGCGTTCGGCATTACTGAAAGCGCCAGTGGTCGCGTTTGACCATCTTGACGATATGCACCAGGCCTTTTTGCAGCAAAATTTCGATCTGCCTCCTGGCAGCGTACCCTGCCATATCGTTAATTCTTCGGAAGCGTTCGTGCAACTTGCTCGTCAGGGCACCACCTGCTGTATGATCCCGCACCTGCAAATCGAGAAAGAGCTGGCCAGCGGCGAACTGATTGACTTAACGCCAGGGCTATTTCAACGCCGGATGCTCTACTGGCACCGCTTTGCTCCTGAAAGCCGCATGATGCGTAAAGTCACTGATGCGTTGCTCGATTATGGTCACAAAGTTCTTCGTCAGGATTAATCCATCAAATAACGCCTGATAGCACATATCAGGCGTTATCCTCACTTCTTTTTGTATTCCTTGAATCACATCACAAAATAGACAAATCTCAGGCGGCAAAAAACGACGTCTGAATGCATTTTTTTGCTGGCGACAAACCCACGTAAAAAGCTCACCGTAAGCGCAAATACCCTCATTTTGATTGCGTTTTATGGAGCAAATAATGTCTAACGTGCAGGAGTGGCAACAGCTTGCCAACAAGGAATTGAGCCGTCGGGAGAAAACTGTCGACTCGCTGGTTCAGCAAACCGCGGAAGGGATCGCTATCAAGCCGCTGTATACCGAAGCCGATCTCGATAATCTGGAGGTGACGGGTACTCTTCCTGGTTTGCCACCCTACGTTCGTGGCCCGCGTGCCACTATGTATACCGCCCAACCGTGGACCATCCGTCAGTATGCTGGTTTCTCGACAGCAAAAGAGTCCAACGCTTTTTATCGCCGTAACCTGGCCGCCGGGCAAAAAGGTCTTTCCGTTGCGTTTGACCTTGCCGCCCACCGAGGCTACGACTCCGATAACCCACGCGTGGCGGGCGACGTCGGCCAAGCGGGCGTCGCTATCGACACCGTGGAAGATATGAAAGTCCTGTTCGACCAGATCCCGCTGGATAAAATGTCGGTTTCTATGACCATGAATGGCGCAGTGCTACCAGTACTGGCGTTTTATATCGTCGCCGCAGAAGAGCAAGGTGTTACATCCGATAAACTGACCGGCACCATTCAGAACGCTATCCTCAAAGAGTACCTCTGCCGCAATACCTATATTTACCCGCCAAAACCGTCAATGCGTATTATCGCAGACATCATCGCCTGGTGTTCCGGCAACATGCCGCGATTTAATACCATCAGTATCAGCAGTTACCACATGGGTGAAGCGGGTGCCAACTGCGTGCAGCAGGTAGCATTTACGCTCGCCGATAGGATTGAGTACATCAAAGCAGCAATCTCCGCCGGGCTGAAAATTGATGGCTTCGTCCCTCGCCTGTCGTTTTTCTTCGGCATTGGCATGGATCTGTTTATGAACGCCGCCATGTTGCGTGCGGCACGTTATTTATGGAGCGAAGCGGTCAGTGGATTTGGCGCACAGGATCCGTATAACAACGTTATCCGCACCACCATTGATCATTGTGCACATCCTATGTGTCGGGATTATCTGCATCGCTATCTGGAAAATGCGTCCGGCGGACATATTCACCACGATCTTAGCCACGTCTTCGACTTACACCGTAATTTAATTGCAACCGGATCGATGCCGGGTTAATGGTTTGTCCCGTAACGATCTTCAGCAATATGCTGAAGCATCGTGGCGGTATAACGATGATTTCTGATTGAATAAAGATATTCCTGCATATACATCGGCCTGTGCGGCGCATCAAAATATTTCAGCGTTGCCGGATTCACCAGTCGCCAGGCAAAATGCGGGATCACCGTCAGAAAATGTCCCCGCTCCACGTCGCTGATTTTGGCCATAAAACTATAGGGACGATAAATAATGGTTGGATTGATCCCACAAGGACGCATATTCGCATCAATCATTGCTTCGAAGTTAGCCCGGTTTTGAAAGCGCATTTGTAGCCAGGGCAGCTCCTGAAGCAGCTCTTGCTCCTGTCGCCCTTCATAACGGCGAGAAACGTGAAAGTCCAATCGCAGCGGTGGTAGTTCACTGATAGTCAGGTTTTCCAGTTCCTGAACTCGTGCAGATACATGCTGTGGGGAGATAATAAAATCTAACTGACGGTCAAAAAGATTATCGATAACGCCATTTTCGCTGAACTCAACTGGCTGGATGGTCACGCCTTCGTACTTATCTCCGAGACTAATCAACTGATCAAAAATAATTGTCGGATAAGTATTATCTATGCCTATCACAATTTCTCGTGAACGACGTCCTGAGTTATGGATTTCATTATCAATCGCAGAAAGTCGTTGATAAACCGGGAACAGTTTTTGATACAGTTCCTGTCCGGCTTTATTGAGGCTGATATTATTATCTTTGCGGGTAAATAGCGTATAGCCAATTTGTTCTTCCAGCGCGGCAATGCTTTTGCCAAATCGCGAAGCCGTCATATGGATTTTTTCTGCCGCCCGGGCAATATTATTGGTTTGCGCTAATAAAATGAAATTGCGCATCTTTTTCGAAATAAAAATGTCCATCCCCCCTCTCCCGCATCCTTGTCCGCTTAACCGTTTCAGTCAGCCTATCCTTGATGAAACCGCGAGCAAAGATAGGTGATTACGTCATGGTTTTACAGAAAATTACAGAAAAAGGAGGCAATATCGGGTAAAGGCATTAGCCCGACGAATACGTCGGGCTACAAATATTATTGTGCTGCCGGTGTTTTAGCGGGTTGTTGATCCACAGGTTCTAACTGGAAGACCACATCGACCTGATCATCAAACTGAATAGCGGCCTGCTCGTAAGTTTCCTGGGCGGACACCGGCGCGGCATCGGCTTTCATCATCCGCACCATTGGGCTGGGCTGATAGTTGGAAACATGGTAGCGCACGCTATATACCGGCCCGAGTTTGCGATTAAAGCCGTTCGCCAGTTCCTGTGCCTGATGAATCGCGTTATCAATCGCTGCCTTACGCGCTTTGTCTTTATAGGCATCCGGCTGCGCCACGCCCAGCGACACAGAACGAATTTCGTTAAGACCCGCCTTTAGCGCGCCGTCCAGCAAGGAATTCAGTTTGTCTAACTGACGGAGCGTGACTTCCACCGTTCTCACTGCGCGGTAGCCTTTCAGGATACTTTTACCATCCTGATAATCATAATCTGGCTGAGTGCGTAAGTTCGCTGAGCTGATATCTTTTTTCGCGATCTGATTGAGCTCAAGGAAGGAAATGTATTGTGCGACGCGCTCATCTGCCTGTTTCTTGGCAGTAGCGGCATCCTTCGCGGCCACGTTAACTTCAATCGCAAGAGTGGCAATGTCTGGCACCGCATCCACGCTTGCCGTACCGGAGGTGACAATATGCGGTCCATCCGGCAATTCGTTAGCCTGCGCTGCCATCCCGCTAATACCCATTAATGCCGCCAGGGCGATAACTTTGAACTTCACGTTAGTCTCTCCGTGTTAATTGACTTGCCCAAAATTCAGGACCTCTGGAGGCAAGCTTAGCGCCTCTGTTTTATTTTTCCATCAGATAGCGCCTAACTGAACAAGGCTTGTGCATGAGCAATACCGTCTCTCGCCAGCTGCAAGGCAATAAACCACATAACACATCCCACTACCAGATTGATAATGCGCTGTGATTTTGCCGTGCGCAGGCGCGGTGCCAGCCAGGCTGCGAGAATAGCCAGACCAAAGAACCACAGGAAAGAGGCGCTAATTGTCCCGAGCGCAAACCAACGTTTTGGTTCCACATCAAGTTTCCCGCCAAGGCTGCCCAGCACAACAAAAGTATCCAGGTAAACATGCGGATTCAGCCAGGTCACTGCCAACATGGTGGCGATAATTTTCCATCTGCCTTGTTTCAGGACTTCGGCACTGGCTAACTCAATGTTACTGCTCATTGCTGTTTTAAAAGCGCCAAAACCATACCACAGCAAGAAGGCTACGCCGCCCCAGGTGACCAGCGCCAGCAACCACGGCGACTGCATCAATAACGCGCTGCCACCAAAAATCCCCGCACAAATCAGGACCAAATCGCTGATAGCACAAAGTAAGGCAATCATAATGTGGTACTGACGACGAATGCCCTGATTCATCACAAAAGCATTTTGTGGACCGAGCGGTAGGATCATAGCTGCGCCAAGTGCAAGACCTTGAAAGTAATAAGAAAACACGTTGGATATTCCGAATTAAGTATCTGATGCAGAGACTATATCGCGGGATTGTTATTAGCGGAAATTGATAATATTAATTGGCAATCAGAAAAACTAATAAGAGAGAGGCCAGAGAGTATTATCTGGCCTCAGCGTTGATTACGCAGCTTTGTCTTCTTTCACCCGCTTAAAGTTCACATCCATTTGCGGGTACGGGAAGCTGATACCGGCGGCATCAAATTCACGTTTAATACGCTCCAGCACATCCCAGTACACGTTTTGCAGATCGCCGCTGTTGCTCCAGACGCGGACCACGAAATTAATCGACGATGCGCCAAGTTCGTTCAGACGCACAGTCATTTCGCGATCTTTCAAAATGCGATCTTCAGACTGGATAATATCGGTCAGGATCTGCTTAACCTGATCGATATCGGAATCATACGCCACGCCAATAATAAATTCGTTACGGCGAGCTGGCTCGCGGGAGAAGTTAATAATATTCCCGGCAATAATTTTACCGTTCGGAATAACGATAATTTTACCGTCTGCAGTACGCATGGTGGTGGAGAAAATCTGCACACTCAGCACAGTACCGGCTACGCCGCCGAGGTCAACATATTCTCCGGCACGGAACGGGCGGAACATGACAAGTAACACGCCAGCGGCCAGGTTAGACAGTGACCCCTGCAAAGCCAGACCAACAGCTAAGCCTGCGGCACCGAGTACAGCAATGACTGACGCTGTTTGTACGCCCACGCGCCCCAGTGCAGCGATTAGCGTAAAGGCGATAATTCCGTAACGGACTAATGCAGAAAGAAAATCAGCAACAGTGGCATCGATTTTACGGGAGATCATCAGGCGATTCACCGCGTTGGAAATCATCCGCGCGATAATCAAACCAACGATGATGATCGCGAGTGCCGCCACGATGTTTACTGCATAACTTAGCAGCAGCGCCTGGTTAGCCACCAGCCAGCTTCCCGCGCCGTTTATGCTATCGACAACATTCAAATCTTCCATTCAATATTCCTTTTCAACTGACTCAAAATGGAGAAATACACTCCGCCGCCTTATGACGGGCAGTCTGACAAGGGTAAACAATAAAGCATAATTTTGCCAAATAGATCACAGATTTCTCATCTGTATCACCTTGCTTTTGGCGAAAAAAAGACCCGCAGAGCGGGCCTTGAGATAAGCAGAAAGGAATATCTTACAGAACGTCGATCGCGTTCAGTTCCTGGAATGCTTTTTCCAGACGAGCGATCATCGAAGTCTGACCGGCACGCAGCCATACGCGCGGATCGTAGTATTTCTTGTTCGGCTGATCTTCGCCTTTCGGGTTGCCCAGCTGGCCTTGCAGATAAGCTTCGTTTTCTTTGTAGTAGTTCAGAACACCTTCCCAGGTTGCCCATTGAGTATCGGTATCGATGTTCATTTTCACTACGCCGTAGCTTACGGAGTCTTTGATTTCCTGAGCAGTAGAACCGGAACCACCGTGGAATACGAAGTTCAGGCTGTTGTGCGGCAGGTTGTGTTTCTTAGAAACATATTCCTGAGAGTCGCGCAGGATGGTCGGAGTCAGAACAACGTTACCCGGCTTGTAAACACCGTGTACGTTACCGAAGGACGCAGCGATGGTGAAACGCGGGCTGATTTTGCTCAGCTCGGTGTATGCGTAATCAACGTCTTCCGGCTGGGTGTACAGTGCAGAAGCGTCCATGTGGCTGTTGTCCACGCCGTCTTCTTCACCACCGGTGCAACCCAGTTCGATTTCCAGAGTCATGCCGATTTTGGACATGCGCTCCAGGTATTTAGAGCAGATTTCAATGTTCTCTTGCAGAGATTCTTCAGACAGGTCAATCATGTGAGAAGAGAACAGCGGCTTACCGGTAGCAGCGAAGTGTTTTTCACCCGCGTCCAGCAGACCGTCGATCCACGGCAGCAGTTTCTTCGCGCAGTGGTCGGTGTGCAGGATAACCGGAACACCATAATGTTCAGCCATCTGGTGAACGTGATGCGCACCAGAGATCGCACCCAGGATAGCAGCGCCCTGCGGAACGTCAGATTTCACGCCTTTACCAGCGATAAAAGAAGCACCACCGTTGGAGAACTGAACGATAACCGGCGCTTTAACTTTAGCTGCGGTTTCCAGTACGGCGTTGATGGAGTCAGTACCGACGCAGTTTACTGCTGGCAGTGCGAAGTTGTTTTCTTTTGCTACCTGGAAAACTTTCTGTACGTCATCACCAGTGATTACGCCAGGTTTTACGAAATCAAAAATCTTAGACATGTCTCTTGTCCTGTATCGTCGGGCCTTATACTCGTCATACTTCAAGTTGCATGTGCTGCGTCTGCGTTCGCTCACCCCAATCACTTATTTATGTAAGCTCCTGGGGATTCACTCTCTTGTCGCCTTCCTGCAACTCGAATTATTTAGAGTATGAAAAAGTGCGTGCTCTAAAAGCGCGCTGAAACAAGGGCAGGTTTCCCTGCCCTGTGATTTTTTACTTCTTAGCGCGCTCTTCGAGCATCGCTACTGCAGGCAGTACTTTACCTTCTACGAATTCGAGGAATGCGCCGCCGCCAGTGGAGATGTAGGAGATTTTGTCAGCAATGCCGAACAGGTCGATTGCTGCCAGAGTGTCGCCGCCGCCAGCGATGGAGAACGCTTCGCTGTCTGCGATAGCGTTAGCCACGATTTCAGTACCTTTGCGGAAGTTCGGGAATTCGAACACGCCAACCGGACCGTTCCACAGAATGGTTTTCGCATTCTTCAGGATTTCAGCCAGTTCCTGAGCGGAAGCATCACCGATATCCAGGATCTGCTCGTCAGCTTTCACATCGTTAACAGATTTCAGGGTAGCCGGTGCAGTTTCAGAGAACTCGGTTGCTACGCGAACATCAGACGGAACCGGGATGTTGCAGGTGGTCAGCAGACGTTTAGCTTCGTCAACCAGGTCAGCTTCGTACAGGGATTTACCCACATCGTGGCCTTGTGCCGCGATAAAGGTGTTAGCAATACCACCACCAACGATCAGCTGGTCAGCGATTTTAGACAGGGAGTCCAGAACGGTCA
Organism: Escherichia sp. WS3063; assembly: GCF_046486595.1. NCBI lineage: Bacteria > Pseudomonadati > Pseudomonadota > Gammaproteobacteria > Enterobacterales > Enterobacteriaceae > Escherichia > Escherichia sp. WS3063. The sequence goes on from NZ_JBJQKY010000019.1 coordinate 35,599, forward strand.
GTTTGGTAGATACTTTAGAACCACCAACGATAGCCACCATCGGACGAGCAGGTTCTTTCAGTGCTTTACCCAGCGCGTCCAGTTCAGCTGCCAGCAGCGGGCCTGCGCACGCAACGTCAGCGAATTTACCGATACCGTGAGTAGAAGCCTGCGCGCGGTGAGCAGTACCGAATGCGTCCATTACGAACACGTCACACAGTGCAGCGTATTTTTTGGACAGGGTTTCGTCGTCTTTCTTCTCGCCTTTGTTGAAGCGAACGTTTTCCAGAACAACCAGTTCACCTTCAGCAACGTCAACGCCGTCGAGGTAATCTTTAACCAGACGAACCGGGTTAGACAGTTTGTCTTTCAGGTAGTTAACAACCGGCAGCAGAGAGAATTCTTCGTTGTACTCGCCTTCGGTAGGACGACCCAGGTGGGAAGTTACCATCACTTTTGCGCCTTGTTTCAGGGCCAGTTCGATGGTCGGCAGAGAAGCACGGATACGCGCGTCGCTGGTTACTTTCCCGTCTTTTACTGGTACGTTCAGATCCGCACGGATAAATACACGTTTCCCAGCAAGATCCAGATCGGTCATCTTAATTACAGACATGGTGAATCCTCTCGTTGATTCTAAAAGTTTTGCAGACGCTGCTTGCGTCTTACCTGAAAGCAACAGTAGCCATAGCTAACGTCGTGTCGAGCATTCGGTTAGCAAAGCCCCATTCGTTATCGCACCAGACCAACGTTTTGATCAGGTGTGCGCCACTGACCCGGGTTTGAGTGCCATCGACAATGGCACTGTGCGGATCGTGGTTAAAATCTACAGAGACCAACGGCAATTCCGTATAGTCAACTATACCATGAAATGCACCTTGTGCTGCTTTTTGCAGCAACAGGTTGACTTCATTGGCTTTTACAGGTTTCTTCACCGTCACGCTTAAATCGATTGCCGTCACATTTATGGTTGGCACACGTACCGCAATCGCCTCAAAGCGATCGTTAAATTGCGGAAAAAATCGTGTGATACCGGCGGCCAGTTTAGTATCGACCGGAATGATCGACTGACTGGCTGCCCGAGTGCGACGCAGGTCTGGATGGTATGCATCAATAACCTGTTGATCGTGCATGGCGGAGTGAATTGTGGTCACAGTGCCGGACTCAATACCGTACGCATCATCTAACAATTTGATGACGGGAATTATGCAATTCGTGGTACAGGAAGCGTTAGAAACGATGCGGTGTTCCGCACGAAGTTGATCCTGATTGACGCCATAAACAACGGTCGCGTCGAGATCGTTACTGCCAGGATGTGAAAAGAGCACTTTTTTAGCCCCGGCGGCAATGTGTGCTTCACCATGCTCGCGGGAGCCATATACGCCGGTGCAGTCGAGGACTACATCAACGCCAAGTTCACGCCAGGGGAGCGATTGCAGTGAACGTTCATGCAATACACGGATGGCGTCATCACCAACAAAAAGTTGATCGCGTTCCTGTCGTACTTCCCATGCAAAACGGCCATGGCTGGTGTCATATTTCAACAAATGCGCCATACCCGCAGCATCCGCCAGTTCGTTGATTGCCACCACGGTAATTTCCGCACGGCGTCCGGATTCATACAAAGCACGAACCACATTACGCCCGATGCGACCGAAGCCATTTATCGCTACGCGTACGGTCATAGATCTCCTGCAAGGTTTTCCCTGAGCAAATTTGCCAGACAGAGTAATCCAGCAAATCGTTCGGGGAAACCTTACCTGTCGCAAACTGCGACTGATTGGTTAATTGTCGAACATTTAATCGACTGAAACGCTTCAGCTAGGATAAGCGAAACGTGGAATAAAAGGAATGATTGTCCAGTCAAAGAAGACAATTATCTGACTTACGTCACGTTTTCAGCCCCGCCCCTGTGGAATTTATTCCACTTTGCAGAATCACGAATAAGCGTAGCAAAATCTTTTCGTTGTGCCGTCACAAACCCTGACTTATATCAGAATATGACTGATGCAGCGTCGATATTATCCGCAATACGTCCGAGTTTCGGAGTACTCCAATGATGACATTGCCCTACCCATATTCTTCCTCCGCACGTTTTTACGCGCTGCGCCTGCTCCCCGGGCAGGAAGTTCTCTCCCAATTACGCGCCTTCGCGCAGCAACAACAACTCCACGCCGCGTGGATTGCAGGTTGTACCGGCAGTCTGACTGACGTCGCCTTACGCTATGCCGGGCAAGAAAACACTGCCCTGCTAAGCGGTAAGTTCGAAGTCATCGCATTGAACGGCACGCTGGAACAGAGTGGTGAACATCTTCATCTCTGCGTTTCCGATCCACACGGCACGATGCTTGGCGGTCATATGATGCCCGGCTGTACCGTGCGGACCACGCTTGAACTGGTGATCGGCTGCCTGGAGGAACTGGCGTTTAGCCGCCAGCTTTGCGCGCTTTCTGGTTACGACGAGTTGCATATTTCCCCCGTTAAATAACTATTTTCAGAGAGGTTTTCTTATGGCGCGTCGCCACTTTTCCAGTCAGGCACTGGTGTTGATCGTTATCTCTATCGCCATCAATATGATCGGCGGACAACTGGCCAGCATGGTTAAATTACCTATTTTTCTCGACTCCATCGGCACACTTATTAGCGCGGTACTGCTTGGTCCGGTGATCGGGATGCTGACCGGTTTACTGACCAATTTACTCTGGGGATTGCTGACCGACCCGATCGCCGCCGCATTTGCGCCCGTCGCGATGGTCATCGGCCTGGTCGCCGGTTGGCTGGCGCGAGCGGGTTGGTTTCGCACCCTGCCAAAAGTCGTTGTTAGCGGCGTGATTATTACGCTTGCGGTAACGGTCGTCGCTGTACCGCTGCGTACTGCGCTGTTCGGCGGCGTGACAGGAAGCGGAGCCGATTTGTTCGTTGCCTGGATGCACTCGATGGGGCAAAACCTGGTGGAGTCGGTGGCGATTACGGTGATAGGCGCGAACCTGGTCGATAAAATTCTCACAGCGGTGATTGTCTGGCTTTTACTGCGTCAGCTGCCGATTCGCACCACGCGCCATTTTCCGGCAATGGCTGCCGTGCGCTAAATGCATCCGTTTACATCCTTAACGCTGTGGGCGCTGGCGGCCTGCACCACGCTTATCCTGCCCACACAGACAATATTGCCAGTCTATAGCGCGGCGACCTTTTTCTGCCTTATTGCGCTAAAGGCCACGCGGCGGCGGGCAAAATATGTCGTCTGGCTGATGTTCTCGCTGGGGGCTGGACTGTGGCTGGTGCACGGTGGCTGGCTGACAGAATGGCTAAGCGGCACGCCACGCTCTCCAGAACGGTGGGCGCATGCTATTACGCTCTGGTTGCGGATTCTGGCGATTGTTTCAACCTCACAGTTGTGGATGCAGTACGTCCCCGTGCAACGTTTTATCCGCGCTTTGTTTGCTTCTCGCCTGCCGCCGGGCGTCGCTTATCTGTTTGCCGGGCCGTTATTGGTCGTTGAGCAGTTAAAACGGCAATTGGCGATTATTCATGAAGCGCAGCGCGCCCGCGGCGTGCCGCTGGATGAGGGCTGGTATCAGCGTTTACGTGCGATGCCCGCGTTAATTATTCCGCTAACACACAATGCGCTAAACGATCTTGCTGTCCGTGGTGCGGCGCTGGATATGCGGGCATTTCGAATCAACAATAGGCGCACTACGTTATGGGCACCAGCCGATAGCACCCTACAACGCGTAGCACGTTACGCCATGATATTGCTAATGCTGGCTGAATTCGGAGCGTGGATATGGTTACGTTAGAACAGTTTCGCTATTGCCCGACACACTCAACGCATCCTCCGTTCTGTTATGACTTTCACTATGTCAAACCGGGGATGGTCGCCATCTTTGGTGACAACGGCAGTGGCAAAAGTACGCTGGCGCAGCTGATGGCGGGCTGGTATCCGGACTTTCTACCAGGAGAGATAACCGGCACGGGGACGCTTCTCGGTACGCCCATTGGGCGTCTCCCGCTTAATGAACAATCCGCCACCATCCAGCTCGTCCAGCAATCGCCCTATTTGCAGCTCTCCGGCTGTACCTTTAGCGTGGAAGAAGAAGTTGCCTTTGGGCCAGAAAATCTGTGTCTTGCTGAAAAAGAGATTATGGCGCGGATTGACGCCGCCCTGGCCCTGACCGAGTGCCAGCCGTTGCGCCATCGTCACCCGGCAACACTCTCCGGTGGAGAGACACAGCGTGTGGTCATCGCCTGCGCCATCGCGATGCAGCCAAAGCTCTTAATTCTTGATGAAGCCTTTAGCCGCCTGACGCCGCAGGCCAGCGAAATGCTGTTGCAGCGCTTACAACACTGGGCGCTTGAACGTGGTTCGCTGATTATTCTTTTTGAACGTCATCACACACCTTTCCTGAACCACTGCCAGCAAGCGTGGCAATTGCAAAACGGAGCGCTCCAGCCACTATGTTAACGTTAAATCAGATATCTTATCGCTGGCCTGGCGCGGCAACGGATTGTCTTTGCGACATTTCTCTGCAACTCAAACAAGGTGAATGGTTGGCGCTGACCGGCGACAATGGCGCGGGAAAATCGACGCTGTTACGAGTAATGGCAGGTCTTCTTACGCCCACAGCCGGTACGGTTATGCTGCAACAACAAGCGATGAAAAACCTGAAAAACCGCCAGCGCGCAGCAAAGATTGGCGTACTGTTTCAGGAAGCGGAAAATCAGCTTTTTCACAGCACCGTTGCTGACGAAATCGCATTTGGTTTGATACTGCAAAAATGCCCGGCGGATGAAATCACTCAACATACCAATGCTGCCCTGCAATGCTGTCAGTTAGCAGACACTGCCAGCGCGCATCCGTTAGATCTGCATAGTGCGCAGCGACGGATGGTCGCCGTCGCCTGCCTGGAAGCACTCTCTCCGCCACTATTGCTACTGGACGAGCCGAGTCGGGATTTTGACGAAAATTGGTTGAGCGTGTTTGAAAGCTGGCTGGAAAAGTGCCGCCAGCGAGGCACGAGCGTCGTAGCAATCAGTCATGACGCCGCATTTACCCGGCGTCATTTCTCTCGTGTGGTGCGACTGGAAGATGGTGTAATCAGGAACGTTAATCCATCAGACGATATTCACCCGTAGCGGTCATCATTAAGGTCAAATTTGCAGGCAGACTCTCTTCCAGCACCCGGCGAACATTCGGCCCGTCGGTACGGTCATAAAAGGCTTCTGCGTCTGCCAGCGATAACCCTCCCGCCAGCTTGCGCCCCACCAGACGCTCCCGCAACGCAGATGCGGGAGCTTTGATAAAGATCGAGAAATCACAAAATTGCGCAAGCTGGCACCACTTCTCGTCGTCCAACAACAACCAGTTTCCTTCGACGATGACGAGTGGTGCGGTAACGTGCAACACATCTTCAACAGGATCATGCTTTTGTCGATCGTACTGCGGCCACGTACAATCCCCTTCCACAACCCGGCACAGATTTTCCGCCAGTTTCGCAACGTTGAATGTCTCTGGTGCGCCTTTGAAGGGTCGCAATTGATGCACATCCAGCCAGCTATTGTAATGGTGAAAACCATCCATCGGCAGCGTCTGAATAGCGGGCAGCTCCGGGTCTTGTTGCGCGAGATATTCCCAGAAGGTGGTTAGGGTAGATTTACCCGTCCCCGGCGGAGCGCAAAGAAAAACCACCGTACGCCGCTGCGGATTTACTGTCTGTAAGGCCGCCAGCATACGCAGCAATGGTTTATGTACATTTTCAATTTCATCATCAGAGTACTGCGCCTGTACCTTTAGTCCATTCACCGTCAGTTCGATTTTCACGGCGTTAATTCCTTTAAGGTGGTCGTTACTGCCAGCATCAGCGCCGTTTTGACCATCCCGCTAAAACGCGCCTCTGACCAGACGGCGAAATCGGCGAATTTCATCGCTTTCAACGCGTCATAGAGACTCGCATTGCGGATTATGCTATTGACGTTGCTGATAAAATCCCAGGCCATGTCATCGGCAAATCCGGGCGTTTCATCCTGTTCGTTCAGGTAATGCCAAAACTGGGAAAAATGCGTGATATCGGCGTACAGCCATTTATCCATTTTCCCCAGCGCATAAATCAAACGCAGCGCAACATCAATATCGTCAAGCGGGCCGCTTTGGGCGAGTAACGGCTTCACTGCATATTCGACGATCTCTTCATCGTTATCGACAAACAGCGACGGCAGAAACTGGCGTATCCCCTGGAGCAAAATAGAATGCGCAGTTTTCATAAATGAAAATAAATTGTCCTGTGCATCCAGTTGCTCAAGCACATCATCTTCTGTCAGCGTCGCCATTGGTCTTCCGATAGATCACCATCAATGCAGGGAGTCTATTATATTACACGTTTGGTCCGCGCCGCCGATCAGTAATGTCTGCGTCCGCACCCCATTCGCCGTCTGTTGGATACCGTTCACCAACTCGCCGCCCGTCACGCCCGTAGCGCTAAAGAGGATATCGTTCCCCCTCGCCGATAACCACTCGCCCACGAAAAGCAACGTCGTTTAATGCCTGGCGCATCGCGGTGACCGCAAGGCTATCAATTTTATTTTTGTCGCCACAGCCGGTTTGCGGCCAGGCAGCCAACGCTGCCTGTTCCGTAACGCGAAATAATGGCCACGCCAGGGACATCATTGCGCGGCCTCCCCAATATCAACGCCAAATTGTGCCAGCAGATATTTCTCGGCCTGTTCATTCCAGATGCCGTGCGTTTTCTCAACCAGCCGCGCCAGCTCTTTAAACAGCGGATCGGTTTTGCCTTTTTCGGCAAAATCGGCAATGGCGGTCAGCGGCATGGTCACGCCGTTATAAATGAGTTTTTTACCGCCAGGGATATCCGGCAGATTGAGCACGGTTTCTGGCACCGCATCCAGGCCACCGATATGGGTCACCATAAACGACGGCTGTAACTGCCCCGTGGCGCTAAGGGCAATCGCCTCTTTCATGTCGTCCGTGGAACCGCCGGACGTGCCGACAACGTGCGTACTGTTGTAATGGACGTTGTAGAAATTAAACGGCACTTTGAAGTTTTTATCCGTCGGACCGGCAAAGAAGTTCAGGCAGCCATCTTCCGCCAGTAATTCATCCGCCATCTCGACGACTGAAGGCACCGCTGCATAGACAAATACGTCATCAAATCCGGCATCATCCGTCAGCGCCCGCAGCGTCTGGACCGGATCGCTCACCCCTTTGGTATTCATATACACCAGCTCAATGCCTTTACTGGCCGCCAGTTCCACCGGCAGCAGCATCTGCACCTGCGCCAGCCGTTTGTCGTCGATATCGACTACCACCACCCGCGACGGTTGTATGCCGCCGTTAATAGCGTAATCGATAGCGCCAATTCCCATCGGGCCTGCACACGCCAGTAGCGCAATATTGCCGCCAGGTTTGACGCCCATACGATGCTCATAAACATATTGCGTGGTGTGATAATTGGCATGATAAGCGCCAATAATGCAGCACATCGGTTCCGCCAGCGAGGCCGCAGCAAAATAAGAGCCGTGATACGGTAATACACAGCCTAAATTAATCGCGATTTCGGGAATAATCATATAGGTGGCGTTACCGCCAAAATATTCGTAGCTGTAGCCCGCTGAATACCCGCCTGGTAACCCCATCGCCGGTTGCAATACAAAACGCTGGCCTTTTTTATATTTGCCAGTGAGATTTTTACCCACTTCGACAATAACCCCGGCACATTCATGCCCGGTAATGACCGGATGATTTTCTAAATCGTCGGGGACGCGTTTATGTTCACTACCGAGTAACGCCGCTTTCCAGGTGGATAAACAAACGCTGTCAGAAATTACATTCACTAACAGTTCATTATCGGTAATTTCTGGCAGCTCAAATTCGCGCAGACGGACATCCCGCTTGCCATAAATAGCAGCAACTTTGGTTTTCATTTTTACCTCTGTAATCAGTGTTTATGTTCAGCGGTTAATTGATTAAATAAAGTGTCGAGTTTTGGATCGCCAATATAGTTATTAATCAATATCAGTGGTTTATCCGTCACACGTTTCACGCGCCCTTCCAGACTGGCGTGAGTAACGACGATATCCGCATCCGCAGGCACGTTTTCTATGGCGTAATGTTTTACTTCTATTGCCAGCCCCGCTTTTTCCAGGCGTTTACGGAAGGTGGTTGCGCCCATCGCACTGGAGCCCATCCCTGCATCGCAAACAAAGGCAATACGCTTAACACGGCTTAACGAGAATGCACCTTCTTGTTTCATCGCCTTAACCGCATTGGCTGACTGAGCAAACTCATCGTCGCTCTCCGTTTCCACCGTTTTTTCCATCTTCAGTATCAGCGAAGTGATAGCAAAGGACACCAGGGTACCTACCGTAACACCGGCAATTGTCGCCAGGAACGAGCCTTTCGGCGTCAGTGCCAGGTAAGCAAAGATAGACCCCGGACTTGGGCCAGCCACCAAACCACCGTCCAGTAAGTTAAACATCCAGGTGCCAGACATACCGCCCGCAATCATGGCAATAATGGTCAGCGGCTTCATCAGCACATACGGGAAATACAGTTCGTGGATCCCACCGAGGAAGTGAATAATCATCGCCCCGGGCGCAGAACGTTTACTCATCCCTTTACCAAACAAGGTAAACGCCAGCAGCAGCCCCAGACCAGGACCAGGATTGGAGGCCACCATGAAGAAGATGGATTTACCGTTAACCGAAGCCTGTTGCATTCCCAGCGGATAATAGACGCCCTGATCGATCGCATTATTAAGGAAAAGCACTTTCGCCGGTTCATTGATGACTGACAGCAAAGGTAGATAACCCGCATGTACCAGCGCCTCAATACACTCTTTGACGAAAGTATTAGCAATTAACACCGCCGGGCCGATCACTTCAAAACCCAGCAGACAAAGGAGCATCCCCGCGATACCTAATGAGAAGTTATTGATAACCATCTCAAAACCGGCAGGTATGCGTTTTTCCAGCGACTTGTCGATATATTTAATCACCAGACCACCGAGCGGCCCCATAATCATCGAGCCAAGGAACATCGGGATTTCAGCGCCGACGATCACACCAATCGTACCAATTCCGCCCATGACCGCGCCGCGTTTACCGCCGACCAGATGACCACCGGTAGAACCAATCATCACGGGCAATAAATAGGTAATCATCGGACCAACAATTTTGGCGAAATGTTCATTCGGCAGCCAGCCGGTGGGAATAAATAATGCCGTTATAAAACCCCAGGCAATAAAAGCACCAATATTGGGGATGACCATTGCAGTCAAAAAGCCCCCAAAAGCCTGGACCTTTGCACGAGCAGACTTGTTTTCCATAATATTATCCTGTAGAGGAGAGAGTAATTATCCGCGGCTGATAATGCCCGCTAATTGTTTTTCTGATGATGCGGTTAAGAGTTGTTCGAGTATTTCTTCTTCGCACAGTAATTCACTTAACGCCTGAATAGCAGCAATGTGCGAATCGGCATCGGCAGCAGAAAGTCCGATGAGTAATTTAATCGGTTCGTCATTCCCCGGAAAATAAACGCCTTGTTTAAGTAACGTCAAAGACATCCCGGTTTTAAGCGCTCCACATTCCGGTCGCGCATGAGGCATTGCCACGCCTGGTGCGAGAATATAATAAGGACCATTGCTGATGGTGGAATCTTTAATAGCCTGAATGTAATTCTCGCTGATATAGTTTTTTGCTAACAGTGATGCCATCGAGAAATTGATAGCTTCCTGCCAGTCTTTTGTTGAATGTATAACTGAGATTGATAATTCTGGAAAATAATCAATAAGCCGCATAAATTATCCTTATTTATTTTTAGGGTGCCGTCCGGCGGTAAAAATAAAATACGCGTACAAATTAACGAAAGCAATTGGACACATGAAAGGAGAAACTCCACGAGCAAAAATAACAAAATATTAAATAACAACAACATGAAATAAGTTTTTAAAAAGTCAATTATAAATCTGTTAAGTAAACTACAAAATCAACAAATTATTCATCACTATATTTGTGATACACATCTCTATTTTCTTATTGAATGTTCGAAAACATACTTATTACGTTTATTATTTTTTCGCTCATCCCCTTTATAAATTCTGAATTATCGGCTGTTGTCTGTTTTCTCATCACCCCATGTGACATATTCCTATACTTTACTCAAGGAAGATTCATATGAAAGCACCTGTTTCATTAACCTCATTTCGCCCACAAAAATCTCTTGCTATCGCCATTGGCGTGCTTGCCGTGGTTGTGCTGCCATTTCTCTCGTATTACACCGTTAATGAAGGTGAACGCGGCATTTTGCTGCGCTACGGAAAAATCGTAAAAGTTGCCGAGCCGGGGCTGGGTTTTAAGATCCCTTTTATGGAAAGCGTAGAGAAAATTTCCACGCGTAATCAGGCTGTGGTCTATCAGGGATTACAGGCCTACAGCCGCGACCAGCAACCGGCACAAATGACAGTATCAGTCAGCTTCCACATTAAACCTTCAGAAGCAGGCGCGGTTTATACCACCTACAACACCATTGAAGCATTAAAAGATCGTCTGATTGTCCGTCAGTTGCCAACTCAACTGGAGAACGTTTTCGGACAATATACCGCCATCAGCGCCGTACAGGATCGTACAAAACTGGTTCAGGATCTGCAAAATGCCATGCGCAAAGCCGTTGTTGGGCCAGTGGTAATTGACGGGGTCCAGATTGAAAATATTGATTTTTCTGACGCTTATGAAAAGTCGATTGAAGACCGAATGAAAGCAGAAGTCGCCATTGCCACGCGTAAGCAAAATCTGGAAACGGAGAAAATCCAGGCGCAAATAGCGGTAACTCAGGCCCAGGCGGAAGCAGACAGTAAACTAGCGGCAGCCAAAGCAGAAGCGGAAACTATTCGCGTAAGAGGCGCGGCAGAGGCTGAAACTATTCGTTTAAAAAGTGCGGCTGAAGCAGAAGCTATCCGCCTGCGCGGTGAAGCTCTGCGGGAGAATCCCGGACTTGTTGCCCTCACCACTGCTGAGCGTTGGGACGGTAAACTGCCCGATACCATGATCCCCGGCAGCACAGTTCCGTTTATCTCTACTAAGTAAAAAAAGGGCCGCTTTCGCGGCCCTTGAGATTGATAGCAAAGACAAAACTGCCTGATGCGCTACGCTTATCAGGCCTACATACTTCCTGCAATATGTTGAATTTGCAAAATCTTGTAGGACGGATAAGGCGTTCACGCCGCATCCGGCATAAACAACGCGCACTTTGCCAACAATCTGAAGGGCCGCATTTGCGGCCCTTCTCACAAAGCATCTTACCGATTACAGCAGCGCTTTTGCTTTCGCAACAACGTTGTCAACGGTGAAGCCGAACTCTTCAAACAGCTGCTCTGCCGGAGCAGATTCACCGAAGGTGGTCATGCCGACGATAGCGCCGTTCAGGCCAACATACTTGTACCAGTAGTCAGCAATGCCAGCTTCCACCGCAACACGAGCGGTAACCGCTTTCGGCAGTACGGATTCACGGTAAGCCGCGTCCTGCTTGTCGAATGCGTCGGTAGACGGCATGGAAACCACGCGCGCTTTCACGCCTTCGGCAGTCAGTTTTTCGTAGGCGGCAACAGCCAGTTCAACTTCAGAACCGGTCGCGATGAAGATCAGTTCCGGCTGACCAGCACAGTCTTTCAGCACATAACCACCGCGCGCGATGTTTGCCAGCTGCTCTTCAGTACGTTCCTGCTGCGCCAGGTTCTGACGGGAGAGGATAAGCGCAGTCGGGCCGTCCTGACGCTCAACGCCGTATTTCCACGCTACTGCGGATTCAACCTGGTCACACGGACGCCATGTAGACATGTTCGGGGTCACGCGCAGAGAAGCGATCTGTTCTACCGGCTGGTGAGTCGGGCCATCTTCGCCCAGACCGATGGAGTCGTGGGTGTAAACCATCACCTGACGCTGTTTCATCAGCGCAGCCATACGTACGGCATTACGTGCGTATTCCACGAACATCAGGAAGGTTGAGGTATACGGCAGGAAACCACCGTGCAGGGAGATACCGTTAGCAATCGCGGTCATACCGAACTCGCGAACACCGTAGTGGATGTAGTTACCTGCAGCATCTTCGTTGATTGCTTTAGAACCAGACCACAGGGTCAGGTTAGACGGAGCAAGGTCAGCGGAGCCGCCGAGGAATTCCGGCAACAGCGGACCGAACGCTTCGATAGCATTCTGAGACGCTTTACGGCTGGCGATTTTCGCCGGATTAGCCTGAAGTTTAGCAATGAACTCTTTCGCTTTCGCGTCGAAGTCAGACGGCATTTCGCCTTTCATACGGCGGGTAAATTCAGCGGCTTCCTGCGGATAAGCTTTCGCGTAAGCAGCGAATTTCTCGTTCCATGCGGATTCTTTCGCCTGGCCTGCTTCTTTCGCATCCCACTGAGCATAGATTTCAGACGGGATTTCGAACGGCGCGTATTTCCAGCCCAGCTGTTCGCGGGTCAGGGCAATTTCAGCGTCGCCCAGCGGCGCACCGTGGGAGTCGTGGGTACCGGCTTTGTTCGGGGAACCGAAACCGATGATGGTTTTGCACATCAGCAGGGACGGTTTGTCAGTCACTGCGCGCGCTTCTTCTACTGCGCGTTTGATGGATGCCGCGTCATGACCGTCGATATCGCGAATAACGTGCCAGCCGTAAGCTTCGAAACGCATTGCGGTGTCGTCGGTAAACCAGCCTTCAACGTGACCATCGATAGAAATACCGTTGTCATCGTAGAACGCAATCAGTTTACCCAGCTTCAGCGTACCCGCCAGAGAGCAAACTTCGTGGGAGATGCCTTCCATCATGCAGCCGTCGCCCATGAAGGCGTAGGTGTAGTGGTCGACGATGTCGTGGCCCGGACGGTTAAACTGCGCCGCCAGCGTTTTTTCTGCAATCGCCATACCGACTGCGTTGGCAATACCCTGACCCAGCGGACCGGTGGTGGTTTCTACACCTGCGGTGTAACCCACTTCCGGGTGACCCGGAGTTTTAGAGTGCAGCTGACGGAAGTTTTTCAGTTCTTCCATCGGCAGATCGTAACCGGTGAGGTGCAGCAGGCTGTAGATCAGCATGGAGCCGTGGCCGTTGGACAGCACGAAGCGGTCACGGTCAGCCCAGGACGGATTCTGCGGGTTGTGTTTCAGGAAATCACGCCACAGGACTTCGGCAATGTCAGCCATACCCATAGGGGCACCCGGGTGACCGGATTTGGCTTTCTGTACTGCGTCCATGCTCAGCGCACGAATAGCATTGGCAAGCTCTTTACGTGAGGACATTTTGACTCCAGATCGGATGATGAAGGGCACACCCTTAACGACTTGACGACAGCGCGTTTTGGGCTACGCCGGAAAATTTGCCAACAATTTACCGCAAGCCGCGCGTCATGTACATGGAACATCCTTTTGCCGCTTCAGAAATCTCTGGATCATGCTCGCATGTTGCGCAATCCACTCGCCCGTCCGCTGCGCTTTTCCTTATACTGAGACTGAGCGTCGATTCACCTGCAAACGGCGCATTTTTAGAATAATCCTGACCTTGTGCGGAAGAGAAAACATGAAAATTCGCGCCTTATTGGTAGCAATGAGCGTGGCTACGGTGCTGACCGGTTGCCAGAATATGGACTCCAGTAGACTGCTCTCATCAGGAGCGGAAGCTTTTCAGGCTTACAGTTTGAGTGATGCGCAGGTGAAAAAACTGAGCGATCAGGCATGCCAGGAGATGGACAGCAAAGCGACGATTGCGCCAGCCAATAGCGAATATGCTAGACGTCTGACGACAATTTCTCGCGCGTTAGGCGATAACATCAACGGTCAGCCGGTGAATTACAAAGTGTATATGGCGAAGGATGTGAACGCCTTTGCAATGGCTAACGGCTGTATCCGCGTCTATAGCGGGCTGATGGATATGATGACGGATAACGAAGTCGAAGCGGTGCTCGGTCACGAAATGGGGCACGTGGCATTAGGCCATGTGAAGAAAGGAATGCAGGTAGCACTTGGTACAAACGCAATTCGCGTTGCGGCGGCCTCTGCAGGCGGAATTGTCGGCAGTTTGTCACAATCACAACTGGGAGACCTGGGCGAAAAGCTAGTCAATTCGCAATTTACCCAACGTCAGGAATCAGAGGCCGATGATTACTCCTACGATTTGCTGCGCCAACGCGGTATCAGCCCGGCAGGTCTTGCCACCAGCTTTGAAAAACTGGCGAAACTGGAAGAAGGCCGCCAAAGCTCAATGTTTGACGACCATCCTGCATCCGCCGAACGCGCCCAGCATATTCGCGATCGTATGAGCGCGGATGGAGTTAAGTAAAGCCAGGTAGTGCCGAACGTAGGTCGGATAAGGCGTTCACGCCGCATCCGACATTAATGGCACATCACCCGCGCGCCTCTTATCTGGCGCTTACTCGCCCTTTTTCGCCGCCTGGATATACAGCATCTCCAGCGCCAGCGTCGCCGCAGCCAGAGCGGTGATTTCCGACTGATCGTATGCCGGAGCCACTTCCACTACGTCCATCCCAACGATGTTGAGATCTTTCAAGCCGCGTACCAGTTTAATGGCGCGATCGGAGGTCAGGCCGCCAATTACCGGCGTACCGGTTCCCGGCGCGAAAGCAGGATCCAGGCAGTCGATATCAAAGGTCAGGTAAACCGGCATATCACCCACAATCTGTTTCACCTGGGCGATAATGTCATCCACGCTGCGATCGTTCACCTGGCAGGCGTCCAGCACGGTAAAGCCGTTGTCTTTATCAAACTCGGTACGAATACCAATCTGCACGGAATGATTCGGGTCGATCAGACCTTCTTTCGGCGCGGTATAGAACATGGTGCCGTGGTCAAATTCACAACCGTTCGCATAGGTGTCGGTGTGGGCGTCAAAGTGTACCAGTGCCATTTTGCCGAAATGCTTCGCATGAGCGCGCAGCAGCGGCAGCGTAACAAAGTGGTCACCACCGAAGGAGAGCATACGCTTACCAGCAGCCAGCAGCTTCTCGGCGTGCGCCTGCAGCTTCTCGCTCATCTCACGGGCATCGCCGAAGGCATATACCAGATCACCGCAGTCCACGACGTTCAGGCGCTCACGCATGTCGAAATTCCACGGGAAGCGGTTGTGTTCCCAGGCCAGATTCGTCGAAACCTGACGGATCGCTGCCGGACCGTGGCGCCCCCCCGCACGGCCAGAAGTGGCCATATCGAACGGCACGCCAGTAATCACCCAGTCAGCATCGCTGTCATATGGCTGGAAGTTCATCGGCAGGCGTAAAAAACCAAAGGCGTTGGAAACCAGTGAGTTATCGTATTGATGACCTAAGGTGCTCATGGATGGACTCCTATTACAAAGTCGATATAAAAAAACCCTTCCGCGTCGTTAGGCCCGACGAGGAAGGGTTGGATTTGTGAAACACAAGTTTGTGCTAATTATCGCCTTAAATGGGCGAGGCATCAAGCGAGGTTGCTATTTCCGACACGGTGGCGGCGCATAGCCATTGTTATCTGCCGGAAAGGCTTGTCCAGAGCACGGCGGCAGCGCGTTTTTCGCCGGGCCTTGTAATTCAAAGGCGGCAAAGCCGATTACACCGGTATTACGCACATCGCCTTGCGCCGAATTGGCTGCGTAGGAATCAGCAACGTTGGCGAACTGAAAAGCCGCTTCGGTATGTTTATCTTTGCGGAATCCTTTAATCGCTAACGAATCTCCGGCATTCACAATATAACCGTTGTTATTCAGCGAACCTTGTTTACCATTCAGAACATCCAGGCCATCAACCGTAGCAACGATCTCGTAGTTGGTGTTACGACTGTAATTACGGACATATAATTGATAATTCATTCCGACTCTGGCATGGACAATATAGCGTGGTTCATTATTGGATGAATCATAAACCCGCGTAATTGGTAGAGATTTAAAATTACCATCGCGAATAGCATATTCCAGTTCGTTAATACGAATGCTATAAACGCGGTCGTAGCCGGAAGGAACATTAGTCGAATAACTAATAACGATCATCTCTGCCGGATCGCGCCAGGCTCGTTCAGCAGATACGCCATGAACCGTTGAGTGCACATCCCCACCCCAGGCGGTGCCGACATTACCCGATGCACTGCTATTATACTGCGCATTACTGGAACAACCGGCCAGCAGCACGATTAATGCCACCAACGCGCTACGTACTTTCCATTTTTTCATAACCGTTCCCTCTGCATTTAATTAATGCAGCGATTGTAGGGAGATTATTTAATAAGAAAAGCAGCTAAATTATTTTTAAGAATATATAAAAAGAAAGCGGGGCGATTTACTTAAATAAATCGCCCCGCCAGCGGAATAATCTTAATTATTCATCTTCAAGATAGGTATAACCGTACAAACCTGCCTCGAACTCTTCAAGGAACTGTTGTTGCAGTTCAGCATCAAGATCGGTTTTCTTCACCTGATCGCGGAACTGGGTTAACAGCGTTTTCGGATCGAGCTGCACATATTGCAGCATGTCCGCCACGGTATCGCCTTCGTCAGACAGTTCTACCTCTACGCTACCATCAGGGAAGACGAACACGTCAACCGCTTCGGTATCACCGAACAGGTTGTGCATATTGCCGAGGATCTCCTGATATGCGCCGACCATAAAGAAACCGAGCATCGGCGGATTCTCCGGATCGTACTCCGGCATAGGCATTGTCGTGGCAATACCGTCACCATCAATATAGTGGTCGATAGCACCGTCTGAGTCACAGGTAATATCCAGCAGCACAGCGCGGCGTTCCGGCACTTGATCCAGCCCTTCCAGCGGCAGAACCGGGAACAACTGGTCGATCCCCCACGCATCCGGCATCGACTGGAACAGCGAGAAGTTGACGTACATTTTGTCCGCCATACGTTCCTGCAGCTCGTCGATAATCGGACGATGAGCACGGTTTTGCGGATCCAGCTGCTTTTGCACTTCATGGCACATGCTCAAATAAAGCTGCTCAGCCCATGCGCGTTCTTGCAGGCTAAAGGTGCCGGAAGAGTAGCCGATATGAATATCGTGCAGATCCATCTGGCTGTCGTGTAACCATTCACGCAGAGAACGGCGAGTTCCCGGTTCGTGCATTTCCTGCCAGGTTTCCCACATGCTTTGCAGGGCGCGCGGTGCGTCTTCTGCAGGCGCGGTCGGCACCGTGTATTCGTTACGTTCCACGCCGATGATATTCGACACCAGCACGGTGTGATGCGCAGTCACCGCACGACCCGATT
Source organism: Escherichia sp. WS3063 (assembly GCF_046486595.1). Classification (NCBI taxonomy): domain Bacteria; kingdom Pseudomonadati; phylum Pseudomonadota; class Gammaproteobacteria; order Enterobacterales; family Enterobacteriaceae; genus Escherichia; species Escherichia sp. WS3063. Next base: position 52,838 of record NZ_JBJQKY010000019.1, read on the forward strand.
CGGTGATTACCGTTGGATGTGGCAGACCATTTTCTTCACACGCATCACCAATCGCCCAGATGATGTTGTTGGCGTATTCATTGAGTCCGTAGTTTACGGAGCAGTCAGACTGCGAACGAGTGCCTTCATAGTCCACGCCCAGACCGCCGCCGACGTCGAAGCACTGAATATTGACGCCCAGCTTGTGCAGTTCCACATAGAAACGCGCGGATTCACGAACGCCTGTCGCGATATCGCGAATATTCGCCATCTGCGAACCGAGGTGGAAGTGCAGCAGTTGCAGGCTGTCGAGACGCCCGGCTTCACGCAGCGTTTCAACCAGTTGCAGTACTTGAGTCGCCGCCAGGCCAAACTTCGATTTTTCCCCGCCGGAGGACTGCCATTTACCCGAGCCCTGCGAAGCCAGACGTGCACGCACGCCCAGACGAGGAACGACATTCAGACGTTCTGCTTCATCCAGCACAATGGCAATTTCTGACATCTTCTCAATGACCAGATAGACCTTGTGGCCCATCTTCTCGCCAATTAATGCCAGGCGGATATATTCGCGGTCCTTATAACCGTTGCAGACGATGACGCTACGGGTCATGCCAGCATGTGCCAGCACCGCCATCAACTCAGCTTTGGAACCGGCTTCCAGGCCCAGCGGTTCGCCCGAATGAATCAGGGACTCAATCACGCGGCGGTGCTGGTTAACTTTGATCGGATAAACGAGGAAGTAATCGCCGTTATAGCCGTAGGATTCCCGCGCTCGTTTGAACGCGGCGTTAATGGAACGCAAACGGTGCTGCAGGATCTGTGGGAAACAGAACAGTGCAGGCAGACGCTGACCCTGTGCTTCGCGAGTTTTCACTAACTGCGCGAGATCGACGCGAGCTTCCGGGACGTCCGGGTCCGGGCACACGCTGATGTGGCCCAGCTCGTTAACGTCATAGTAGTTATTGCCCCACCAGGCAATATTGTAAGTACGCAGCATCTTGCTGGCTTCCTGGGAGCTCATTGCAACCTCCTGCATGGAGCGTAGTACACCGTGTTCGCCCGCTGACGAAGGCAAACCCATAGACATGTCGTCAGACATAGCGAACCTCAAATTATTTTATTAAGTGTAAAACAGTTAACGACTATCGCAGCCTGGAACTGCGATAACAACCCATAAGCACATGGATTTTCCAGCAGTGAATGCTGACGCTCCAACTGCGCAACCGGTTTCTTTTTCATAACATTATTAAGCACATAACCGAACGTAAGTGTGACAGTTCGGCGAAACCACGAGAAAACTCTTGTTTTTACAAGAGCGCCCTTGTTCAGTCCTCAGTAGCTGTAACCAGCTCTTGAATCCTGAGAAGCGCCGAGATGGGTATAACATCGGCAGGTATGCAAAGCAGAGATGCAGAGTGCGGGGAACGAATCTTCACCAGAACGGTGAGACAGGTTAAGCAGCAGACAACGGTTCATTATTTCGTATCACCTCCACGGCCGCCTGTTAAGACGAACCCACAAGCCAAAACTCTGTTTTCAACCCGGCTGGAAGTGGCAACACGAAAGAAACGTCGTGTGCTTTTTATTTAAGCCGCGCGCCGCGTTTTATACCCCACAATGGCAGAAAATTGCAAAAGATAAATACGCAGAATGCCAGCATTGTCAGGAAAAATTTCCAGCCACGTTTTTAACAGAATGAGACACGATTCAAAAAAAAGTGGAAATTGGGTGAAGAACTGACCTAAAATAGCCATCCAGATGTTAATCCATCCATACCGATTAACACTCAGACTGCCAGTGTTTTTAACCTGCAGAGTCGTGGTAGGATCCGCTACCACAGAAAATCCACACAACAGTTTGAGCTAACCAAATTCTCTTTAGGTGATATTAAATATGGCAAAACACCTTTTTACGTCCGAGTCCGTCTCTGAAGGGCATCCTGACAAAATTGCTGACCAAATCTCTGATGCCGTTTTAGACGCGATCCTCGAACAGGATCCGAAAGCACGCGTTGCTTGCGAAACCTACGTAAAAACCGGCATGGTTTTAGTTGGCGGCGAAATCACCACCAGCGCCTGGGTAGACATCGAAGAGATCACCCGTAACACCGTTCGCGAAATTGGCTATGTACATTCCGACATGGGCTTTGACGCTAACTCCTGTGCGGTTCTGAGCGCCATCGGTAAACAGTCTCCTGACATCAACCAGGGCGTTGACCGTGCCGATCCGCTGGAACAGGGCGCGGGCGACCAGGGTCTGATGTTTGGCTACGCAACTAATGAAACCGACGTGCTGATGCCAGCACCTATCACTTATGCACACCGTCTGGTACAGCGTCAGGCTGAAGTGCGTAAAAACGGCACTCTGCCGTGGCTGCGCCCGGACGCGAAAAGCCAGGTGACTTTCCAGTATGACGACGGCAAAATCGTTGGCATTGATGCTGTCGTGCTTTCCACTCAGCACTCTGAAGAGATCGACCAGAAATCGCTGCAAGAAGCGGTAATGGAAGAGATCATCAAGCCGATTCTGCCCGCTGAATGGCTGACTTCTGCCACCAAATTCTTCATCAACCCGACCGGTCGTTTCGTTATCGGTGGCCCGATGGGTGACTGCGGTCTGACTGGTCGTAAAATCATCGTTGATACCTACGGCGGCATGGCGCGTCATGGTGGCGGTGCGTTCTCCGGTAAAGATCCATCAAAAGTGGACCGTTCCGCAGCCTACGCAGCACGTTATGTCGCGAAAAACATTGTTGCTGCTGGCCTGGCCGATCGTTGTGAAATTCAGGTTTCCTACGCAATCGGCGTGGCTGAACCGACTTCCATCATGGTAGAAACTTTCGGTACTGAGAAAGTGCCTTCTGAACAACTGACTCTGCTGGTACGTGAATTCTTCGACCTGCGCCCATACGGTCTGATTCAGATGCTGGATCTGCTGCACCCGATCTACAAAGAAACCGCAGCATACGGTCACTTTGGTCGTGAACATTTCCCGTGGGAAAAAACCGACAAAGCGCAGCTGCTGCGTGATGCTGCCGGTCTGAAGTAATCTTTCTTCACCTGCTTTCAAAGGCCAGCCTCGCGCTGGCCTTTTTCTTTTACCTCACCGCAGTGGACAGGCGTTCACGCCGCATCCGGCAAAAAACCGCCCGCACAATAACATCATTCTTCCTCAACACGTTTTACCGCAAATTATCATCACTACTGAAATCGATTACACCAACCACACCAGCCAAATATTTGTAATATTTTCATATTATTATTCAGCTTTCACAGTTGTTACATTTCTTTTCAGTAAAGTCTTAATTGCAGATAACAACCTTTAATCTATGATGATATAACTCAATTATTTTCATGCACTTAAATCATAACTAAGATAAATATTAGTGTAAGCGATTACACTGATGTGATTTGCTTCACATCTTTTTACGTCGTACTCACCTATCTTAATTTACAATAAAAAATAACCATATTGGAGGGCATCATGCCTGACGCTAAAAAACAGGGGCGGTCAAACAAGGCAATGACGTTTTTCGTCTGCTTCCTTGCCGCTCTGGCGGGATTACTCTTTGGCCTGGATATCGGTGTAATTGCTGGCGCACTGCCGTTTATTGCAGATGAATTCCAGATTACTTCGCACACGCAAGAATGGGTCGTAAGCTCCATGATGTTCGGTGCGGCAGTCGGTGCGGTGGGCAGCGGCTGGCTCTCCTTTAAACTCGGGCGCAAAAAGAGCCTGATGATCGGCGCAATCCTGTTTGTTGCCGGTTCACTGTTCTCTGCGGCTGCGCCAAACGTTGAAGTACTGATTCTTTCCCGCGTTCTGCTGGGGCTGGCGGTGGGTGTGGCCTCTTATACCGCACCACTGTACCTGTCAGAAATTGCGCCGGAAAAAATTCGCGGCAGTATGATCTCGATGTATCAGTTGATGATCACTATCGGGATCCTCGGCGCTTATCTTTCTGATACCGCCTTCAGCTACACCGGTGCATGGCGCTGGATGCTGGGTGTGATTATCATCCCGGCAATTTTGCTGCTGATTGGTGTCTTCTTCCTGCCAGACAGCCCACGTTGGTTTGCCGCCAAACGCCGTTTTGTTGATGCCGAACGCGTGCTGCTACGCCTGCGTGACACCAGCGCGGAAGCGAAACGCGAACTGGATGAAATCCGTGAAAGTTTGCAGGTTAAACAGAGTGGCTGGGCGCTGTTTAAAGAGAATAGCAACTTCCGCCGCGCGGTGTTCCTTGGCGTACTATTGCAGGTAATGCAGCAATTCACCGGGATGAACGTCATCATGTATTACGCGCCGAAAATCTTCGAACTGGCGGGTTATACCAACACCACCGAGCAAATGTGGGGGACAGTGATTGTCGGCCTGACCAACGTACTTGCCACCTTTATCGCAATCGGCCTTGTTGACCGCTGGGGACGTAAACCAACGCTAACGCTGGGCTTCCTGGTGATGGCTGCTGGTATGGGCGTACTCGGTACAATGATGCATATCGGTATCCACTCTCCGTCGGCGCAGTATTTCGCCATCGCCATGCTGCTGATGTTTATTGTCGGTTTTGCCATGAGTGCCGGTCCGCTGATTTGGGTACTGTGCTCCGAAATTCAGCCGCTGAAAGGCCGCGATTTTGGCATCACCTGCTCCACTGCCACCAACTGGATTGCCAACATGATCGTTGGCGCAACGTTCCTGACCATGCTCAACACGCTGGGTAACGCCAACACCTTCTGGGTGTATGCTGCTCTGAACGTACTGTTTATCCTGCTGACATTGTGGCTGGTACCGGAAACCAAACACGTTTCGCTGGAACATATTGAACGTAATCTGATGAAAGGTCGTAAACTGCGCGAAATCGGCGCTCACGATTAATCTCCTCAGGCTTCCTCCCGTCATGGAGGAAGCCACCTCTTGCAGTCATCTTTTCTTCGCTCTATCCTCTGCCGCTATGAAAACATCCCGTCTCCCTATCGCCATCCAACAGGCCGTTATGCGTCGCCTGCGGGAAAAACTCGCCCAGGCGAACCTGAAGCTAGGGCGTAACTACCCGGAGCCAAAACTCTCTTACACCCAGCGCGGAACCTCTGCCGGAACAGCCTGGCTGGAAAGCTATGAAATTCGCCTCAATCCCGTTTTGCTGTTGGAAAACAGTGAAGCCTTTATTGAAGAAGTGGTGCCGCACGAACTGGCACATTTGCTGGTATGGAAACATTTCGGCCGCGTAGCGCCACATGGCAAAGAGTGGAAGTGGATGATGGAAAGCGTGCTGGGCGTTCCCGCCCGCCGTACGCATCAGTTCGAACTGCAATCCGTGCGCCGCAACACCTTCCCCTACCGCTGCAAGTGCCAGGAGCATCAGCTTACCGTACGCCGTCATAATCGCGTAGTTCGTGGCGAAGCCGTCTATCGCTGTGTTCACTGCGGCGAACAGCTGGTTGCGAAATAACCACCTGAACTATCAGGAACTTTCCTGATCTGGCTGATTGCATACCAAAACAACTTTCGCTACGTTGCTGGCTCGTTTTAACACGGAGTAAGTGATGTACCGTTATTTGTCTATTGCTGCGGTGGTACTGAGCGCAGCATTTTCCGGCCCGGCATTGGCCGAAGGTATCAATAGTTTTTCTCAGGCGAAAGCCGCGGCGGTAAAAGTCCACGCTGACGCGCCCGGTACGTTTTATTGCGGATGTAAAATTAACTGGCAGGGCAAAAAAGGCGTTGTTGATCTGCAATCGTGCGGCTATCAGGTGCGAAAAAATGAAAACCGTGCCAGCCGCGTAGAGTGGGAACACGTCGTTCCTGCCTGGCAATTCGGTCACCAGCGCCAGTGCTGGCAGGACGGTGGACGTAAAAATTGCGCCAAAGATCCGGTCTATCGCAAGATGGAAAGCGATATGCATAACCTGCAGCCGTCAGTCGGTGAGGTGAATGGCGATCGCGGCAACTTTATGTACAGCCAGTGGAATGGCGGTGAAGGCCAGTACGGTCAATGCGCCATGAAGGTCGATTTCAAAGAAAAAGTTGCCGAACCACCAGCGCGTGCACGCGGTGCCATTGCGCGCACCTACTTCTATATGCGTGACCAATACAACCTGACACTCTCTCGCCAGCAAACGCAACTGTTCAACGCATGGGACAAGATGTATCCAGTTACCGACTGGGAGTGCGAGCGTGATGAACGCATCGCGAAGGTGCAGGGCAATCATAACCCGTATGTGCAACGCGCTTGCCAGGCGCGAAAGAGCTAACCTACACTAGCGGGATTCTTTTTGTTAACCCCTACCCCACGCGTACAACCGCGTGGGGAGACGACGCGGATTTTTAACTATGCGTATCCCCCGCATTTATCATCCTGAACCACTGACCAGCCATTCTCACATCGCGCTTTGCGAAGATGCCGCCAACCATATCGGGCGCGTACTGCGTATGGGGCCGGGACAGGCGCTGCAATTGTTTGACGGCAGCAACCAGGTCTTTGACGCCGAAATTACCAGCGCCAGCAAAAAAAGCGTGGAAGTGAAGGTGCTGGAAGGCCAGATCGACGATCGCGAATCTCCGCTGCATATTCACCTCGGTCAGGTGATGTCGCGTGGTGAAAAAATGGAATTTACTATCCAGAAATCGATCGAACTCGGTGTAAGCCTCATTACGCCACTTTTTTCTGAGCGCTGCGGCGTTAAACTGGATAGTGAACGTCTGAACAAGAAGCTCCAGCAGTGGCAGAAGATTGCAATTGCTGCCTGTGAGCAGTGTGGCCGTAACCGGGTGCCGGAAATCCGTCCAGCGATGGATCTGGAAGCCTGGTGTGCAGAGCAGGATGAAGGACTGAAACTGAATCTTCACCCGCGCGCCAGTAACAGCATCAATACGTTGCCGTTACCGGTCGAACGCGTCCGCCTGCTGATTGGCCCGGAAGGCGGTTTATCGGCAGATGAAATTGCCATGACTGCCCGCTATCAATTTACTGATATCCTGTTGGGACCTCGCGTTTTGCGTACTGAGACAACTGCGCTCACCGCCATTACCGCGCTACAAGTGCGTTTTGGCGATTTGGGCTAACGGAGAAGAATAATGATCAAGCTCGGCATCGTGATGGACCCCATCGCAAACATCAACATCAAGAAAGATTCCAGTTTCGCTATGTTGCTGGAAGCACAGCGTCGTGGTTACGAACTTCACTATATGGAGATGGCCGATCTCTATTTGATCAATGGTGAGGCTCGCGCTCGTACCCGTACTTTGAGCGTCGAACAGAACTACGATAAATGGTACGAGTTCACGGGTGAGCAGGATCTGCCGCTGGCCGATCTCGATGTGATCCTGATGCGTAAAGACCCGCCGTTTGATACCGAGTTTATCTACGCGACCTATATTCTGGAACGTGCCGAAGAGAAAGGGACGCTGATCGTTAACAAGCCGCAGAGCCTGCGCGATTGTAACGAAAAACTGTTCACTGCCTGGTTCTCTGACTTAACACCAGAAACGCTGGTCACACGCAATAAAGCGCAGCTAAAAGCTTTCTGGGAAAAACACAGCGACATCATTCTTAAGCCGCTGGACGGTATGGGCGGCGCGTCGATTTTCCGCGTGAAAGAAGGTGATCCAAACCTCGGCGTGATTGCCGAAACCCTGACTGAGCATGGCACTCGCTACTGCATGGCGCAAAATTACCTGCCAGCCATTAAAGATGGCGACAAACGCGTGCTGGTAGTGGATGGCGAGCCGGTGCCGTATTGCCTGGCGCGTATTCCGCAGGGGGGCGAAACCCGTGGCAATCTGGCTGCCGGTGGTCGCGGTGAACCTCGTCCGCTGACGGAAAGTGACTGGAAAATCGCCCGTCAGATTGGGCCGACGCTGAAAGAAAAAGGGCTGATTTTTGTTGGTCTGGATATCATCGGCGACCGTCTGACTGAAATTAACGTCACCAGCCCAACCTGTATTCGTGAGATTGAAGCAGAGTTTCCGGTGTCGATCACCGGAATGTTAATGGATGCCATCGAAGCACGTTTACAGCAGCAGTAACCCACCTTAGCGAGAAGGATCTCGTTGAGACTCTGAGTGACAGCGCCCTTCTTTCCACGCATACTGGGCGCTGTTGCTTTTTTGAACCAGGAAACAGAACCTCTGACAATGAATTTACAGCATCACTTTCTTATTGCCATGCCTGCTCTCCAGGATCCGATTTTCCGTCGTTCCGTGGTCTACATTTGCGAACATAATACCAATGGTGCAATGGGGATCATCGTCAACAAGCCGCTGGAAAATCTCAAAATTGAAGGGATTCTGGAAAAGCTGAAGATCACGCCGGAGCCGCGTGATGAATCAATCCGTCTGGATAAACCGGTTATGCTCGGCGGTCCGCTGGCTGAAGATCGCGGGTTTATTTTGCATACTCCGCCCTCCAATTTTGCTTCCAGCATTCGCATTTCAGACAACACAGTGATGACCACTTCCCGCGATGTGCTGGAAACGCTCGGCACCGATAAACAACCGTCTGACGTATTGGTGGCTCTGGGTTATGCCTCCTGGGAGAAAGGTCAACTGGAACAAGAAATTCTCGATAACGCGTGGCTAACGGCCCCGGCAGATCTGAATATTCTGTTCAAAACGCCGATTGCCGACCGCTGGCGCGAGGCGGCAAAACTGATTGGTGTGGATATTCTCACCATGCCTGGTGTGGCAGGACACGCCTGATGAGTGGAACCTTACTCGCCTTCGACTTCGGCACCAAAAGCATTGGCGTAGCGGTCGGCCAACGCATTACCGGCACCGCTCGCCCTTTGCCTGCAATTAAAGCGCAGGACGGTACGCCGGACTGGAACATTATCGAGCGTTTACTGAAAGAGTGGCAGCCGGACGAAATCATCGTCGGTTTGCCGCTGAATATGGACGGCACCGAACAGCCGTTAACCGCCAGAGCGCGTAAATTTGCCAACCGTATTCATGGTCGTTTCGGTGTTGAAGTAAAGCTCCATGACGAGCGTCTTAGCACCGTGGAGGCACGTTCCGGTCTGTTTGAACAGGGCGGCTATCGGGCGCTCAACAAAGGTAAAGTCGACTCTGCCTCTGCGGTTATTATTCTCGAAAGCTATTTCGAGCAGGGATATTAAGGCGATTTACTAGCGCACAGATTTCTGACAATGTGCTCGTTGTTTCATGTTGGATGCGGCGTAAACGCCTTATCCAACCTACAGTGAGTGCGAATTCAAAGTTACGCTTCCCTTGTAGGCCCGATAAGCTTGCGCATCGGGCATATTTACAATTCGTATCAGACACAGTAACGTCACAAGCGCCCTTCTTTCACCCGCTGCTGATAACTCTGCTGAAACGTTATCATCCCCACCTGCTGCCCGGTTTGAATAACATGCGGTAACTGGTGGGTTTTCCCTTCACGAATCAAATTCCCCACCGCGGGTGTGTTAATCAGTAATTCAAACAGCGCCACGCGTCCTTCCTGTTTATCCACTTCCAGTTTTTGTGACAACACTGCCCGTAAACTACCTGCCAGTTGATTACGCACGGGATCTTTTTCCTGCGCAGGAAATGAATCCACCAGTCGCTCAACTGCCTGCGCTGCGCCGCGCGTGTGTAATGTCGCCAGCACCAGATGCCCGGTTTCTGCCGCCGTCAGCGCCAGACGGATTGTCTCGCTATCACGCAGCTCTCCGAGCAAAATCACATCAGGATCTTCCCGCAATGCAGCCCGCAATCCCGATGCGAAAGTCATACAGTGCAAACCAATCTCCCGCTGCTGGATCAAACATCGCTGACTGGTATAGAGATATTCCACAGGATCTTCCAGCGTCAGAATATGCGCATCGGCATGTTGATTGAGATAGCCAACCATCGCCGCCAGCGTGGTAGATTTGCCGCTCCCCGTCGCCCCCGTCACCAGAATCAGGCCATTCTCGCTCTTGAGTAATTCCGGCAATACCGGTGGTGCGCCAAGCTGTTCGAGCTGCGGGCAGTGCGAAGGTAACAGCCGTAACGCCAGAGAAATACCTTGCCGTTGTGCGAACGCACTGCCGCGCAATCGCTGGTTTTCCGCCAGCGACACAGCAAAATCCAGCTGACCATTCTCCAGCAATATTGCCCGCTGATCGTCATCCAGCCACTCCCGCAGTAGCTCTTCGACGTCCGGCGCGTCAAACGGCGCAGCTTCCATTCTCCCGCGAATACGCCATCGTGCGGGCCAGGCGCTGCACAGGTGTAGATCCGAGACGTTATGCTTTACACTAAGGGCCACAATTTCTTCCATATTCATACTAAGATCCTCGGAAAATGAACGATATTGCGCATAACCTGGCACAGGTCCGGGACAAAATCTCAGCGGCTGCAACGCGTTGCGGCCGTTCTCCAGAAGAAATTACGCTGCTTGCAGTCAGTAAAACAAAACCTGCGAGCGCCATCGCAGAAGCCATTGATGCCGGGCAGCGTCAATTTGGTGAAAACTACGTTCAGGAAGGGGTAGATAAAATTCGCCACTTTCAGGAACTGAGCGTAACAGGATTAGAATGGCATTTTATTGGCCCGTTGCAGTCTAATAAAAGCCGCCTGGTGGCAGAGCATTTCGACTGGTGTCATACCATCGACCGTTTGCGCATCGCTACCCGTCTGAACGACCAGCGCCCGGCAGAACTTCCCCCTCTTAACGTACTGATTCAAATTAACATTAGTGATGAAAACAGTAAGTCCGGGATTCAACTGGCTGAACTGGACGAGCTGGCAGCTGCGGTCGCTGAACTACCGCGTTTACGTCTGCGCGGGCTGATGGCAATCCCTGCGCCTGAGTCAGAATATGTAAGGCAGTTTGAAGTTGCACGCCAAATGGCTGTAGCATTTGCCGGACTGAAAACGCGCTACCCGCATATCGACACGCTCTCTCTGGGAATGTCGGACGATATGGAAGCCGCCATTGCGGCAGGTAGCACGATGGTTCGTATCGGCACTGCAATTTTTGGTGCGCGTGATTACTCTAAAAAATAAGGAATTAAAGGAACGCCATGAATACGTTGACTTTCCTGCTTTCAACGGTCATTGAGCTGTATACCATGGTGCTGTTATTACGCATCTGGATGCAGTGGGCTCATTGTGATTTTTACAACCCCTTCTCACAGTTTGTAGTGAAGGTAACGCAGCCGATTATCGGGCCACTGCGCCGCGTTATTCCGGCAATGGGCCCCATTGATAGCGCCTCGCTGCTGGTTGCCTATATTCTCAGTTTCATTAAAGCCATCGTGCTGTTTAAAGTGGTGACCTTCCTGCCAATCATTTGGATTGCCGGTTTATTGATTCTGCTGAAAACCATCGGCCTGCTGATTTTCTGGGTCCTGCTGGTGATGGCGATTATGAGCTGGGTAAGCCAGGGTCGTAGCCCGATTGAATACGTGCTGATTCAGCTGGCCGATCCGCTGCTGCGCCCGATTCGCCGCTTGCTACCGGCAATGGGTGGGATTGATTTCTCGCCGATGATCCTCGTTCTGCTGCTGTATGTCATCAATATGGGTGTCGCAGAAGTCTTGCAGGCGACCGGAAATATGCTGCTGCCGGGGCTGTGGATGGCGTTATGAGTGCCGTAACAGTTAATGATGACGGTCTGGTTTTACGGCTCTATATTCAGCCGAAAGCCAGCCGTGATTCTATTGTCGGTTTACATGGCGACGAGGTAAAAGTCGCCATTACCGCGCCGCCGGTTGACGGCCAGGCCAACAGCCATCTGGTGAAGTTTCTCGGTAAGCAATTCCGGGTTGCCAAAAGCCAGGTGGTGATTGAAAAAGGCGAACTTGGCCGCCACAAACAAATTAAAATCATTAATCCGCAACAAATCCCGCCAGAAATCGCGGCGTTAATTAATTAGGTATCCTATGCAAAAAGTTGTCCTCGCAACCGGCAATGCCGGTAAAGTGCGTGAGCTGGCGTCGCTGCTTAGCGACTTCGGTCTTGATATCGTGGCCCAAACAGACCTCGGCGTAGATTCCGCTGAAGAAACCGGCCTGACCTTTATCGAAAACGCGATTCTGAAAGCGCGCCATGCGGCAAAAGTGACCGGTTTACCGGCAATTGCCGACGACTCCGGTCTGGCGGTAGATGCGCTGGGTGGCGCGCCGGGTATTTACTCCGCGCGTTATTCCGGTGAAGACGCGACCGATCAAAAGAATCTGCAAAAACTGCTGGAAACAATGAAAGACGTACCGGACGACCAACGTCAGGCGCGTTTCCACTGCGTGCTGGTATATCTGCGTCACGCGGAAGATCCCACTCCGCTGGTATGCCACGGTAGCTGGCCAGGCGTGATTACTCGTGAACCAGCGGGCACTGGTGGCTTTGGTTATGATCCAATCTTCTTCGTACCTTCCGAAGGGAAAACCGCTGCCGAACTGACCCGCGAAGAAAAGAGCGCCATTTCCCACCGTGGTCAGGCGTTGAAACTGCTGCTGGACGCTTTACGTAATGGTTAAATTACCGCCGCTGAGTCTCTACATTCACATCCCGTGGTGCGTGCAGAAATGCCCGTACTGCGATTTCAACTCTCACGCGTTGAAAGGAGAAGTGCCGCACGACGATTATGTTCAGCATCTGCTTAACGATCTGGACAACGATGTGGCTTACGCTCAGGGCCGTGAAGTGCAGACAATCTTTATTGGCGGTGGTACGCCGAGCCTGCTTTCCGGCCCGGCGATGCAAACGCTGCTGGACGGCGTGCGTGCGCGTTTGCCGCTGACAGCGGATGCAGAAATTACGATGGAAGCGAACCCTGGTACGGTTGAAGCCGATCGCTTTGTCGATTATCAGCGTGCTGGTGTGAACCGCATCTCTATTGGTGTGCAGAGTTTTAGCGAAGAAAAGCTGAAACGACTTGGGCGCATTCATGGCCCGCAAGAAGCGAAACGAGCTGCGAAGCTGGCGAGCGGTTTAGGGTTACGTAGCTTTAACCTTGATTTGATGCATGGGCTGCCGGATCAATCACTGGAAGAGGCGCTAGGCGATCTGCGCCAGGCTATTGAACTGAATCCGCCGCATCTTTCCTGGTATCAACTGACCATCGAACCTAATACGCTGTTTGGCTCTCGCCCACCGGTGCTGCCGGACGACGATGCGTTGTGGGATATATTCGAACAGGGGCATCAGTTATTAACCGCAGCGGGTTATCAGCAATATGAAACTTCCGCTTACTCCAAACCCGGTTATCAGTGCCAGCACAATCTCAACTACTGGCGCTTTGGTGACTACATTGGTATTGGCTGCGGCGCGCACGGCAAAGTGACCTTCCCGGATGGGCGCATTCTGCGTACCACCAAAACGCGTCATCCGCGTGGTTTTATGCAGGGAAGATATCTGGAAAGCCAGCGTGATGTCGAAGCTGCAGATAAACCGTTTGAGTTCTTTATGAATCGCTTCCGTCTGCTGGAAGCCGCGCCGCGCGTGGAGTTTAGCCAGTATACTGGCCTTTCTGAAGAAGTTATTCGCCCACAGTTAGAAGAGGCTATCGCTCAGGGTTATCTCACAGAATGTGCAGATTACTGGCAGATAACGGAACATGGGAAGTTGTTTTTAAATTCGTTGCTGGAGCTTTTTCTGGCGGAGTAAATTTGTATTGCCGGATGCGGCGTGCGTGTACGCAGCATCCGGCAACAACTCATGCGTCATCGCAAAAATTACTTAATCACCCCATTGCGCCGCAGTTGTTCGGTATCTTTTTTCCAGCGTTCATTAGCCTGGTTGATATCGTCAATTTTCATCAAAATCGCGACTTTTTTACTGTTTATTTCTGAAACTTTCATCGTTAACGGATATTGCCCTTTCTCGAGCGTTATCCAGTCATCCTGCAATTTACGGCTAAGTTTTTGTGATTGCAGAAAAGTCTGTCGCCGTTGTTCGTTGATATCAAAATCTCGTTTCTGCTGAATTGGCACTTCATAACACTCTTCACTCTGTTTATGACATGCCGCAATCGCCGGTTGATAAACCTCTTTGTCATATTTAACCGCGAACGCCTCACTATCGTTCTGTTTATTAAAATCATCACACTGTTGGTGAATTTTTTTAAAGGCGTCTTCGCGGGTCATTTGCTTACCGTTTGCATCTTTTCCCCAATATGCATCCGCTGCTTTCTGCGCCGCCACCATTTGCTTATCAAGCGCTTTTACATCCTTTTTCAGTGCAGGAATCGAGTTATTCTGGTTATTCAACGCAGACTCAAGCTGACTAAAGCGATAATTGAAATCTTCGCTATTCACGATCAGATATTTATTATTCGTTTTGATATCGTCAACCACCCGCCCACGATCGCTGGCTGCCGCCTGAAAAGAGTAAAAGTTCACCGACCAGCCAGACGCGGGCGTTCCTTTACTGGTTAACATCGCCGAGAATTTCACCGGTTTATCTTTCGTCCAGGTCTGTTCGAGCAGCTCGTAATCTGCCAACTGACCGACCCAGGTATAGAGATCGTCACTGGAAGAGACATCGCCTTCCGCTGACCAGGTGGCCTGATTACCCTTAGCATCAAGATTTTTTAAGGTGATGACATCAAGCTTGAGAATGCCGTGATACTGCTTTTTGAATTGATCTTTTAAGATATTTTCAGTTGGCGGTTCACCATCTGCCCAGACATTACCAGTCATCAACATAAACAGCGCCGTACCAACAATCCATTGCTTTTTCACCCGAAAACCCTCGCGCGGAATAATTTATTCCGGTGATTATCATTAGGGTAATAAAAATTGGCAATGGACGTGAGTCTGAAGTGAATAAGCCCCGGCACGATACCGGGGCGAAGTGATTAGTACTGATTGAAGATCTGCTGGATCTGCTGCGGATCTTTAGTTTGCGTCAGAGCCAGTTGCAGCAGAACGCGCGCTTTTTGCGGGTTCAACATGCCGGAGGCGACGAAGCCGTATTTCGCATCATCCACTTCGGCATCCTGAGTGGTAGCGCCCGTCGGTACGCGGGAAGAACGCACTACTGCAGTGCCGTTTTTCGCAGCGGTTGCAAGGGTGTCAAATACGGTTTTATACAGGTTGCCGTTACCCACGCCAGCGCTAACGATGCCATCATAGCCCGCATCTACCAGTGCTTTAGCCGGAAGATCGGATGCGTTAGCGTAGTTATAAACAATGCCGACTTTCGGCAGTTCATTCAGCTTAGAGACATCGAACGGCGTGTCGCTGGTGTGCTTACGTGCCGGGGTACGTTGGTAGTCAATCTTACCGTTGTGAATGTAACCCAGAGGACCGTAGTTAACAGACTTGAAGGTCGCTACGTCGGTGGTGTTGGTTTTGGTGACATCGCGACCGTCCAGTACGGTGTCGTTCATCACCACCAGCACGCCACGATTAGCGGAGGCTTTATCAGCTGCGGTCACTACCGCGTTATACAGGTTGAATGGACCGTCTGCGCTCATGGACGTGGACGGGCGCATTGCGCCGACCATCACCACCGGTTTGTCGCATTTCACCGTCAGGTCGAGGAAGTAAGCGGTTTCTTCCATCGTGTCGGTACCGTGAGTAATGACGAAGCCGTCGGTTTTATCGCAGTCGGTGTTAATTTTTTTCGCCAGTGTCAGCCAGACATCATCGTTCATGTCCTGGGAGCCGATATTAACGACCTGCTCGCCTTTAACGTTCGCAATGTCCTTCAGTTGCGGCACCGCATTAACCAGATTTTCTACGCCAACTTTACCCGCTGTGTAGTTAGATTTGGTTGCGGAGTCACCACCACCGGCAATGGTCCCGCCGGTTGCTAAAATGGTGATATTGGGTAATGCCAATGCTGCACCACTAAAACCCATAACCAGTGCGGCAAGTGCCGTCTTTTTGAAAAACTCCATTTCATTCCTCCAGTTACGTGAACGCTACGCATTATCCCTTAGCTTTGTATGGGAAATTTGACGTTAAACAATTTACAACGTGAATATATTTTGGAGATCTACAAAGTTAGAGGCAGGTAACAAAACGAAGAATTAAACGGCATAAAAAAGTATTATGCCGTCTTAAAATAGAGGATTATTTTAAATTCCCGACCAGGGCTTTGCGACTATCTTCCAGAGTCACAACGCGGCTACAAACATCTTTGCCAAACTGTTGGAAATCTTTTTCCTGCTTTTTCCATTCGGTTTGGATTGAGGATTGCAGACCGCCCAGGCTTCCCAGCACATTCTGTAATGGGTTACCGCCGCTTTTCAGCACCGCTTTCGCGCCCATTTCATTAATGCTGTCCTGTAAAATTCCGCCCATTGCCTGATTCACTAATTGCTGGCCTTCGGCGCGAACCTGATCAATGGCTTTATAGTGGAACGTCAGGCCATCGCTGCGCGTTTCGATAATGCGGTTCATCTGCTCTTTCAGCTGCGCATCAAGTTTGGTCAGACGGCTGCGCATTTTGCTGCTTTCGCCCATCTCTTGAACGATAATTTTATCCAGCGCAATACGGGCTTTCTCGACGCGGCTTTTCGCGCCTTCATCAATCCACGGCAGCGTGCTACGCAGTTCAGCCTGATAATCCTTCGCCTGCTCGCGCTGGGCGGCATTCAGGGAATATTGCTTACCGTTATACATCACGTTGCCGTCTGGCGTGATCACCAGATTGCCGTTTTCGCCCTTCACCTGCACGGTTTGCGGGCTGACAATCACATCGTCACGCGGCGTGACGCTGCACTGGTAGTCGGCGTGAGCGGTCATTGCCGTCACTGAAAGTGCTGCCGCCAGCAGCATTTTGCGCATCATAGTCTTCCCTCAAGAACAAATCAGGCCAGCATTTGCTGGCCCCAGATTGATAACAAAGTGCGCGTTTTCCATGCCGGATGCGGCGTAAACGCCTTATCCGGCCTACTCGATCGTGCATCTTTATAGGCCTGATAAGCGTAGCACATCAGGCAGTTTTGCATTTGTCATCGCCCGTATGTTTTCTTAGTCCCACCAAACGTCGAAAAGTTCGCTGGTGCGTACCTCGCCCAGTTTGCGCTCTTCCAGCCACTTACGCACAATCGCCTGATGTTCTTCGGTGCATTTGCCGATTTCCTGCATGCAGATCAGACCTTCCCAGGCCAGATAACCGCTGCCGTCAAAGGCCAGTTTGTTCGGTTCGATAACCTCGTTAATAAAGTCATCAACGGTTTTATCAATCTGTTCTTCCGATGTACCTTCCGGGAATCGCCATGCCACCGAAAATCCTAATTCCTGGAATTCGTCGATGTGCATTTTTTTACGCAGACGACGGCTACGGTTCTTTGCCATTATTTCACCCTCTCGAACATTAAGTCCCATACTCCGTGACCAAGACGATGACCACGTTGTTCAAATTTCGTCACCGGACGTGATGCCGGACGCGGTACGTAATCATTGCTCTCTGACAGGTTTTTATAACCGTCAATAGAAGACATCACTTCAAGCATATGTTCCGCATAAGGTTCCCAGTCGGTCGCCATATGGAATATGCCCCCCAGCTGCAGTTTGCTTTTTACCAGCTCGGCAAACGGCACCTGAACGATACGGCGTTTATTATGGCGCGCTTTGTGCCACGGGTCAGGGAAAAAGAGCTGCACCATGCGCAATGAATTGTCAGGAATCATTTTATGCAGCACTTCAACCGCATCGTGACACATCACGCGCAGGTTGCTTAAGCCCTCTTCATGCGCAGAAGCCAGGCACGCACCAACGCCCGGTGAATGCACTTCAATGCCGAGGAAGTCCTGCTCGGGGCGATCTTTAGCCATTGCCACCAGCGACGCCCCCATGCCGAAACCAATCTCAAGCGTCACCGGCGCTTCACGGCCAAAAAGCGCAGGGAAATCCAGCATATCTTCGCTGAACTCAACGCCCATCACCGGCCAGTAGTTTTCCAGCGCATGTTCCTGGCCTTTGGTCAGTCGCCCCTGGCGGCGCACAAAACTACGGATACGGCGCAGCGGGCGGCCGTTTTCATCAAATTCCGGTGAGATGACGTCGTTTTTCATAAAGATTTAGTCGCTTGTGAAAGTGTTCTGAAAACGGGCATTATCCAAAGTTAGTTGCCGGATGCAAGCATGATAAGGCCGTGGCTGCGGAAAGTTCCGGTTTACACCCTGCCGTCGCTGTGCTGCAATCTTGCCCCCAATAACAGTGAATTCGGTGACCATGCAAGCGTCGCAATTTTCAGCCCAGGTTCTGGACTGGTACGATAAATACGGGCGGAAAACGCTGCCCTGGCAAATTGACAAGACGCCCTACAAAGTATGGCTCTCAGAAGTGATGTTGCAACAAACTCAGGTTGCGACCGTTATCCCCTATTTTGAACGCTTTATGGCGCGCTTCCCAACGGTGACCGATCTCGCCAATGCGCCGCTCGACGAAGTTCTCCACTTGTGGACCGGGCTTGGCTATTACGCCCGCGCGCGCAATCTGCATAAAGCGGCACAACAAGTGGCGACCTTACACGGCGGTAAATTCCCGGAAACCTTTGAAGAAGTCGCGGCGTTACCGGGCGTCGGGCGTTCCACCGCAGGCGCGATTCTCTCGCTTTCTCTGGGTAAGCACTTTCCGATTCTCGACGGTAACGTCAAACGCGTGCTGGCGCGCTGCTATGCTGTAAGCGGCTGGCCTGGGAAAAAAGAGGTCGAGAATAAACTATGGAGTTTGAGCGAGCAGGTGACGCCCGCGGTCGGCGTGGAGCGGTTTAATCAGGCGATGATGGATTTGGGCGCGATGATTTGCACGCGCTCGAAGCCGAAATGCTCGCTCTGTCCGCTACAAAACGGGTGTATTGCCGCCGCCAACAATAGCTGGTCGCTTTATCCGGGCAAAAAACCAAAGCAGACGCTACCGGAGCGCACGGGTTACTTTTTACTGTTACAGCATGATGATGAGGTATTGCTGGCGCAACGCCCGCCGAGTGGATTGTGGGGCGGTTTATACTGTTTCCCACAGTTTGCCGACGAAGAAAGTTTGCGGCAGTGGCTGGCGCAACGGCAGATTGCTGCCGATAACCTGACGCAACTGACCGCGTTTCGGCATACCTTCAGCCATTTCCACTTAGATATTGTGCCTATGTGGCTTCCCGTGTCGTCATTCACCGGCTGCATGGATGAAGGCAATGCGCTCTGGTATAACTTAGCGCAACCGCCGTCAGTTGGCCTGGCGGCTCCCGTGGAGCGTTTGTTACAGCAGTTACGCACTGGCGCGCCGGTTTAGCGCGTGAGTCGATAAAGAGGATGATTTATGAGCAGAACGATTTTTTGTACTTTCCTGCAACGTGAAGCAGAAGGTCAGGATTTTCAGCTGTACCCCGGCGAGCTGGGAAAACGCATCTATAACGAGATCTCCAAAGAAGCCTGGGCGCAGTGGCAGCACAAACAAACCATGCTGATTAATGAAAAGAAACTCAACATGATGAATGCCGAGCACCGCAAGCTGCTGGAACAGGAGATGGTCAACTTCCTGTTCGAGGGTAAAGAGGTGCATATCGAGGGCTATACGCCGGAAGATAAAAAATAAAAACAGTGCCGGAGCACGCCTCCGGCAACTTGCATAAAAACAAACACAACACGCACCCGGAATGATGAAAAAATATCTCGCGCTGGCTTTGATTGCGCCGTTGCTCATCTCCTGTTCGACGACCAAAAAAGGCGATACCTATAACGAAGCCTGGGTCAAAGACACCAACGGTTTTGATATTCTGATGGGGCAATTTGCCCACAATATTGAGAACATCTGGGGATTCAAAGAGGTAGTGATCGCCGGTCCTAAGGACTACGTGAAATACACCGATCAATATCAGACCCGCAGCCACATCAACTTCGATGACGGTACGATTACTATCGAAACCATCGCCGGGACAGAACCTGCCGCGCACCTGCGCCGGGCAATTATCAAAACGTTGCTGATGGGCGACGATCCGAGTTCGGTCGATCTCTATTCCGACGTTGATGATATTACGATTTCGAAAGAACCTTTCCTTTACGGTCAGGTGGTGGACAACACCGGGCAGCCGATTCGCTGGGAAGGTCGCGCAAGCAACTTCGCGGATTATCTGCTGAAAAACCGTCTGAAGAGCCGCAGCAACGGGCTGCGTATCATCTACAGCGTCACCATTAACATGGTGCCGAACCACCTTGATAAACGTGCGCACAAATATCTCGGCATGGTCCGCCAGGCGTCACGGAAATATGGCGTTGATGAGTCGCTGATTCTGGCGATTATGCAGACTGAATCTTCCTTTAACCCGTATGCGGTCAGCCGTTCCGATGCGCTGGGGTTAATGCAGGTGGTACAACATACTGCCGGGAAAGATGTGTTCCGTTCGCAGGGGAAATCCGGCACGCCGAGCCGCAGTTTCTTGTTTGATCCTGCCAGCAATATTGATACCGGCACCGCGTATCTCGCGATGCTGAACAACGTTTATCTCGGCGGAATTGATAACCCTACATCCCGGCGTTATGCCGTCATCACCGCCTATAACGGCGGCGCAGGCAGCGTGCTGCGAGTCTTTTCGAATGACAAGATTCAGGCGGCCAATATTATTAACACCATGACGCCGGGCGATGTTTATCAAACGCTGACGACCCGCCATCCCTCTGCGGAATCTCGCCGTTATCTTTATAAAGTGAATACCGCGCAAAAATCTTACCGCCGCCGATAATTCCACTAACCGCCCCTGACGATGCTCAGGGGTAAAAATGTTATCCACATCACAATTTCGTTTTGCAAATTGGGAATGTTTGCAATTATTTGCCACAGGTAACAAAAAACCAGTCCGCGAAGTTGATAGAATCGCATCATCTCGCACGGTCAAATGTGCTTTTTCAAACACTCATCCGCATCACGATGTGAGGAAATTAACATGAATCTTAAGCTGCAGCTGAAAATCCTCTCTTTTCTGCAGTTCTGTCTGTGGGGAAGTTGGCTGACGACCCTCGGCTCCTATATGTTTGTTACCCTGAAGTTTGACGGTGCTTCTATTGGCGCAGTTTATAGTTCACTGGGTATCGCCGCGGTCTTTATGCCTGCGCTGCTGGGGATTGTGGCCGACAAATGGTTAAGTGCGAAATGGGTATATGCCATTTGCCACACCATTGGCGCTATCACGCTGTTCATGGCGGCACAGGTCACGACGCCGGAAGCGATGTTCCTTGTGATATTGATTAACTCGTTTGCTTATATGCCAACGCTTGGGTTAATCAACACCATCTCTTACTATCGCCTGCAAAATGCCGGGATGGATATCGTTACTGACTTCCCGCCAATCCGTATCTGGGGCACCATCGGCTTTATCATGGCAATGTGGGTGGTGAGCCTGTCTGGCTTCGAATTAAGCCACATGCAGCTGTATATTGGCGCAGCACTTTCCGCCATTCTGGTTCTGTTTACCCTGACTCTGCCGCATATTCCAGTTGCTAAACAGCAAGCGAATCAGAGCTGGACAACCCTGCTGGGCCTCGATGCATTCGCGCTGTTTAAAAACAAGCGTATGGCAATCTTCTTCATCTTCTCAATGCTGCTGGGCGCGGAACTGCAGATTACCAACATGTTCGGTAACACCTTCCTGCACAGCTTCGACAAAGATCCGATGTTTGCCAGCAGCTTCATCGTGCAGCATGCGTCAATCATCATGTCGATTTCGCAGATCTCTGAAACCCTGTTCATTCTGACCATCCCGTTCTTCTTAAGCCGCTACGGTATTAAGAACGTAATGATGATCAGTATTGTGGCGTGGATCCTGCGTTTTGCGCTGTTTGCTTACGGTGACCCGACTCCGTTCGGCACCGTACTGCTGGTTCTGTCGATGATTGTTTACGGCTGCGCATTCGACTTCTTCAACATCTCTGGTTCGGTGTTTGTCGAAAAAGAAGTTAGCCCGGCAATTCGCGCCAGTGCGCAGGGGATGTTCCTGATGATGACTAACGGCTTCGGCTGTATCCTCGGCGGCATCGTGAGCGGTAAAGTGGTTGAGATGTACACCCAAAACGGCATTACCGACTGGCAGACCGTATGGCTGATTTTCGCTGGTTACTCCGTGGTTCTGGCCTTCGCGTTCATGGCGATGTTCAAATATAAACACGTTCGTGTCCCGACAGGCACACAGACGGTGAGCCACTAATTAGGCAAAGAAAAACGGGTCGCCAGAAGGTGACCCGTTTTTTTCTTACTTCAACACATAACCGTACAATCGTTTCATGCCATCTGCATCGGTTTCGCTATAGACACCTTGCAGCTCCGGCGAAAATCCCGGCAACAAATTCACCCCTTCTTCCAGCGCAAGGAAATAACGCTGAACCGCCCCACCCCAGACTTCTCCGGGTACCACGCAAAGCACGCCTGGTGGATAAGGCAACGCCCCTTCTGCCGCAATTCGCCCTTCGGCATCACGAATCCGCACCAACTCCACTTCACCGCGAATATAAGCGCTATGCGCATCCTGGGGATTCATCACCACTGACGGGAAACTCTGCTGGCGGAACATCGCTTTTTGTAGGTCTTTGACGTCGAAACTGACATACAGATCGTGCATCTCCTGACACAACTTGCGCAGGGTGTAGTCGCGATAGCGCACCGGATACTTGTTATAAACGCTCGGCAACACCTCAGCCAGCGGTGAGTCATCCTCAATATGCTGTTCAAATTGCGCCAGCATCGCCACCAGTTGTGCCAGCTTCTCGTGGCTTTCCGCCGGAGTTAATAAGAACAGAATGGAGTTGAGATCGCACTTCTCCGGCACAATGCCGTTCTCACGCAGATAGTGCGCCAGAATCGTCGCCGGAACGCCAAAGTCGCTATATTCGCCGGTTTCGGCATTGATACCTGGTGTAGTGAGTAACAGCTTGCACGGATCAACAAAATACTGATCCGCGGCATATCCTTCAAAGCCGTGCCACTTCGCCCCCGGCTCAAAACTGAAAAAACGGCGGTCGCTGGCTAATACTGACGTCGGATAATCCTGCCACAATTTGCCATCAACAACGGGCGGGATAAACGGGCGGAACAGCTTACAGCGCGCAAGAATCGCCTTCCGGGCTTCAATCCCCAACGCAACGCACTCCGCCCACAGCCGACGCCCACTCTCCCCTTCATGAATTTTGGCGTTAACGTCCAGCGCGGCGAACAGCGGATAGAACGGGCTGGTAGAAGCATGGAGCATAAAGGCATTATTCAACCGCTTATGCGGGCAAAAACGCGCCTGTCCACGGATATGGTTATCTTTTTTATGGATCTGCGACGTCTGTGAGAATCCCGCCTGCTGTTTGTGCACCGACTGGGTCACAAAGATCCCCGGATCGTTTTCGTTAAGTTCTAACAGCAGCGGCGAGCTATCCGCCATCATCGGGATAAACTGTTCGTAACCGACCCACGCGGAATCAAACAGAATGTAATCACACAGATGCCCAACGGTATCGATCACCTGACGGGCGTTATAGACAGTGCCGTCATAGGTTCCCAGCTGAATAATCGCCAGGCGAAACGGGCGCGGCAGGTCGGCTTTTTCTGGCGCAACGTCGCGAATTTGCTGGCGCAGATACTCTTCATTAAAACAGTGCGCATCAATACCGCCAATGAAACCAAACGGGTTACGTGAAGCTTCCAGATAGACCGGCGTCGCCCCCGCCTGAATCAGCGCGCCGTGATGATTCGACTTATGGTTGTTACGGTCGAAGAGCACCAGATCGCCACGCGTTAACAGCGCATTCGTCACCACTTTATTCGCTGCCGATGTGCCGTTCAGTACAAAATAGGTTTTATCGGCATGAAAGACTTTGGCTGCGAATTTCTGCGCATCCTTCGCCGATCCTTCATGAATAAGCAGATCGCCCAATTTTACGTCAGCGTTACACATATCGGCGCGAAAGATGTTCTCGCCAAAGAAATCGTAAAAATGGCGTCCGGCAGGATGCTTTTTAAAGAACGCACCATGTTGATGTCCAGGGCAAGCAAAGGTGCTATTGCCCATCTCAACGTACTGCGTCAGCGTGTCATAAAACGGTGGCAGCAAATTCTCTTCATACTGACAGGCTGCGGATTCCAGCTCCAGCCACTGCTGCTCGTTGCCGTTGATTACCGCCGTAACGCCCGCAGGTAATTCAACAGCATGTTCGGAATACAAAAACACCGGTAGATGAAAACCGGTGCGCTTAAGCAACGCAAGAATGCCACTGCGGCTATCCGCAGCGGTAATGACGACTGCCGCGACGTCCGTAAAATCAGTATCTCCCAACGCCACCACGCGGCGATGAGTAGAAAGTCGGGATACCAGTTCACTACTGGCGGCAATATTCATTGATTTCATAAGCGCAAAACCCGTTTCGGGGAAGTAAGAATACCGGACAAGGTGAAAAACCCTGCCCCACGAGATATGGGTCAAACTGGTCACCAGCTCCGACCGCCAGACATCAGTAAAAGCAGAAACGCTCTGATTTTACTGTTGTCCTGCAGTGAGCGTGCGTTAACCTCACCGCATGAGCAGTAGCATAAAAAGAGAAGAGTTTCGCGCGAAACGGCGATAAGCGAGAGAATGTAAGGAGATGGCGTGCATCGGGCAAACTCCGTACAGAGAGGAGAAAATTCGCGCAATCATGGCACCTTTCACCAGAGCGTGCAAGCCAGGACTTTGCGAACAAACAAGCCATCGAAGGAGCCAAACGGTCATAATAAGAAAATCAGACAATGCAGCTAACAGGAACTCTTGTGGTCATCGGTCCTTTTATCAACGCAAGTGCAGTATTACTGGGTGGTGTTCTCGGTGCACTCCTTAGTCAACGCTTACCGGAACGTATCCGCGTCTCCATGACATCAATTTTTGGTCTGGCATCGCTGGGGATTGGTATTTTACTGGTGGTGAAATGCGCCAACCTTCCGGCGATGGTTTTAGCAACCTTACTCGGGGCATTAATCGGCGAAATTTGTCTGCTGGAAAAAGGCGTCAATACCGCGGTCACCAAAGCACAAAATCTGTTTCGCCACTCACGTAAGAAGCCAGCGCATGAATCTTTTATTCAGAATTATGTCGCGATTATTGTCCTGTTTTGCGCCAGCGGCACCGGGATCTTCGGGGCGATGAACGAAGGGATGACCGGCGATCCGAGTATTTTAATCGCCAAGTCATTTCTCGATTTCTTTACGGCGATGATCTTCGCCTGCTCGTTGGGTATTGCGGTGTCGGTGATTAGCATTCCATTACTGATCATCCAGTTAACGCTGGCGTGGGCTGCCGCGCTGATATTACCGCTGACCACACCGTCGATGATGGCAGACTTCAGCGCTGTAGGCGGTTTATTGCTGCTGGCAACCGGATTACGCATCTGCGGCATTAAAATGTTCCCGGTGGTCAACATGCTTCCAGCACTCCTTCTGGCAATGCCGCTTTCCGCCGCCTGGACCGCCTGGTTTGCCTGACAATGCGTGCAATAGCGGCAAAGTGATGATAGATTGTGCAGTCTGCAGTAAATTGAAGAAATTTGATTGACGAGACGAGGCGAATCAGGTTTAATGCGCCCCGTTGCCCGGATAGCTCAGTCGGTAGAGCAGGGGATTGAAAATCCCCGTGTCCTTGGTTCGATTCCGAGTCCGGGCACCAAATTCATATCAACGGACCTCCACGGAGGTCCGTTTTTCGTTTCAGAACGCCACAATTTAAGCGTTCTGCCTCCAAATCAATTCTACCGAACTCAACCAGATTCCCCCCACATCAACCCCATTGTGTGGGTATAATTGCGGGTATACCCCAGTTCGACAGAATTTGTACCCTCTTTAACGCATTCAGAAGGCTGAACTATGGCACTGACTGACGCAAAAATCCGGGCTGCAAAGCACACTGACAAGGCTTATAAACTCACTGACGGGGCTGGCATGTTCCTGCTGGTACATCCTAATGGTTCCCGTTACTGGCGTCTCCGTTATCGCATTCTGGGTAAGGAGAAAACTCTGGCACTTGGTGTATACCCGGAGGTTTCTCTCTCCGAAGCTCGTACAAAACGGGATGAGGCCCGAAAACTGATTTCGGAGGGGATTGACCCTTGCGAACAGAAAAGAGCTAAAAAAGTAGTCCCTGATTTACAACTCTCTTTTGAACATATCGCACGACGCTGGCATGCCAGTAATAAACAATGGGCACAATCACACAGCGATAAGGTACTCAAAAGCCTCGAAACACACGTTTTCCCCTTTATCGGCAACCGGAACATCACAACACTCAATACCCCGGACCTGCTTATCCCTGTTCGTGCTGCAGAAGCTAAACAAATTTATGAAATCGCCAGTCGTCTGCAGCAAAGAATATCTGCTGTAATGCGTTATGCCGTACAGTCTGGCATCATCAGATATAATCCTGCTCTGGATATGGCTGGCGCATTGACCTCTGTAAAACGACAGCATCGCCCCGCTCTTGATCTTTCACGTCTGCCTGAACTTCTGTCGCGTATTAACAGTTATAAAGGTCAGCCTGTCATCCGGCTTGCTGTTATGCTGAATTTACTGGTTTTTATTCGCTCCAGTGAACTCAGATATGCCCGCTGGGCTGAAATTGATATTGACAATTCAATGTGGACTATTCCAGCCGAACGCAAACCTCTGCCAGGGGTAAAATTCTCACACCGGGGCTCCAAGATGCGAACACCACATCTTGTGCCACTCAGCAAACAGGCTGTAGCCATACTGACAGAACTTCAGACATGGGCTGGTGAAAATGGTCTGATCTTTACGGGAGCACATGACCCGCGTAAACCAATCAGTGAAAAAACCGTAAATAAGGCCCTCAGAGTGATGGGGTATGACACAACCAAGGAAGTCTGTGGCCATGGATTCCGGGCGATGGCGTGCAGTGCATTGATTGAATCCGGCTTATGGTCAAGAGATGCGGTTGAACGTCAGATGAGTCATCAGGAGCGCAACGGAGTACGTGCCGCGTATATTCATAAAGCAGAACATCTGGAAGAACGTCGGCTTATGCTGCAATGGTGGGCAGATTTTCTGGATGCAAACAGGGAGGAGTGTATCAGTCCGTTTGAATATGCAAAAGTTAACAATCCACTGAAAAGGTGACTGAACACCATTTACACACATGCTCTTCCTCTTAAGGGGAAGAGCACCCGCCTCAATCAATTTCTTTTTTATGCCGGCGGAACCATCAGCCAGGCTGAGGTTCTCATTCAATAACTCAACGTCTTACCACAGAACAGGATTCACTGTATTATCATGGGCAACGTTAATCCCGGACAATAAAAGGACACCGATGCCAGGCATCACAATTTTTATAGCCTGCAGATTATGGTCCATCCTTTTTTACAGGTTCAGAATATGACTGGCAAATTACGCTTTGAAGTGAACGATAACCAGGGCTGTTTCATATTTCCGGAAACCTGGTTTGGCTCGTTGCTGGATGAGTTTGAAGAACTGATTGATGCATACGATGCGGATGAAATCAGCGAAACAAGTTACATCAACAAACTCAGGCGCCTTGCCCGACAGGAGAATGACTTTATTGATGTACACGCTCACTTGGCATACGTATTTCTGGAGCAGAATGCCCCGCGTAAGGCGCTGAATGCTGCCCTTAAAGGGCTGGCAGTTGGCAATCGTCTTATCCCTGAAGGTTTCAGTGGCAGAATCATCTGGATACATCCTGACAACCGACCTTTTCTTCGTGCCCTCTATGCGGCAATCCTGGCAAATGCACATTTACAGCGTCATCAGGATGCCATCATGCTCATTGAAAAAATACTGGATTACAATCCCGAAGATAATCATGGTGCACGCTGGCTACTGGGACCGGAACTGTTACGCACTGGCGCTCATGAACAGGCACGCCATATACTGCAGGAACATGCAGATGAATTTTCACCTTACTGGTATGAACTCGGCCTTCTGCATTTTCTTAATGGGGAACTGGTAAAAGCTGCAACTGCATTTCGTCGCGGCTTTGCGGCAAATACTTACATCGCAGAAATACTGTGCGGAAATCTGCATCCATTTCCACTTGCTGTATGGCATAACTTTTCAGGCGGTCCGGATACTGCCGAAGATTATTATGCCACATACCACCCGTTATGGGGGCAATATCCGGAAGCATTGCTGTTTGTAAACTGGCTCTATAATCATTCCTCTGTGCTGCATGAACGGGCAGAAATCATTAAATGCGCCGAAATGCTGATGCAGGAAGATGATTTCGAAATATGCGAAAGTATTTTAAGACAGCAGGAGAAGTTGCGTGAAAGAATTGATGAGACGCTTTCTGAGAAAATTGTACAGAAATGCAGAAATATGAATGGTGAATATGTCTGGCCCTGGATATTGCCGTTTTCAGCGGCAGGCATGAAACATACTGGCATACAGTATAAGTAGATATTGCATTAGTGTATCCTGCACACAAGTAATAATTTATCCACCAATAATAACACTGTTAATGTCCCCTTCCCCTGGTTGTCAGCCAGGGGTTATCTTCTGAATATTTCTTTTGAAAAGGATAACACAATAAATTATTTTTATGAATTATCCCATGGACTCATTAACACCCTTTCATAATGCTTTATTGTCAAACACGTTATGGCTGACATCAAAAAAACCGGATTTCCTCTGCCAGCGGGTAATCACCTCCCCGGTGTTTTCGGTTGGTCTGGTTACTCCTGTCTGGTTATTAGCAAGATAATTGCTATAAACAGTGGAAAACTCATCGTACATAATCTGGTGATGAACATTACGCTTATTTTCCCTTGACCGGAAGAATCAGAGGCTGCGGTTTCAGACTGTCTGCCGGTACATTCCTCTCTCCGTTAAAAACCATAATGGGTTCATTATCTTCGTCTGTCAGTAGATTGAATGGCGGTATATTTTCAGTACGAATGCCGGTCAGCCACTGAAAAATACCTGCGAAATGACGGGCACTGATTTTTCTGCTGACGGACTGATGAGACGTGATGTCACTGGCGGTAATAATCAGGGGAACGCTGTAGCCTCCCTGCACATGACCATCATGATGAACAGGATTAGCACTGTCGCTGACCGACAGACCATGGTCAGAAAAGTAAAGCATGGCAAAATGACGGGAATGCCGGCGAAGGATACCATCAAGCTGCCCGAGAAAGTTATCCAGTTTACTGATGCTGGCGAGGTAACAGGCAATCTTCCGGGGGAACTGCTCCTGGTAATTATTCGGCCAGGAGTGAAGCCGGTCACACGGGTTCGGATGAGACCCCATCATGTGCAGGAATATCACCTTCGGAGAGGATTTATCCGCCAGTGCACGTTCTGTTTCCTGTAACAACAACATGTCATCCGTTTTACGGGAAGCAAAGCTGCCTTTCTTGAGGAAAACGGTATGCTCCGCATCAGAAGCAATAACAGAGATGCGTGTATCATGCTCCCCCAGCTTTCCCTGATTGGATATCCACCATGTGCTGTATCCTGCTTTTGCTGCCAGCGCCACCACGTTGTTGCCGGAATCAGGGTTCTGCTCATAGTCATAAATCAGTGTCCGGCTCAGGGAAGGCACAGTACTGGCTGCTGCCGATGTATAACCGTCAATAAATAAACCGGGAGCCGTATTCAGCCACGGTGTGGTTGGCACAGGATAGCCATATACCGACATATAATCCCTGCGCACACTCTCACCAGTGACGATAACAATCGTGTCATACAACGGTACACCCGGCAGGATTTTCCAGTTGTCAGCCCCGTGCTGATTCAGTTGTTTATAACGCTGCATTTCACGCAATGTGTCAGTTGTCCCCACAACAGTTCCTTTAACCATCCGCAACGGCCAGCTGTTTACTGAGCATAATACGAACAGCAGCAGTGCCAGCCAGTTACGGTGACCGCGGTGGTGTGTTCGCCAGAAAATCACCATGAATACCAGAATCGCGGCACTGACCAGAAAATGATAAACAGGAATCATCCCGGTAAACTCCGCTGCCTCATCAGTTGTGGTCTGCAACAACGCGACAATAAAACTGTTGTTGATTTTACCGTACGTCATACCGGCAGGCGCATACAGTGCACAACAGAACAGAAATAACAGCGCTGTAATGGATGTGAGGGTATTTCTGTGTGCAAGGAGCAGAAGGAGAAACAGAAGCAGCACATTTCCTGTTGCATTCTTCTCAGTGTATCCGCATGCAATTGTGGTTATTGCAGAAACAACAAAAAAGAATAAAAACAATAAAATCCGGGGGGTGTTGCCCGGACAAAACAGTTTTCTGATATTCATCGGAGTATATCGACAACATTATTATGAAGAGAACAAGATAATAAAAATCAGAAATTATCTGTAAAACAGATAAAAGACAACCCTGCAGTAATAGACTGCAGGGTATTTCTGTTTAATTGCAGAAGATATGCAATTATCTTAATTACAGAATATACGCAATTATCGTTCAGGAGCAGTGTCGTCAGAAGTTATAAGTCATACCAAGCATGATGTCATGACTTTTAACATCAACTTCTGACTTATATTTATCGCCCCACTCGTCCTTGTAACTCACACTGCTGTCACCTGCATCAAGATAGCGATAGCTGAGGTCCAGAGCGATATCCGGGGTTACGTCATAGCGGACACCCGCGCCAAGGCTCCATGCGAAGTTGTCAGCAGAGCCTGAACGTGACAACGATTCGCGACCACTGCTTCCGTACTCATAATCCCAGGTACTGATACCGGTTGTTTTCTGGTGAATTCTGGCGTAGCCAATCCCTGCGGATACCCATGGTGTGAATGCGCTGTCATTCCGGAAGTCATAGTACGCATTCAGCATTAGTGTGTTGACTGACACCTCATTCTTCAGGTCATCACGCCAGTAACCACCTGACCAGCTGTCTTTATCTACGTTATACTTCGAATCAGCTTTTCCACGAGCGTAAAACTCCAGTTCTGTACGAACCGGAATACTGAACTGCGGATAAAAATCATAACCGGCCGCAATACCGCCACTGAATACCGTATCATGGTCATCGCCGCCTTTATACTTTGATGTTTCTTCCTCATCTCCTGACAGGAAACGCTGGTCTGAAAGTGACACCACAGAGGCACCGGCTTTACCGGTCAGATAAAAACCACTTTTACCTTCCTTTGCTCCTGCATTTGCTGCAAATACACAGGCTGCGGCCACCACTGAAACAACAAAAACCTTATTCATTTCAATTATCTCCATTATTGCATCATCATTTTAATATATATTTTTAATATTTAAAAACCGGACTAAAGGCAGCCTCAACACTCCACACTACGGAAGCCAGACTTTTAATCTACACAAAATAAATATATCTTCTCAGTGAGGACGTGAACGCCTGTCTGAAATTATGTGAATACAACCTCCCCAGAATACAAACAGGCAGGGGCACTGGAGTAACCGATCACAATACTTCTGCCTTTTTATATTTTACCGATAATCTCCGTTTAATATAGTTCTTACCGATTTCATAATCGGGGTTCCATGTAGATAAATTATGAACACCTATTGCTACTGCACTCGCCACTCCCAGAATTACGGTTGGTGACCATAAAGAACCAGCTAAAGCTGTACTCCTGTACTCAGTATATACACGACAACTTAATTTCGTTTTCTCTATTTCATGCCCCACTCTTTTTACCGTTTCACTAACATCGGAAACATTTTCGATCACAAAACTCTTACGTTCATAAATAAGCCTGCTTAATGTATTTATATCTAAAAATTTCGCATCAAAAGAATCAATCTGTACTGTTTTTTCTTGTGCTGACATCTTCTTTTCCTGGCTGGTATGGCAAGTGACGGAGACAAGAGAAACGTTTTAAGCTCAGTTATCTCCGCCATCACTTTCCACGAATGACAAGTAATTTTGCCTATTTTAAAACCATGCAAAAGGCAGGGTAAAAGGAGAAAATTCGATCGAATCGATCGACAAAATCGATCATACATGATGAAGATTTTTTATCGAATCCATAAAAATAGTGACAGCTAACCGGCGTTGCAGGAACAGTCAGAAATGGGCGTTTGGGAAAGAGCCATAGCACTACGTCGTCGCTGACATAGAGGAACTGTGCTTTGTTGATAAGATCCTTTATACGGCAACCAATCCACTGGACAAAAGATGAACTACGTAATCACCGGGTTCTCACTGACGAAATACAGAAGTTAATGACACAACTGTGCCATGTACCTTGTACAACAGCGGTGGAAAGCTCTCAGAACAATGGAATTGCAGAAAGGTGTTAAAACGATGAAAGCCTTCATACCCAAATCGAATGTAAGAACGGCAGTAAAGACTGAATTGCGTAACCTTGCAGTAGCTCGAGTATTACACTGCATAGTGTGCAGGGTTATCTCCCATCGAGAAAATATCGGCGCCAGCGAATAACGTCACCTTAGATGTAGCAGTTGCCAAATAGTGACTCAAGGGCGGGCTTACCGCATACACTGACACTTAGCGGATCGACAGAATATTATTAGCAGATCATCACTGAACGCTACGTAATTATCGTAATAAAGGCTTTTTCTGGCTACCAGGAAGACCTGACATGGCTCTGCTCTGGAACCAGGCCGCAGGAAGCATCAATCTGGAGTTTATCAGCTACTGGAATTCCGGTGTATTGGCAGCCCCTGATAATCACCTGACCCACGAAGAGCGCTCTGCTTTGCAGAAACTCTGGGGCGGTTTGGAGACAGGAGATGCCATTTAACGATTATAGGACGTTCTGATGAAGTCCATGATTTTACCTCCGCCTTAATTAACTGTTTTCTTTCTGAAGAAAAAATTGTCTGGTGGCAATCAGGTGGCATTTTCCCGGATCCCTGGCCCGCTAATATATCCCGGCTGAACAGACGATTAACGAGATATTGCAAATATGGCATCTGAATCGATTATGATTTGGCGGCATCCATCTCCGTTCACAGTTTGGCATGCTTCCGATCATTGATTGGCATCCAGCCAGTCACTCCGGGAATTAACTCTTTTCACCGCAGTCTCCATTGCCGTGTTTAAACCAATGGAGACGTCAATGTCCAAAAAGAGAATATCCAGGAGCACTATGGATACCTGTTTTAAGATCCTTCAGCTCAAGTTCGACCAGAAGCTGGCTAACCGTTGTATCGGACTTGCAAAACACCAATGGGGATTGATCTCTATTTTGCGACACAGACGCATTATCAATACATCGATGGTGCGATCAAATACCTCAGTGGTCTCACCGTGGATCAAATCCAGCAATTGCTCACAGATTAAGACTCGTCGGGAGTTTTGAGCCAACGCCAGCAGTAACCCATATTCACCTTGAGTGAAATCTACAGGCTGTTGATGAGCATCAACCAGCACGTAACGGTCCGGGATCAAGTGTCCAGCCGTTAAAAAAACCACTCTACTACCCTGCTCGACCTAAGCCTCGGCGTTCAGCCGCCTGAACGGGTATGGCAAGGGTGAAAAGAAACAGCATCCCCACAGTACCGACCAGACGACAGGATGATGCTGGAACAGAAAGCATTCGCACCTCCCTTAGAATTAGACAGTGCGTACAGGATACGTAAGACAGGGTGACGGGGCGGCGATAAACTCTATTTACAAAGCTGAAAATTTTCTGACGATGAAAAACTATTCAACAAGGTTATCTGAGGCGTTAAAATAACCAGCTCGATTAACGACTAACTTGAGGTGAATATGAATTTAAAAAATATAATTTTAAGTACTGTTTTATCAATCGCTAGTTGTCATGCCCTGGCTGTAGGTAATTCTCAAATAGCGCTATCTAACCTTCATGTGGAAAACACCCCAAGTGGGACGAAGGCAATTGTGGGTTATGCTGAAAATAAATCAAACTCTGTTGTCAAAAATGCTTATGTAAAATTTAATCTTTTAAAAGATGGAGTAGTTATCGGTCAAACAATCGACACAGCATCCAATCTTGAACCAGGCCAGAAGTGGAAAATACAAGCCTTCATTAACACCTTTAACGGCAGCCCCGACTCATTCAAAGTTACTGAAGTGAAAATAGTTAACTGAGTGCGCCACTGACTGCCGCTACAAAAATTATATGGAGGTCCTGGGAAAGGGCAGCTCTGCACCAGGCCGCCATAAAGGAATCAAATACTCTCGTTGCTTATGACACCGAATGCGTATTTTCATGAAAGGAGATCACTCAATAACTTCCATCGAGATCGGGTAATAACATTTGAACAGATCGCTGAATAACATCGATGGAGATCACTTTTGACTCATTTTGTTATTCAGTGATCTCCATCAATGTTATTGGAACTTCACAGGTGTGTTGATCTGTATCTTTTGCCATTCCGGTAAAGGATACCTATGCCAACAGTTCCAATTTCTATGAGAAAACTTAAAGAAATTCTTAGGCTTAAATACGGTGTTGGACTCAGCCATCGACAAATTGGTCGTAGTCTTGCAATCTCCCCTTCCGTTGTATCCAGATATGCTAATCGGGCGGCTCAACTTGGCATAAAGCAGTGGCCCTTACCTACAGGATGGGATGATACAAAACTAAAACATGCGTTCCTTCAGACCCAGGTTAAGATGAAGAAGCACTCTCTGCCTGACTGGGCTACAGTACACCGGGAACTGCGTAATAAATGCGTGACGCTGCAGCTACTCTGGGAAGAATACTGTGAGCGTAATCCAGGCGGTTTTTACAGCTATAACCATTACTGCCGGATGTACCGTGAATGGCTCAAAACCACTTCACCATCAATGCGTCAGGTACATAAAGCTGGCGAAAAACTTTTCGTTGATTACTGTGGACCTACCGTTGGCGTTACCGACCCTGAGACCGGAGAAATAAGAACTGCTCAGGTCATCGTAGCTGTTCTCGGGGCATCAAGTTATACATGGGCAGAGGCCACCTGGTCTCAGCAGCTTGAAGACTGGGTGATGAGTCATGTTCGCTGCTTCCAGTGGTTGGGTGGCGTTCCTGAACTTGTTGTTCCGGACAATCTGAAAAGCGCCACATCCAGGGCATGTAAGTATGATCCTGACGTTAACCCTACCTACCAGCAGATGCTTGAGCATTATAATGTCGCAGTTTTGCCTGCGCGGCCACGTAAACCGAAAGATAAAGCCAAAGCTGAAGTTGGCGTTCAGGTTGTTGAACGCTGGATCATGGCCCGAATCAGGCATGAGATCTTCTACAGCCTTGCATCGCTTAATCAGCGCATTCGGGAGTTGCTGGAAAGACTGAATAACAAAATAATGCAGAAGTTGGGTTATTCACGTGCAGAACTCTTCATCCAGCTTGATAAACCCGCACTTCAGTTGAAAAAGTGGGCACCTACGTTACCAATACTGGCTTAATGGCTACATACGGCGGTCAGTTTACGCTTACTATTGTACAGAGAAAATGGGCAATTATTTGTATTTTTCCTTCATAACGACTTCAGTACACAGGATGACCGCAACCACGCTTCTTCTCCTGCCCGGGCGAAGTGCCTGGTTCAGACAATGATATTAACTGGCTGAAATTTTCGACGCGGTACAGGTCTCCCTGCTTTGAAAGATGCCTGGCGCTGCAATTTTTATCATTTTTTTTGTATCCGGAAAAACACGTCTGCAAGAATCATTATTCTTTTGCCTGAAGCTATCCGGCATACTCAGGCATTTCACGCTTTATGAGCTGACATCATCAAGATGCGCCAGTAATTTTTTATTAATGACTTCAAACAGTTCCTGTTCATCATGGGTCAGATAACCCCAGATTTCTTTCAGATACATGCTTTGTGCAAGAGTGAGCCTCTGAATAAAAAACATACCTTCAGATGTCAGACTGATTTTTTTAGCACGGCGATCCTCCCTGCTATCCGTCCTTTTTACATATCCGGTTTTTTCTAAAAAATCTGTAATGCGGGTAATATTAGTTCTGGTAAACTGCAGTTTCTGGCTTATCTCTGAAGGTGACAGACAATGACTCTCCGCTGTGAATAATGTGGTGAGAACCATGTACACTGAGTGATTTATTCCATACGCCCCCAGAAATTCAGATATATTATCCTGCATCCTTTTATTTGCGCGAATACAGAGTTGCATCAACAAATGCTCCTGAAAGGGATATGCGGGGTCTTTGTTTTTTTGGTGTCTGATTATTTTTTCTAATGTGTCTGTGTTATTCATTTCATTATTCTCCATATTACTGAAACACACTGTCTGTGTACAAGCGCGCATCAGTCATCCGGTAAACATCGACTTTCCACTACAATTTATTCCTGCCTGATTTCTGTATAACTGAGATATTCCGACACAGCAGACAGATAAATTCCCTCAGATAAAAGAACATAAATGCTGGCTGCTGACAAGTCTGTGAAAAAGGATTATCCATACTGCTCAGTAATCGCGGATAACTCACCAGCCCTCCGCCCGTCTGAAAGGTGACTTCCCGGGGCATCCCAGATATCCACTGGATTTGCCCCTATATTTCCAGACACCTGTTATCACTTAACCCATTACTGGCTTGCTGCCGTAGATATTCCCGTGGCGAGCGATAACCCAGTGCACTATGCGGATGCCATTCGTTATAATGCTCGAACGCCTCTGCAAGGTTCTTTGCTGCCGTTAACCCGTCTGGTTTGGGCATGACACTGATGTAGTCACGCTTTATCGTTTTCACGAAGCTCTCTGCTATGCCGTTACTCTCCGGACTCCGCACCGCCGTGCTCTTCGGTTCAAGCCCCAACATCCGGGCAAACTGCCGTGTTTCATTAGCCCGGTAGCATGAACCATTATCCGTCAGCCACTCTACTGGAGACGCCGGAAGCTCGTTGCCGAAGCGGCGTTCCACCGCTCCCAGCATGACGTCCTGTACTGTTTCACTGTTGAAGCCGCCCGTAGTGACCGCCCAGTGCAGTGCCTCACGGTCACAGCAGTCCAGCGCGAACGTGACTCGCAGTTTTTCTCCGTTATCACAGCGGAACTCGAACCCGTCAGAGCACCATCGCTGATTACTTTCTTTCACAGCCACTCTGCCTGTATGTGCCCGTTTCGATGGCGGTACAGCAGGTTTTCGCTCAAGCAACAGCGCATTCTGGCGCATGATCCGGTAAACACGTTTGGCATTGATCGCAGGCATACCATCAAGTTCTGCCTGTCTGCGAAGCAGCGCCCATACCCGACGATAACCATACGTGGGCAGCTCTCCGATAACATGGTGTATACGGAGAAGCACATCCGTATCATCAGTGTGACGACTGCGGCGGCCATCCATCCAGTCATCGGTTCGTCTGAGAATGACGTGCAACTGCGCACGCGACACCCGGAGACAACGGCTGACTAAGCTTACTCCCCATCCCCGGGCAATAAGGGCGCGTGCGCTATCCACTTTTTTGCCCGTCCATATTCAACGGCTTCTTTGAGGAGTTCATTTTCCATCGTTTTCTTGCCGAGCAGGCGCTGGAGTTCTTTAATCTGCTTCATGGCGGCAGCAAGTTCAGAGGCAGGAACAACCTGTTCTCCGGCGGCGACAGCAGTAAGACTTCCTTCCTGGTATTGCTTACGCCAGAGAAATAACTGGCTGGCTGCTACACCATGTTGCCGGGCAACGAGGGAGACCGTCATCCCTGGTTCAAAGCTCTGCTGAACAATTGCGATCTTTTCCTGTGAGGTACGCCGTCTGCGTTTCTCCGGTCCTAAGACATCAATCATCTGCTCTCCAATGACTAGTCTAAAAACTAGTATTAAGACTATCACTTAAATAAGTGATATTGGTTGTCTGGAGATTCAGGGGGCCAGTCTAGACTAACCGTCGCAGTCGTTGCCCATGAATGTACTTTATCACCTATATAAGCCCCTGCAATAGAACCAAATCCCGGGCTAATAAACGTACCAGCAAGTGAACCAATAGCAATTAATTCTGCCTGCCCGTCATTCCCGTCACCTCCAGATATTTGTTTTATTTCATTTTCAGATAGTTTTCTCATTTCAACACCTTCGCTATAAGATTTGTGAAGAAGTAAAAATTCACGTTTAACCACAACGATAAAAATGTAACTACAAGTGATAAAAAAAACATATATAGATTAAAAAAATTATATCCATAGTAATAACTAAGATATAATGACACCGGAATATAAAAGAACAGATAATTGATAACAAAAGCAATCACTGTTATTTTTATATCCTTCTTAACCTCCCCCATCGACAAAACTCCTTACAAAGTTACACCAGTGGATTTTAAATAGAAATAATCCTGTCAACAGTTCTCAAGGTAGTTTCTCTGTGTGCAATAATCACCCGGGTGATATTCATTTTTTTTATGGCAGCATTCACGAAACGTTCACTTTCTGTATCAAGAGAACTTGTAGCCTCATCCATAAATAATATTCCAGGTTTCCGGTATAAAGCTCGGGCAATGAATATACGCTGTTTTTGACCGCCGGAAAGACCTTCCCCCAGTTCACCTATTAACGTTTCATACCCCATTGGCATTTTCATTATCACATCATGAATATGACTTGCTCTGGCACATTCTGTCATCCATTCGTCGTCTGTTTCTTCTGCAAACCCACAGATATTTTCACGAATTGATCCTGAAAATAGCCGGTCGTCCTGCATAACACAGGCTATCATACGGTGATAATTATTTATTCCAAGTTGACGTATATCCGTGCCATTAACCAGTACTTTTCCACTATCTGGTTCAAACAGTCCACATAATACTTTCATTAATGTGGTTTTTCCGGCACCGGAGGCACCAGTTATAGCCACACTTTCTCCCGGAGCCACAGACAAATTCAGACCACTGAATACCTGTGCTGACTGGCTGTCATACCGGTAGCTTAAATCAGTGGTTTCCAGTGAAACCGGGCTCATGTCAGCAACGATTTCAATTTCCGGTTTCTTTTCTTCCTTTTCATGTAGTGCAATATCTGCAATGCGCTCATTATGTAGACTCATTATTCTCAGTTGAAGAAGAAAACTGGTCAGCGAAGCAACCCGATCCGAAAACTGCCCACGAAAAGAACCAAATGCCACAAACATCCCTATTGTCATCTGATTATCGATCACAAGGCTTGCACCCAGCCATAAAATCGCCACCTGATCACAGGCGGCAACAAAAGTATTTATTCCCCCGAAGAGCAAATCCATCCTAGTTAACTTAATACCTGAATTGATCGCATCTATTTTCAGGTTAAGCCAGTGTGTTCCCCGGATCCCGACCATACCCTGGATTTTTACCGTGGCAATACCATACAGGCTTTCCATAAAATAGGAGCTGGCCCGGGCCCCCCTGACAAGAGTTTCTTCCGATATTTGCCGGTAATAGCCGTATGTCACCAGACGAATAAGAACGTAAACCATGGTAAAACCGAGAACTATCCAAGTAAGATATCCTCCATATAACAGCATCATCACAAAAACACCTACAACCATAATACTGTCCATGATTGCCCCAACCACACAGGTGGTAAAGGTGGCCCTCAAAGTGTCAAGGGAGCCAAAACGCGACTGGATATCACCTAATTTACGGCGTTCAAAAAACGCCAGCGGCAGTCTGAGAAGATGGTTAAACAGACCCGACTGCCACTGTATATTGATGAGCGTGCTCATAACCAGTGAGGACCATGCACGCAGCATACTCACCGCGGCCCTGAGCAATATAAAGAACATCAGGCCAGCAGAAATAAGCGTCAGCAGCCCTCTGTCCCCCGCCGGAATCGCATGATCCATAACCAGCTGAGTTCCCACCGGCATTACCAGATTGATTGCTTCAATTACAACTGACAGACAGAAAATTTTCGCCAGTGTTCTTTTAATACCGTAAATACTGTTAATCAGTGAACGGAGACTTATGCGGGTCTGCTGGGTTTCCACCTGGAATTCACTTCCGGGCCAGACCTCAAGTGCAATGCCCGTAAAATACCGGCTCATTTCCTCCCGAC
Organism: Escherichia sp. WS3063; assembly: GCF_046486595.1. Taxonomy (NCBI): domain Bacteria; kingdom Pseudomonadati; phylum Pseudomonadota; class Gammaproteobacteria; order Enterobacterales; family Enterobacteriaceae; genus Escherichia; species Escherichia sp. WS3063. The sequence continues at coordinate 92,616 of NZ_JBJQKY010000019.1, forward strand.
CGAGATATCTTCTGCCTCTGGCCGGATCATGCAGTACATAACGGTTACGCTTTACGCTGACCAGCACGACGAAGTGACTGAAATCCCAGTGGAGAATACACGGCATTTTGAGGGCACCAAGTTCATCCAGCTCCAGTGAAAGAGCCCGGGTGACCATCCCCAGTTGCTCCGCTATTCCATTGATTCCTGCAAGGTTTGCTCCACGGGCCGAGAGATTAAACTTCCGGCGAAGAGATATCAGGTCAATATTCTTACCAAAATGACCGCATATCATTGCCAGGCAGGCCAGTCCACATTCAGCGGTCTCCGTCTGATGAATAACCGGAACACGACGTCGCCAGCGCATATCAAGCTGATTTATAATTTGTCTGAAATTCCCGTTAGTCATTCAGCGGTCCTGTTGCACTGTGTTTCATGTCATAGAAAGGAGAAAGCATCCACTGGTAAATACGCCTTTTTTCCAGAAATAGTGTACTTTCTGAACCGCCCCGGGTTTCCTGGAGAGTGTTTTATCTGTGAACTCAGGCTGCCAGATCATCGTTTCCGATGGAAGCATAATAAGCTTTTTCTGCTTCTGCCGGTGGGATATG
>NZ_JBJQKY010000020.1:0-89147 GCF_046486595.1 Escherichia sp. WS3063
GAGATATTCCCCTGGCCAGGCTGGGTTAGTTCAGTCATCTCCGAACATATTTTCAGCGTTTCTTCTGGTCTGGTCTTCACCGTCATTTCTCGACAGACTCTGCTCTGTAAGAGGAGTACTGCAATCCACAGACGTATGGAGACCAGATTGTTTTTCCAGTAATTCAAGCAATTTCTTTTCAACCGAAAAAGCACCTGGTATTACGCTGGAAATCACCTTATTAATATCATCCAGAGTCGTATTTTCTGTCAGTAACTCCGATATCAGCAAAGGAAGACGTTTATCTATAGCTGCAAACGCCGCACCAGTAACTAACATCGCGCGCATGAAACGTCCCCGCTCCTTCAGTTTTTCATTTGCAATGAGCTCATCTGCTATCTTATCTCCTGTCCGTTCATCCGGGAAAAGTTCAAATGAGCAGCGTCTGGATTTATTTTCATCACTCATTAGTCACACCACCTTTCATTTTTATCATTCCCATGACTAAATCAAACTGCGGGGATGAGCTCAGATAAAAGCGCTCATCAGGAACCTTAGTCAGGTTCTTCACAGCCTCGGCCACAATTTCAGCCCCACCACCAACACACATTACATGTGTATAGTCGGTGAAACGGCTGATGACATCATTAACTCGTTTAATAAGCAACTTCTGCCGTTCATTGATAACATTAATGATAGACTCACGCTGTTCAGCATTATAAATGCGACGGGAAAGGTAGTCAGGTTCATTACGGTGCACAATGATATTGTCAGCCTGGTATGAGCTCACTCTTGTATTAGCATGTACAGCCATCTGTTCCTTAACCCCGGATGTAATCAGGGACACGCCGATATTCGGATCACACCAGGTTTTTGTAATCCCTGTCATTTTGCTACGAACATGCGACACATCAAGAGTTGTACCACCGAGATCTACGATCAAAAGGGATTCATCATCCTCAAGCCCCGCAAGAACACTGAAACCAGCGGGAATACTTTCAGGAAGAACGGAAACACTGCGAATAACAAATGCATCACTCCCCTGCACCCGTACTTCACGCATCACATTTTTTTTCTTTCTTTCAATGTTTTGCTTATTTTTCTGATTGTTGGCGTCAAGGTATTCAGAGATCGGCAATGTGACGATGACATCAACAGGCTGCGCTTTCAGGCCGGTCTGCTGTAGCGCATGCTGAATGGCCACAACATTCACATCACTGTACTGATAGCGTGTTTCAGTCGTTACGACAGCATCAGCACTTAATGGATCAAATGAAAACTTCTCGCCGTCGATCTCGTAATTAGCCGGGGCAGCATCATCCAGTAAACTAAAAGACCATTCCGGTTTAAAGCTGTTAGGGCTGATTAACGTTTTCACGTCACCATCCTCCAACCAGGCAAGTTTAATGTTGGTAGAACCATCATCAATAAAGATTTTCATAACCAGTCTCCGTTGCTCATAAACAAATAGAAAAAACAAACATGCTTCATACATGCAATGTATATTCAATTATAATGAAAAAACGGTCTTTCTGAAAGGACAAATGCAACATAAAAACACGATAAATTGCATGTACATTGTACACACAACTTTAAGACCAGAGGAAATCATAGATACAAAAACATTATGAAGGTTATATGTGATACATAAATGCAATATAAAAACATCGTGGACATCATGGTTCAGGTTAGGGGAAAAGGAATGAAATGGTGAAACTGAGAGGAAAGGAAAGCGGTGACGAATCATGTCACCATAAACAGAAAGATGTCTAATGGGGACTCTTTAGGTACGTGAAGAATCCCCATAACGCATTTAAAAGACACACATCAGATACCCTTAAGATATCCGATAGTTTATTGACCTATTGCACCATCACGTTCAAGCTTCTCTCTTATAGCCTCAATAATATATGAGCTAAAATCCAGAGATGTTTTACTGGTCGCTTTAAGTTCCGCATGAGCTTCAAAATACGACAGCGGTATGGCCTTAAGATTCTTAGCCTTCGTCCTGGCAGCCACGGGACGACCTGAAACTTCCTCTGCACCTTCATTTGGCTGAGACGGGGCTGTTGCTGTTACGGCAGAAGAAGAAGTTTGTAATCTGGCAGAATCCACCAGGTTTTTCAGTTTTTCAGCCTGTGCACTAAATTTCGCTTTGCTCATGAGATAACCCAGGATGTTTGTTAGATACTTAAAAGATATCCATTAAAAGCCCAAAGGATACTATATGGATACCCAATAGACACACCTTACTGTTTGTTATTTTCAATCAGATGATTGATTTCTTCGATCAGGGCAATAACTTCCTTACCTCCTGCCGAATAGCGCCCATGAACAGACTCAGTGATTCCCATCCCAGTCTCAATGACATCCTCAAATTCTGCACGAGCAGAAATGCGGCTCTTCATCAGCTTCAGATGTTTGAACGATGGCAGGATTGCATCAAGCTTAGGGAATTTCTTCTTGTTAGGATTAACTTTACAGAGATACAGGTGAGCAGTTATATCGGTCCCCATGATAGAGCTGATTTCGTCCAGTACTCCATCAAAATGCATCAAACCAATACGTTCAGTCAGGGAGTCTTTTGAAGGGACAATAACGCAGTCTGCAAAGGCAATCGCAGTACGGGTAAGATCTGAGTCAAATCCCCCACAGTCAATAAGTAACGTCTTATCGCTGTTCTTGTAGGGAGTCATAATTTCGATTAACTCATCCACTGTTTTGGGTACTTTCACGGAAATTTCTTTTCCTTCAGGTCTCAGCCCCAGAATGATAGAAAGCCCGGTATGAGTATCCAGATCAACTGTATCAGACTTCATTTCACCAACAATGTTTACGGATGAAGTTGTCTTACCCACACCACCTTTGGGATGCGTATTAGCAATAACAGGCATAGTGTATCTCCAGAATCCACATGTAATACCCATAAAGACCCCATAAGACACCTTTCGGATATCCAAGAGGTACTCAATAGATGTTTTTTTACTCTATACCGGTCCTGCATGTCAACAGAATATGAAATACCGATAATATATCCATGAGATATCCGAAAGGGATTTAAAAAAGTCAGAGCTTATGGAATTCTTTTGAGCATAGACACCGCATCGGACTCAGGCATCGAAAACTGCACCCGGTGCCGTGCAGCCACATCCAGTGCAAACACCTTCGTGTAGACCTCCGTTGAGCTGATGGACTTATGCCCCATCAGACTCTGCAGGACCTTCAGCGGTATACCGGCATACAGCATATGCATCGCATAGGAATGGCGGAACGTATGTGGCGTGACCGGGACAGAGAACGTCACACCATCAGCGGCAGCGGCGGCAACCGCCTCCCCAATCCAGGTCCTGACCGTTCTGTCCGTCACTTCCCAGATCCGCGCTTTCTCTGTCCTGCCTGTTCGTTTATTACGCCGTTCCATGGGGATTTTCAGTGTGGCCACCATCGTCTGCAGCTGGCTGACGTACCAGGCGTCGGAGAGCGGAACCAGACGGTGAGTCTGCTGACCGGCGGGCATCCTTCCTGCCGTCCTGGCGGCTTTTTCTGTCCGCTGCTTCAGAGTGGCCAGCTGCACAAACGGATACGGAGGCGTGAGCGAAAAATCCCCCCGCGTCAGCGCCAGTGCTTCATTAATGCGCGCACCGGTGTTCCACAGTGTGGCCAGCAGCATTTTGCGGCGCAGATCCGGCACGTAATGGAGCAGGGCGCTCACTTCAGGGGCCAGCAGGTATTTTGGCAGTTCATCATGAACCATCGACATCTGGCGGAGTGCCAGCGCAGCCGGGTAATCAATGGCAACAGGTAATGTTGCCGGAGACGTTAAAAAAGAACCAGGCAGGGAAAGCAATTGTGGACCACTCATGATGTCCCCTTTATGAAATCCTCAATCTCTTGCTCGGTCTTTTTAGACTTCTTTACCATTTCGTACTCCTTTTGGAGTGTTTTACCTCTGGCTTTCAACAATACCAACCTCGTTGGCGATAGTGTATCGGAAAGGCCGTGCAGAGGGAGGCCACATAACATTCTCAGTTCTCGTGATAACCGCAGTGCTTTTACTCCCAACATAGCTGCGTTTTTATGCAAACTATATTCACCCGCTCCACCATAAGGAGTATCTTCAACAAACACATTATCTACACACACGACAGCTTCGTAGCTGAGAACAGAGAGTTCGCTGAGCCTATACATCAGGCCAGAAGGAAGGGAGCGCCAGTTACCAGATACCGGGGAATAATCGATTTCCGGTAATAAGAACTCAGCTTCTCCTCTGCCATCCTGATCGTGCTCCACAGTTGCTGTTGCTGCTGGAGCACAACGCTGCGCAAACCTCTCCAGCAGAAAAACCAGCTCCGTGGCAATAAAGAGACGTTCGCTGACCAGCTTCGCTGTTGCAGCTTCCTCCTCTCGCTGTGTTATCCGCCACTGCCCGTACCACACACCACCAAATGCAGTACCGGCAGACAAAACCGCCGTGATGATCTGCGGCCACAGGCTGGCACTATCTTTCACCACCTTCACACCTTCAGTTGCAATAAACCAGTCAGCCATGTTTTTTCCTTTGTTGAGACAGCTGCCTGCAGTGATCCTTACGCCCGGCAGAGTCAGGTTTCCGGTCTAAAACCATCTCTCCTGAAGATGGTTTCCTTACTATCCACGCCGTAATTAATGTTTTCAGTACCTGTATTATCAGAGCCAGGAATATCAACGTCAGCACCTGAGTCATTGCAGATGCATTCATAAATTGCAGAACGGCCTCCAGTAATTGCTGAGCAATTTTCATTAAAAGAGCTCTCCTTAAAAATTTTTGCATCGGGCTTCCTGCCATTGGTTGTGGATGCCGAAATTCTAAAAGAAGTCACTTGTCAGCCTTGCGGGCAAAAAAAATTTTTACTGGTCAGTAAAACGTGGTGGTCTGAAAATCCTCACTCAACTGATACCGGAAGCAACAGTCGCTCAGAGTTATTACGCATGGCAACACAACACTCTGTCAGCATGAATTATTTTCCCCTAAATAAATCATCACCTGTCAGATAATAAGCAGGCATATAACCACGCTATTAAATTACTGGATGCCCATTTCAGGCAGATCCGATTTTTTTCCTATTCATAACTTTCCGGAAGTGTACCACGCTGAGAAAATCATCATATCGCTGTTTTCCGCCCCTGCGCGGCGCATCACAGGTCAGGGAGATGACACAACATATAGTGTCATCAGCAGCTGAATTCAGCACTACATGTTGTGCTGACAGGAGGTGGCGTTGTGTGGGGGGAGAGGAAGATCCGTAACCGCCGGAAACCGGATCTGCACGACGGGAAACGGGCAAGTGATATGATAATTGAGCAATACACACAAAATCATATCAGATATGATTTTCATCATTGATGATAAAACCATATCTGATATTATCAGAAATCAGGAGCACACAAATCATGCGGGATATTATTTTTACCTGTCAGAACATTATCAGATGGAGCGTGCAGGATGGATGAAGAAAGGGTGTTTTCACTCAGCTATGAGCAACTAACCCGAATAGCGGAAAAAAATATCCGTGAATGTGGGCTGGACAACCAGAGCGCCAGGTGTATCAGTGAACTGAAGGCCTCAGCTCTGCTGTGGTTGTGGTATGAACTGGCCATTCATGGTGCGCCACAGAACAATCACGCACAGGCCCGGGAACGCATCGATACCGATTATCAGCGCCTCAAAAAACTCATCTGGTCGGAGGGTGACAGTTAATGACTCAGAGCCGCCGACCGTCGCCACTGCAGCGGAGAGTGCTGATTGTGCTGGCTGCGCTTGATGAAAAACGGCCGGGCCCCGTGCTGACGCGGGACCTGGAACGGGTGCTGGAGCGAAGCGGGGAAGCCCCGGTCTACGGGCCAAACCTGCGCGCCTCCTGCCGTCGTCTGGAGGATGCCGGCTGGCTGCGTACCCTGCGCGCCCCGAACCTGCAGCTGGCAGTGGAGCTGACGGACGCCGGCCGGGCCGTGGCACAGCCTCTGCTGCTGGCAGAACAGGACCGCCTCCGGGCAGAACAGCGTGCGGCAGAAGTCGTCGTACTGCCGCTGGTCCCGGCAGCAGGTCTGCCCGCAGACGGCACTTCTGCCACTGATCTGGCGGTGGAGCTGAACGGCATAACGTATCAGGCCTGCCGCGGGGATTTTGTGGTGCGTCTCGACGGCAGCACCTGTCTGCAGTTATGGAATAAAGAAGGCAGGGTGGTACGCCGGGAGGGCGATCCCCTGGAAGTGGCGCAGTGGCTGCAGGCCTGTCATGACGCAGGAATAGAGGTTCGCGTACAGATAAATGAAAGTGCCGCTCCGTAAGAACACGCCTGTGCACGGTTTACACATCATCCCATGGTGGCAGCCGGTTAACTTTCCTGCGCCACCAGTGGAAAGAGGCCATGCACAGTCCGAACAAAAAACCACCCGTGATACTTATAATAATGGCCTCACCTGCCACCATTCCTGACGGCCCCCAGTAGGTAAACCACATTACACATCCCCAGGAAATGCCCCATAAGCCCCCCGTCAGCACCGTGACCTGCCAGAACGGCATAAAGGGTAATGGCGGAAGCCGGATACCCAGCCGCCATAGAATACGCAGAAGAGGAGGGGCATAATTGCTCCGCCACATCTTTTTGCTGTCCATCAGGGCAATGGCCCGGGCTTTTTTCTGCTCAAAGGTCACAGGAGCACCTCCGTTCCATGATGTAAACGTGACACAGCTTATTGTTATTGATTATTATTATCATGCTGTGGTTATGTTGTCATGCATCAGTACACTGACAAAAGTGCAAAAGAAAGGAAAACTGGCAGATGAACAGAAAATATTATTTTAATAATATGTGGTGGGGATGGGTGACGGGGGGATATATGCTGTATATGTCATGGGATTATGAGTTTAAATACAGATTACTGTTCTGGTGTATTTCTCTCTGCGGAATGGTTTTGTATCCGGTTGCAAAATGGTATATTGAAGATACAGCTCTGAAATTTACCCGGCCTGATTTCTGGAACAGCGGTTTTTTTGCTGATACACCTGGAAAAATGGGGTTGCTTGCGGTTTATACGGGTACTGTTTTCATATTATCTCTTCCGTTAAGTATGATATATATTCTTTCTGTTATTATAAAAAGGCTGTCTGTAAGATAGACAGCCTGTCTTATATTTTATTTAAATACCCCAGAACTTATTCGCTTTTTCCACAAGCGATTCATCAATCAGCGCACCGGTGACAGCCATCAGTAAACCATACCCGATAATGCCTAAAGCGCTTCCGGTAAGAATACTGAAGACCAGTGCCACAAGAGCCGTTGCGGCATTGCCTGCTATGATGGTTTCTGTTTTAACAAAAAGAGGACGCCAGTTCTCTGTCCGGACAGCCTTACCAAACTCAGTGATCCAGTCAGCAAGACTTGTAAATTTTCCTGCATATCCCAGTCCCCGACTGAATCTGTTCAGATTAGACGATATATCAGACAGCTTCACAGACTCAAGGGCTGCGGCAATCGCTGCACGATCTTTTGCATTAATTTTTTTGTTAATGTCAGCCCGGTACTTTTCATACGTTTTTAATGCCTCTTCAACATTACGTATTTTCTTCCCTTTAGCCTGCCCGGCCATCTCTCTGGCTAACTGCTCAGCTTTTGCACCATATTTTTCTGAAACTGATTTCAGGAACTCTGTTGTGAAATTAATTGCGTCTTTCGTTGCCTTCAGTTCATCCTGTTTTCTTTTCTCTTCCGCTATCTTCTGATTGATGCCGGAAAGCTGGTTACGGATATTCTCTTTTTCCTTCAACAGGGCATTAAGAGCGTCATTTGCATGCTTTTGCTCATTTGTTCTGGCACTGAGGTTATTTCTCGCCGAATTTACCGCAGATTCAGCAGAGGTGATTTTATTTCTGGCATCAAGCAATCTTTGCCGTAACTTATCCCATTCAGCAACTTCAGCATTATAAATTTTCTTGTCACCTTCCACATCCTCTGTCACCACCGGATTCCGGTCATTCAGAATATTGCGTTTATAGTCCAGACCGGAATGGCTCAGAAGATAATTCAGGTTTGCACGGTTATCGATGACTGCGCTGGTTGTGATTTTTATCGTACCGGCAAATCTCGGATCACCGCTCACAACAATAGAATGATTTGTTGATGAACGCCCCGGGAATTTTTCAGGGGAAACTATCGTTTTGCCGTCAGGCGTGTTTTTCTGTTGCGTCAGCTGTTGTTCAGCTCTGGTTAATGCATTACGGGCCGTGTTAAGCGATTCCGTCACTGAACTGAGTTTATTCCGGGCCTCTGAAATGGCCCTGTCATTCCGTGTCTGCTGCCCGAGCAGACGGGCCTGTTGTGCATCAAGAACGGCAAGGGCTGCCCCGCCATTTTTTTCCAGCTCTGACAACCGGGTGTCCAGAATACCTTTTCTGCGCTCGTATTCAGCAAGCATATCAGCGGCCTTCTTGTCTGCGTTCTGCGCATCCTTCTGCCGTTTTTCAGCCTGTTCGATTAACGACCTGGCCTCCCGGGGAGATATACGAAGAGAATCAGCATCAGCAAACAGCATCCGGCTCTCTGTATGCAGCCGGAGGGCGTCATATCCGGCGATTTCAGTACGGAATCCGTATTCTCTCAGCTCTGCCTGCAGGAGTCTGAACTCCTGTCGTGTAATATCAGCGGCATCTGCGTTTCCGGCACGGAGTGTTTTCAGTGTGTTTTCATCTTTTTCCCTTGCAGCAATCGCCGCAGAGAGGCGTTTTCCGGCTTCAGTACGCTTATTCTCATTCTCTTTCTGCTGCGCGCTGAGCGTGTTTTTGTACGCTGTGATTTCCTTGTCCCTTTTTTCGATATCACTTCGGGTTGGGGAATCATCAACCCACTCGTTTCCGCCCCAGATGGTTTTGTTCCCGAAGGAACTCCATGCAGGCGGGGTACCATGAAAGACATCGACACGTGGAGGGTTTACATAAATATCAACGGCCATAATTTCATGGCCATCTGAATCATACCCCAGCGATTCTGCACCGGGATTTGTAATACGTACAGGGTCAGACATTCGGTATCTCCTTCATCCTCTGAGGAAAACAAATGAATTAACTGCTTACGCATATGGATACATATACAGTATTAATTTATTAAGGAGAAAATGGCATGTCAAGATTTGATGATAGTGATTATCATTAACATGAAGTGATGTTACACCGTTCAGAAAGCCTGCTGACGCTGTGGCAGCATCACAGTCTGGGTATTCTCTGGTGCAATACAAAAACCGGACTTTCCCGTAACAACAGACAATGTTACGGGAAAAGTTACAGAACTGAGCCACAAAATATCTCAGTACCTGAGATGCATAAAAACACCGTACATATGTTTCTTAAAAGGGGGATGATCGTTATCCAGCCATTTCGGTGGATCGGTATGCAGAACACCAATCTGCTTCATGCCGGTATGCTGCCTGGATTTTCTCGCGCAGTAATCACTGTCTTCATATCCCATCGTTTCGATGACCACTCTGGCCGTCTTTCCGTCAGGAGCCCTTGCTGTGACAATGAAATCCGGCAGTACATATTTCTTTTCACCATTAACATAAACTTCTGTATCAAACAGGGGCCTTTCCAGACTTAATTCCGGCGTACCTGGCTTTCTTTTAAGCCAGCTGGCCACATTCAGAAGAGCAGTGAGCGTGTTTCGTTCCAGTTTGCTGTCCACAGGCACCGGACATGTCAGTTGATAAAGAGCATGAGCATACCCTTCACTGCAGATGATTCTGCCATCGGCACTCCGGCAAAAAGCAAGAATAACCCAGTAAGGGGGACGTATTCCGCCCTGCGCTTCACCATTAATACTGATCCCCCGCACAGGTCTGATGACCTGAATATTACCGTTCGCCCAGTGAATTTCCACAGCATCACGACAGATGTGCTGCGCCATAAAAATCTGAAAGAACATATGCTTTCTTCTGGCAGGCCAGTGTCGTTCTGAATTCTCCAGCGTTTCCATTAACCGCTCCTGAGACCTTTCAGACATTCCTGGCCGGAAATGGATAATTTCAGATAAGGCTCTTCCCCGAATATACTCCTGCTGTAGTGTAACCTGCCGTATGGCATCAAGACACTCACGATAATTAGTCCGGATACGGGGATTAGCCAGGGAATCCAGTTTATTCAGCCCTGCATCTTCAATAAGCGACAGGAGTAAACGGCCAAGGCGCGGACGTTTCTTGCGAACGGAGGAGCGCTCACCATTATGGTAAGCAGAGCGGGCCTGCAGTCTGATAACAGAATTACTGTCATCAGGTGGTAAAAAGTTTCTGTAATTTATACGGGTGCTAACGGGATGCCGGCTTGCTCCGAAGGATGTTTCCTCTTCATTTCCGGATAACTGACGATACATGGGGCATTCAGGTGCATGCTCATGATTAAAACTGGACAGATAAAGAGTACCCGTATTGTTTTTAAGAGCAGCAAAATTCATGGCCGGCGAATCTCCCGGAATACAGTCACACTGTAACCATGCATCATACTCACGCATTTCCCGGAGAAGATCATTGGCCAGGTTATGTTGTGCCATGGTTGCTGGCCTTTTCAGTCCACAGACCGTCTTTACTGCAGTCTCTTCCTCACTGCTAAGCTCCCGAATCACTTTGCCCCGGGGATTCTTCTTTACAAGTATCATTGGCATAATGAAAGCACTCCTTATGTACATGCTTAAACAGTAAGTAAAATATACAAAGACCCCCCCATGAAACAAAGGCAGAGATGAACTGTGCGCCCCGATATCTTCTTCTGATATCCTTTCAAATGAATTGTTTTTATTTATATCATGACAACATTAAAGTGAGAGAATATATCAACCATGTTTCTGTCAGGGTTCAGTAGAATATCAATTCGACTGTCACGCCATAACTGTAACTACCTCGAGTATAAATATTCAGAGAATGGACTTATTAGCCATGAAAAATCACCTGATGGGAAATTTACTAATTTATGGATTGTGATATTATTAAAGAGTAAAACCAGCCAGCCGAGGTATTTATGGGAAAAAATCAGGAAGAAAGGAAAACTCCCGTCATTGTGGTGAAAAAACGTCGAACTTTTTCGCCACCGTCCTTATCCGAAAAAACAGATATTATCGCACCTGTATTTACTGAACAGACGGCAGAATCAGCCCCCGCCGGAATAAATTCATCTGCCGTCGAAACACATATCCCCGAAGCGCCAGCCAGGAAGAAGAAAAAGAAAAGACACCGTTTTCCACGTCCCTCCCACTGGACCCGTGAGTATACTCACGAGTGCGTGGAAAAAATAAAGGCCCTGTTTCCTCATCTTCGTGCTGAAGGTGGTGGATTTATTCCCCTGAAAATTGGCATAAGCAATGATATTTCGGCATTTCTGGCAGAACACCCGGAGACAGAACTGACCATGGACGAATGGCTCTGTGCAGTGTCCTGCATCACATCCCGCCGCGTATATCTGCAGCGGACAGCTGTCGCCGGCGTCCCACGTTATGGCCTGGATGGTCACCCCAAAGGGCAGGTCTCAGACTCTGAAGCACAGAGTGCCGGTCGCAGACTGGCGACATTAGAACAAAAGTGGCTCAGGACGCAGGCACAGCAGGAGAATATTTCTGGGCAATAAACACTCCTGATAACAGGTGGACATTACGTATCAGAAAAAATGGGAAGAGAATGTTATGTGTGATTCAGAAGCGGAGAAGATTTTATTCATCCTGAATAAACATGAACGGGCATACAGACGCCTGATCCCCGTATATATTTTTTTAGCTATAGTATTATGGATTTTACCTATTCTCCTGATTGTATACTTGTATTTCTGTATAGTTGACAATGAGTTTCTCAGAATCGGTTTCTGTATTGCATGGACAGCATACTACTTTCTTTCGCTTTTCAAGTATTTTGTAAAATACTTCTTTCCTCTCGATCGTGAAGATTTGCTTAAACTGATGGATCTCGCCAAAGATTCTCCTGATGCGAAACAGGAGCTTCTTGAGCGTCTTTTGTCCGGAAAAAGAATGACCGGGCGGGATGAAATGGATATCAAGCACATTCTAAAAACAAAGGAAGCACTTGATAACATCAGGAATTTTATTGATAAACAGCAGTTAACGAATAGTGATACTCCGAAGAAAAGCACGGTCCCAAATGAAGATAAAAAAGGCATAAGATGATGATCACAGGAAATGGAATAAACACTGTAACTGTCAATGGAAAAGTGAAACACATCACAGAACTGGATGATATAACACTTTGTTTAGAGTGGACAAAACTACGAGAGGAAAACAATCGTCTTTATGAAATTAATAACCAGGCAAACAGAGGATGGCGTGGTTTCATCCTAAGATTGATAGGGGTTAACCTGCCAGATAAAAGGACTGAGTTTACACAATGTCTCTTATTGACGCGCAATATTTCTGGTTCGGTCATGAAAAAGTAACATATTCTATGCTGGAACAGACCAATTTTGCATTCTCCGTCCAAGAGTTTGAGGGGAAAGTAGTCAGTGTTTTACGCTCAGTCAGGGAAAGTGTGCAATGATAAATGACACGAAAGGAATCGTAGTACATGGGCACCGCGATTCAATATTCAAGGAAAACACAATACAGCAATGTACTTGTACTGTTTCTATTATTATGGCGATTTCAATAAAGGCACTTGCTCGCGCTCTGTCATTTTCTGAAACTCTTCATGCTGCATTTCGATTTTCCTTCTAAGATCATAACTCGCATACCCGTTCTTTTTATGCATATCCATATCTATTTTTGTGACGAGTTCAAACCACAATGTTCGCACTCCCCATGCAGCGTTATGAAACATTTCCGCAACGGCAATAGAGTCTGTATTAACTGCTTCAGTCATGTAGTCGCTAATACGTTCAGCGGTAATTTTCGTTATTTCATCGTAATTCATTTTATCTCCTACAAGATTATTTAATGGAATGCAAAATATCTGGCGTGATAATAATGTTCCAGAATTAATATCTGCAGGCTATGTTAAGTTGTCCCCACACACAATCTACCTGTTTTCTCGTGTGTGCCACAGGCGCAATACATAAATAGTCTGGTCATTAAGTTCGTAACGGATTTCGTACTCGCCAGCAAAAATCCGTCTGACCTCCCTGGGTTCAAACTGAAACAACTGTTCTCCCATACGTGGATGAGTTAACAGAATGACTGGTGCCTGTGTCAGGGACTGTACCGTTCTGGCGGCAGCAGGTTTACTGGCCAGCACCAGAAAATCATATAACCGCGCCAAATCAGAAAGCGCCTTACTGGTCCACTTCAGTTCCATCAGCGTGGCACCGGTAACGGATTGTCAGTACTGAGGCTGTCCGCCCAGGCCTGTACAGCCTGATGGTCGATAACCTGTCCGGATGTCACATCGTCCAGGGCTTCCAGCGTCAGGCGATTACGCTCCTCCTCCTGGGCAAGCCATGCAGAAAGCGCCTGTTTGATAACCCAGCCCCGGGAGCGTTCCAGCCTGGCGGCCATCTGGTCGACTTTATCAGCCATAGGTAATGGCACATGCGCGGTAATTACTTTTGTTGCCTGTGCGGTATTGTTTTTCATTTGCATATCCGATTAGTTGTTAATCATATTTAATCATAGTGATTACTTTCAGACGGAACAAGGCAAATAATGCGCGTCAGCGCATGTAAGGCGGCATACGGTGGTTACATGTAGCACAGGTGTGAAACCGCCGAAGCCCGGCGTAAGCCGGTACGGATTGATAGATTTCACCTTACCCATCCCCAGCCCTGCCAGACCATACCCGCTTTCAGCCATGAGAGAGTTTCTGTGCGCGGTCGGAGTGGTCCCGACGAGGGTTTACCCGAAGCCGGGGCGTATCTCCGCGTTAGCGGGCCGTCAGGGCCGCTTACGAGCGTGTACTCGATACTTCCAGCCAGAACACTGACAGCCATGATGAGGTGTAGTTACAACATTCATAATTAAAAGCGATGTTGTTCCCGCCCTTTGGGCGGGGGCGGCCTCGCTTTTCAGTTATGAGGGGTGGGCACGGTGCTGCGTTTGTGTGGTGTTTTTATTCCTGATGTCTTTTTGTTGTGGTTTCAGAACGGTGAGGTTCGGGGCCCGCGCGTCAGCGTGGGAGGTGCTTTTAGATTCTGAGCGGCGCGGCCTTGGCCGCTGCAAGCGAAGGCCTCTTTGTATTTGTTCACAGTGGTCTCAGAGATAAAGATTTTCCCTGCGGCGAAGCAACGCAGGGGATTAAATAATGGGGTTAAGACTATATTGCAGGTTTGCTGTTTCAGGTTTGCAGCTTCTTAAAGTTCTTTGTTTGCGGATTTATGTGGATAACTGAAACAACGTGGCCATGTTCTGATGACTGATGCGTGGTTTTATGGGCAGATATGCCCCTCTGAGGGGATTTAAGGTGATTACTGCGGATTTTGGGCTGAGCGGAACCAGCGCCGAAAGCCCCGGAGGGGCTGGTGATGATTCAGTGCTGAGGGAATGGTGCTGTCTAGTGCGGTGGCGGGGCAGCCAGCGTCAGTTCAAGCTGACGCAACTCCCTGATGGCCATTCGCTTCAGATGGTCATCGGAACAAAAATAGGCTTCATCCGGAGGCAGACGCTTCCTGAGATACTCTGCCATCTCATGAATCTGCTGGTCGGCAGGCAGTTTCTTCAGGCGTCTGGCGCGCTTACTGGCTGCTGCTTTCGCACGACGGTGTTTCAGCGCATCCTGACTGCGCTGCAGATACCAGCGTTTTCTGGCCGCATGTACGGAGATATCTTCATCCTCACGCAGAACACCTTCCCGAATGAGCTGCTGGCGGATTTCACTTTCACGCAGTCGTTTCTGCTGCTGTTCGTGAAGTTTTACCATGTCGACGCCCAGCATCTGCCAGCCTGCCGGTGTTATCCAGACGTAACGTGGCAGACGCTGGCGGGTTTCACGGTCCCACAGGGTTTCCTCTGAAACACCCAGCACACCAAAACGTACCTGTTCGGCCAGCAAACGGGAAAGGCGGGAGACCGTCACTTCCAGTTCCGGAATAACCTTCCCCTTGCTGTCTTTCGGGCTGATTTCTCTGGCCAGACGGGAAACACTCATGCCTACGGTATGTGTGCCCGCATCACTGAAGCTGACCAGAACCGGCCAGACGGCATCGAGGAGGCGTTGTTTTTCCGGACGGAAAGCATATTTGCGACCGGCATACGTTCGTTTCTGCACGTAAAAAGGATGCAGAGACATGTGCATGCGCAGGCTCTGCTCGCCGGTCACCGGGTCCTTTTTCACCAGACGGTTGTAGGCGTGCCCGAGCTGCCCGCTCAGCGCCTTATAGCGCTCAGGACGATACCAGGACGGATTTTCGCATTTGGGTTTGGTGGAGTGCTCACCACGACGACGCTTCGTGCGCTTCCTTTCCGGTTCAACCAGGAAAGTGGTCGCCCTTCCCGCTTCATAGTCTTCCCAGAAACGGATCTGCTCTTCGGGTGCTAACTGACTCCAGTGTACTGCGTTATATGGAGTATTCTTCAGACCTGCCACAAGCTGTCGCTTATGGCGGAGCGATTGTGCCGTGTATTTATACACTGCACAGGGTTGAATCTCTGGTACGGTTTCATTATACTTTACCCGTATTCTGTGAGGCCCCCACTATCTTTCGTCGTTCCGCCAAGTTCGTAAGAAAGATAGTGGGGGTTTTCCTTTTATGGCTTCCGGAACATCTTCAGTCTTCTGACTTACTGCCCGTACATGCCATCTCTCCTGAATGCCTTATGGCGCATTCTGCCGTCCGGCTTTCGCCGCTTTGCTCCACAGAGTGCCACCCTCTGCACAGCTAATAACAGCCGAAATATACCCGCTTTACGTTAATTTGAAAAGCATTACAACGATCTCTTCTCTTCCAGTGCCTCCTCACTGATACCTCTAATAAGTTAATCTTGACCTGCGTCAAAAAAATAAAATCTATTTTTAAAAGCAGATTTTTCTGCTTTAGATCTTTCTTTTGGATTAAAAGATCGACTTTTGTCCTACTCACGATCATTTATCTTACAACCGATCTACCTAACAGAATAATATTCTGTTTTAATGCAATTAAACGATCTAAATAACCTTTAAAAAATCATTTTGTAGATCATTCGATCGTAAATAGAATGATTCTTAGATGATAAAACCATTTGTTACACAACCCGCCAATTGTGTAACAACAGCCTCTACAAGAGCATATTTGTTCATATGTTCGTCAGAACTGCGGATTGTCTGGACGAGGGTCAGACACCGTTTCGTGCATATGGACCAGCATGTTCGAACGCCACAAAGCAGAAGCATCATGCCTGGATCGCTTCGGCGCGGAGCGTTAAGTTTTGACGCTTTTTTGTATGTTTTTTAAGCTGTTAGTTGACTCGGTGCGTTATACTAAGTACCCTTTACTGGTCACAGGCAAAACTGTGATCGGGCGTAGGAACCCGCGTAGTCATCGTCGGCGCAGAAGTTAATTTCTTCATTTGGCGTCGTTTTTTGCCATACCATAAAGACAGGAACTTGTATTTCTTGTCGTCATCTATGGTAGCTCAGGCGGGGCAGGCATTAGCCTGGCCGGTTTCCGATGACGCCGGTATTCCTACCCCCGTCTGGGCTATCACCAATGAGCGTAGGAACTCGGTGATAGCGTTTTTAGTTGTCATCGGAGACCTTTGCTATGTCACCTCAACTGATACAGAAACTCCCGGCCATCACTCTGTTGGAAGGCATGTTTCCCGAGCTATCAACAAACCAGCTTAAAGTCTGCGTTTTTTACGCAATGGGTGTTCCTTACGACGCCATTGCTCAGAACTGTCGGCTTTCTCCCGAAACGGTACGAACCTACCTGAAGCGAAGCCTGAAGAATTTAAATCTGGAAGGATATGATGCACTTCGCTCTGCTGTGCTGATGCGAACTTTCGTTTTCATGATTAGCAATACAGCTAAAGAAAACGAAAAAATGTGAACAGGTGTCCCCATTAAAGGGGACACTTTCATGGAAATTGCATTTTGCACTTTACAGGCGATCCCAAATTGATAAACATAAACACCAAGCACAAGTTACTTTAATAAAGCAAATCACTTCAGACGGTGTCCCAGTTATTTGTATCTGGCTCATGCCCGATATATGGCGACCTTACTCTGAACTGACGTGCTGATGTTTTATTTCGCGTATCACAATACTGTGCCACTGTATTGCTGATATTAGTGCTTAGCCGTTCTTTATCTGTGAGTTCGCCAAATCACCGATACAGAACGTACTAGAGTCTGCTGGTTATATGCCTGTCAGAACTGCAGTTTATCCAGATATGGGCTGGACACTGCTTCAGACATATGATTTAGCATATTCGCCTGACATCGCAAAATCGTCCATCATGGATCGGTTTTGCGCGGAGCGTTGAACTTCGTGAATATAGAACACCTGAATAACCGGAACTGGTATCTTGCGCAATATAATACAGCCGGCAAAAACAGAGAATCTTTATTCTCATGGCTGAATGAGCAAAACGTCGTACCATGGACTCCATTAATAACAAGAAAGATAAGACGGGCAGACTCCAGGTGCTGTTACCGTGAAAGAATATTCGCTATTTTTCCAGGGTACTTTTTTATTCTGGCTAATTTTGACATTCACCCAGTATCAGCATTACGTCGACATAGCGCCTTCATTGATTTCGTGAAGTTTGGCGGTGAAATAAAACCCGTCAATAAAGATATTGTTGATGGATTAATGAAGATTTACCCGGACCCTGTGCTAAATCCGGGAGCCAGGGAAGAGCTGAATGCGGCTTCCAGCATATGGCTGACAAAAGCACAATATCAGTATCTCCTCAGAATGGAAAATACTCTCCAGCCTGAGTCGAGGATATCCCTGCTCCTGGAACTGGTATCAAATGCCGAACATCACGGCTTTATGGAGCGCCTTGTAAACATCCCATAGCCAGTATTTCCCGGCCTTCGGGCCGGGCTTTTTTCAATTCAAGAGAATATTCCGGAGTGAAGCCTGCACGAAGCCATCCCCACCATGGACTCCCCCTGTCTTTTGATGGAACCGTGTATTTCTTAATGGCGAAAGAAATAAAAGGCTTCACCCCAGAGTATTGATTCGTTTTATCAAAGGCCGGCCCGTGCCATCACGTGTGGCGGAGAGAACGGATACCGGTCTTCTTTTCATCTCACAGTAGGACATTCGCATGACCACGACAGAACATCCCGTGCGCCAGTTGCTCTGGTGTGCACTGAATGCCCTGAAAACGGCACAGGAAAACCACAATATAACCAGTGAAACCGGATTACGGCATTACCTGCTTGAATGGCTTTCTGGTGCCAGCAGACATCCTGAGTTCCGTAGTCTCCCTGGCGAAATCATGGCGTTAAAAGCATTGACCGAAAAAGATCGCAATATTCCCATCATCGGAACGCTGAATACGCTCTTTCTCAGCTCTGCCACTGTCGGGGAATGTCCGTTGTTTCGTTTTCGGGCTGCACTGGGTAAATTACAGAAAGCAGGCTGGCGCACATATGTCTGCCCATGGCCTGAGAGGGTGTTCAATGAATCCATTGAACGGGCCTGTTCCGGGAAACGTCATCTGCTACAACTAAGTCGCACCGAAGAGTGTTTTCTACCGACAGGCGATATGAGGGCACCAGTTACGTTGCAGCTGATCACTCCACTACACCGCAAAACTATGCAGCTTCTGGAAGCGGCAGAGTTAATATTCTCCGACGAAGGATTTCAGGTGGTGAGAGGATACGAACATCAATTCGGGATCGAACGCAGAGAAACCCTCTTTCACACCTTATTTATCGGGCTGCCCAGCCTGCCAGAAGATGTCTGGGGTGCAACACAGGAGCAGACGACTATCACATTACACTGAGGAAGAGCAATACATGAAACTCCAATATCGTATTCCATTAGCTATATATAGCGTCTGGTGCATTATAGCGATTTTGCTCTGCAAGGATGGCTTGTACCAGATGAACATATGGACGCTAGTAGAGATATTGGGGATGATAGCTCTCCCGCTGTTAGTCCGTCCGTTTTTCATTCTGCTTAGAATAATATTTAGGAAAAATAGTTTTAAAACCAAAGACATGTCTGACAATCACACAGTATGTGTTTTCCTGAGCGCACTCGCAGATACTTCCTCAAAGAAGGCGATAAAAAAACACTTCAAGCAATTACTCGAAAAGCTGCCCCCCTTATTACGCCAGAAGAAACGTATCTACATGAAATCCCATCTTCTGACTGAAGCCAGGACACAAAAGCTGATTTGCTCTCTGCGCCGAAAAGGGCTGGATGTAACAGCGGAACGAAGGGAATCCGCCATGAATAGCGTCATGTTCCGCATCCTCATCGTCAGCAGAATCTTATCTCAGTGGAAAGTGCCTCACATAAATCCCCGCTGTGGTATTGTCATTCTGACCCTGAAAAACGATTCTGGAAACAGGGAATAACAGTTATAAGAGCACCACGATTTCCGACAGGAAAACATACATGAAAATCAACGTAGATGACCCTGGCAAAAAGAGCTTCGCTCTCATTACGCCTCACGTGCGTTAATTCCCGACACACCCCGTGACCCGTCTTCGCAGCCTGTACCACCCTTTCTGCCGTTCCCGGGATTCTTTCTGTCACTACTCGCTTGTGCCGTTTTTTCGCAACCGGTACGTGCAGTTACGACGGTACAGCTGCTTCTTTTCCCGTTCCGAAAGGAGTCTTTGATGCCACAGCAACATCCCGGACGACTACAGGTACTGGTCGTCGACACGCACTGCAAACGCAAGCTGTTTTCAACGAAAACACAGACAGATCCCGATGAGCTTGCCCGACGCTTCTGCACGCCGGATAACTGCCTTGTGGTGGTACTATGCAACAACCGATTTCTGTTCCGCCTGGAACGTGCACCCGGTAGCCACTGCCGCTGGCGCAAGGGTAGCCGCTCCCGCCATCAGCACCTGCAGGACTGGCTGTCGTAAAAACAACAAAAACAAAAGACCTCGTCAAAACAGGAGGGGACCATGTCGTTTTTATTTAAATTAACCATCGCGATTTTGATTGTCTTTGCAATCCTTTTTCCGATTTTAATTTCATCAGATAACAAACTGTCCGCACTTTTTTGGAAGATACCAAAAGATTTCTGGGTTTTCCTGATTATCATGTACGGGGCAATCATCACGGTGGTGTTCATAGAAAGCAGTGAACAGGCACGTATCCGCCGCCAACAATATTTGCAACAGTACAAAATGCCAAATGAGATACATGAAAATGTGGTGATAGAAAACAGTATTATTTCAAGAGAAACAACAGATGACGAATCTGACATTAACACCCTGTACCTTGATTCATTTAAAAGTAAAAACAACTGCAAATCTTTTGAAACCAATTCAAATTTACTGGATAAAAATGGTAAGCCTGTGGAAATAATGGTGTGTGATGTTCAGGAACTGCATTTTTTCGTTCCAAAGAATTAAACAGTTAATCCCCCTTACTCTGTTATCTTAGTCGCCGGCATCAACTAACATGAAAAATAATAACGTACCATTATATCTATGGTTACTTTGGTGTACGTTTTGCCTGTACATCACTACCCCGTGGCAATACTTCCGTTATCTATACACTGACCACATATCACTATCTTATATATTATATTTCTGTATAGTGGTTATTATCTGCTTTTCCCCACTACTTTTCAGATGCGTGCTTCTTATCGTAAGGTCTGTATCTAAATACAACTTCACATTCTTTGCGAAAAAAAATGGCAGTAAAGAATCAAGCATACATCTTAGCCCCTATGCCGATACACGTTGCCCGGAGTCAATGAGGAAACACTGGGATGTGTTACTTTCTCTGATATCAAAAGCAATTAATAATGATGAAACCATTGTTATGCATTCACATCTCTTTACTCCTGCAAGAATAAATAAACTTATAAAGAGACTGGAATCTTATGGTTTGAATTTCTCTGTTATTACATGCCCACGGAAAACAAGTCTGTATGAAAGATTATCAATTCCTTTTGTATATCTCTTATTTCAGTGGTCTCTCCCGCATTTGCATTCGGACGGAATGACAGTCGTCATTCGTCCTCTCCAGCCGCCTCACACCAATTAACAAACACGTATATACGAACACGGAGTCTCCGTTATGAAAAAAAACTATCTGACACTTATACTGCCGTCATTATTGTCCGGCTGTGCCGGAATTTCCGGCAGCAATAACGTGGCACCATCAGATACGCCTGCTCTGGTTTTTGTTGACGGACAAATCAGTGAGAGTGCTGGCGTTCTGGCACTTACGCAACAACGTCTTTCTCCACCTAAAATAACTCCCCCCCCGAGAGTCAGCGTGCCAGAGACAGTAAAAACAGCACATCCAGTCAGCGAATCCCGACCGTTACCTTCACCAACAATAAGTCAGAATTTCTCCCGGTTAATCATTACAGGCAAGCCTGGTAGCGCCCCTGTAACACTATCGCCGACGGCCCGTAACCGGACCGTCAGTCAGTGGATAAAAACATTACTACCGGAAGGATGGAAATTCAGACAAGAGAATGCAGCCACGCCCAAGCTGAATACCAAACTGGTTTCATGGTCTGCCAATGATCAGTGGACCCGTTCTCTGAATCGGTTGCTGGAAGAACAACACCTATGGGGCCATCTGGACTGGGATAATAAAACGTTGACCGTCACAACATCAGCTGCTGCACCGGCACAGGACACGGCAACCACTATCTCGCCAGCAGCCATGGTAACCACATCCACTTCCCCTGAATCTCCAACAACAGCAAATAGCCAGAACAAACCACGAAATCCATTCAGAGGAAACAGCGTATCTTCGTCAACCCCCGCCGCCACCCCGACTCCAACCGGCTCCACAGTCAAGTCTATCCCGCTCATGACCGGAACGCCTGTTAAACCGGTATCTCAGGGTAAAGAGTGGCGTGCGCCGGCAGGCACCACATTAAGAGAGAACATTATCAAGTGGGCAGAAGAAACAAAATGCGAAAGCATGGCATCAACGCACTGGATGGTCATATGGCCACTTTCTGTAACCGATTACCGTCTGGATGCGCCTTTAATGTTCCGGGGATCATTTGAATCAGCCATGGAGCAGGTATTTGAGTTATATCGGACTGCGCAAAAACCTTTATACGCACAGGCTTCTCGCATGCAGTGCATCATTACAGTTTCTGATACAAGGGATGGTCGCTAATGGGATGGCTGGTCATGGCCGTCGGCCTGACCATTCTGATTATCACTGGTAGCTACCAGAATCAGAAGATGTCTGAAACCACAAACGCCCAGCAATATGCAAGTGCGTCTGTATGGGCAAGTCAGATACTGATGATTGCTAACAGAATCAATGATATCAGATACGTATCAGGCCAGCAGGACGGAGTAATTTCCTCAGATAAACTGGCTCTCCCTGTCACTCCGGACTCCCGAATTAAACATCAGTTACAACAGGGGCGTCTGTGGGTATGGATGCCTGAACAACCAGGTCTTGTTGAAACTTTGCGTTCAAAAAGTCGTGGTTCTGCACTAATAGGGATCTTCCAAAACGGGCAACTCACCTGGCTATCAGGAACTGCAACCGGTCTGACACCCCCGGCAGGCATTACTGCTGGTTCTGTCGTCTACGTTAACTAATCTGGATATATTCATGAAAAAATCACACCAGCGTTCAATGAAGCTGGCGGTGCTCCCCTGCATGATCGCCGTCGCTCTTTCCATCTCCGGATGTACTTTCAGCGAAATCAACAAAATGCAGAAAAAAGCACAGGAAGACTCAGCACATGCACGGGAAAAGGTATCAGCCCTTTCGGCCCGTAAATCGCAGGCTCTTACCTGGCTCGATAATCAATGGATAAACCCTGTTCCGGTCGCTCAGGTATCAAGAGAGAAAAAACAAACAGCTCCGGCCTGCTACATCACGCAGGCAAGAAAAGGAGAGATCACTCTGCAGGAACTGGGGCAACGTATTACTGCCGTATGCGGCATCCCTGTGATCATCACGCCTGACGCAGCCAATTCAACTCTTGAAGGAGGCGCTACCCGCCAGATGACAGGAACACTACCAGCACCAGATGAAAATGGGCGTCTACCGTTAAGCAGCCTGGGCAGCACAACAATGACTACCTCCACTCAGCCATTAACGCTGAATAACCTCATGTGGCAGGGAGATATCAATGGTCTTCTGGATCTGATGGCCAGCCGGAGTGGTCTGTACTGGCGCATGGATAATGGTCGGATTGTATTCTATCTGACTGAAACCAGAACGTATCCACTTCATATGCTGAACACCAAAACCAGCAGCAGTTCCAGTGTCAGCTCTGGCTCAACAAGCACAATGGGGGCAACAGGAGGCCAGGATAACTCAGCATCCGGTGATGCAACGTCCTCTCAGAGCACAACCGTTGGTCAGGAATACGATCTGTATGAAGACATCCGGAAAACTATTGAAGCAATGCTGACACCAGAAAAAGGCCGTTACTGGTTATCTGCATCGAGCTCAACGCTGACTGTCACTGATACTCCAGCTGTCCAGGAAGCCGTCGCACGATATGTGGACGAACAAAACAGTATTATGAACCGCCAGGTAGCCCTGAACGTACAGGTTCTGAGCGTCAGCAATACCAGAAACGAACAGTTCGGTCTGGACTGGAACCTTGTTTATAAATCGCTACATTCCGCCGGAGCAACGTTGAACAATGCAAGCGGAGATTTTACAGGCGCTACATCTGCAGGCGTATCAATTCTGGATACGGCAACAGGGAATGCCGCCAAATTCAGCGGTTCCAGTCTTCTGATTAAAGCGCTGAGTGAACAGGGCGATGTCAGTGTTGTGACTTCACAAGAAAGCACTGTCACAAACCTGACGCCGGTACCTATCCAGATGGCAGATCAGACGGTTTACGTCGCCCAGTCAGCAACAACAACGACTACGGATGTAGGAGCAACAACAACATTAACGCCGGGCATGATCACCACCGGATTCAATATGACCCTGCTGCCTTTAATTCAGAAAACGGGCAATCTCCAGTTGCAGATGAATTTTAATCTGTCAGATCCCCCAACAATCCGTAGCTTTACGTCAAAAGACGGAAACAGTTACATCGAAATGCCGTATACCAAACTGCGTTCACTGAGCCAGAAGGTCAATCTGAAAGAAGGGCAATCACTTGTCGTTACTGGTTTCGATCAGAACAATACGACGACAAGTAAAGCCGGTACGTTTACGCCAGCAAATCCATTATTTGGTGGTTCACAAACCGGGAAAAATGAACGCAGCACGCTTGTAATCATCATTACCCCGACTTTCCCGTCAGGAGGCAACAATGGCTGATGAAGATATCAACCCGGTTGTACTTCTCGCAGATCCTAAAGTAAATCATCGCGTGTGGGCAGCCTGTCTTAAATGGAGTCCTGTCGTAAAAAAACAGCGAGTCCCTTCTCATCAGAAACACAAGCCCCATGTAAAATCCAGACGGCTTACCTCTCTGAAAGTGACTGTAGGCAGCAGAAGTTCCCGTGGGAAGATCAGCCGCATTACCGGCACAGGAATACTGGCCAGGCCGGAGCGCAATCATTATTTTTCCCTTGCTCTGGCTTTCTGCTCATGGGTGAGAAATGGATACGGCGTCTTCCGGTACAGCGATAAGGAGCTTTTATTCCTTGCCTCCATTAATGGCCAGCCTGCCGTTATGGCTGATCTGTCAGGAAATGATGCTGATGTTGCTCAAAAGGTCAGTCTTTTTCTGACGATGAACGAAGAGCCCCCCGAAAAATGGCAGGTCGTATCTCCTCTGGAACATCCTGATAACTGGGAAAGTATTATTACCCGGTTATCATCAGCAGATCTCCGCCGTTGCAAACTTACTGTCGGCAATCGCAGCAAATTCACACTGCCTGCCGTACTTTTTTTAGTAGCAGCCAGCGCAGGCACTGTATTCTGGATGACTCAGCCAGAGCCGGATGTCGTACCGACGCCCGAGGAGATAGCTGCACGGGCAAGATTGCAGTTTAAAAAGCCCGATCCACCGCCAGAACTCCCGCATCCATGGGCATCACAACCTGTAATCAGTGATTTTCTGAAAGCCTGCGCGGACCTTCGAAAACCATCACCGGTCGCGCTAGAAGGCTGGAAACTTACCGGTGGAACATGTACTCCCGAGACATTCACACTGATTTACGAACGACAGCCAGGAGGAACTATTGAAGGCTTTCTGGCAAGAAGCAAAGAAATCTTTAATGTTATTCCTGACTTTAACCTTAAAGATGGTGCACGCCTGGCTTCTGTAACCCGGCCACTGCCTTCCCTGCCCCGCAGGGATGAGGCAGTCCCTACCCCCTCAGAACAACTGATGCGGGTGTTCACGTGGTTTCAGAAAAAACAGTTAACGCCGGCCATTAATGAAATAGCCATACCGGAACCATTACCAGGTAACGATGGTGAACCAGCCCCTGTTCAGAAATGGAAAGAATATCAGTTCAGTTTATCAACGCCTGTAAATCCTGATGAGTTGTTCCCTTTATTTCAGGATACCGGCGTTCGTCTGAGCAATATCCATTTTGAATTAAACGGCGGTACTTTCAGTTATTCCTCAGAAGGTCATATTTATGCGTCCAGGTAAATTACTCATTATTCCATCCATATTTTTCTTCTCCGGTTTTTCATTTGCAACAACACAACCTCTTGTCACAATAGGAGAACTTGAAGCACAACAAAACCGGAATATTCTTTTACAGGCAAAAGTTCAGGGCGCACAGCTACAGAAACAACTCGAAGAATCAGATGTTACTTCATCATCTGAAACTGTTTCAGGTTTCTCTGGTGTGACTGCCTCTTTGCCATCAGTTTCAGAGCAGCCGACATCTAAAAACAGAAAGGAATTGCCCGTTATTATGGAAATAAACGGCAAAGATAAACGTCTTAATGCCGTTCTTCGCATGGCTGATGGACGTCAGACAAGCGTCACCACTGGCAGCCAGCTTCCAGGCACATCCGTCACAGTGAAGTCGATCTCATTGTCTGGCGTCACGTTAAGTGATGGCACCACCCTTACTTTCTGAGTAACGTGATATGGATAAATATAATCTGAAGGATGCTCTCCTTTTTATATCCAGGGGAGACACCCATGAAATTCTTATAGAAACAAACCAGCGGACAAGGCCTGACGTACAAAGTAATCTCCAGGAGCTGCTAAAATTATATCCGGATATCAACCCAAAAGTAGTCTCGTTGTCGGAGTTACAGGAGGCAGGTCAGGATGAGAAAAACAGAGGCCCGAAAGAACGAATTATTCATCTGAAAGACCTTGCTGATGTCAGTGAAAGTGAGAAGAAAGTTCTATCTTATTTTGAAACTGCCAGAAAACTTGGTGCTTCAGATATTCATTTCTTAATTTCAGAGTCTATTTTCAAAGTTCGCATGAGAATATTCGGTGAACTGCAGACTGTAGATGAAGATCAACCAGCACTGGGCTATTCACTTTGCGCAACAGCCATTCTGTCAATGGCTGATGTCACTGAAACCAGTTTCTTCCCTCAAAGGGAGCAGGATGCGCGCCTGTCCCCACAATTAATGCGAAAAATAGGAATATTTGGTGCACGCTACAGTCACAGACCTACGGGAGACGGTCTGATTGCAGTTATGCGCCTGATACCCGATGACGGAGATAAAGTTCCCACGTTTAAACAACTGGGCTTTATCCCGGAACAAATCCGGTTGCTGAACATAATGCTGCGCCGCCCGGAAGGAAAAATAGTCCTGTCAGGTCCAACCGGTTCCGGTAAATCGACAACGTTACGCAGCGCCTGCCGTGTATATCTTGACGATAATCAGGGGCGACACCTGCTAACAATCGAAGATCCGCTGGAAGGACAGATACTGGGAGCAACACAGACTCCGATTATCTGCGACAAATCCGACGAAGATGCCGTCAAACTGGCATGGAGTCGGGCTATTTCATCGGCAATGCGACTTGACCCTGATGCCATCATGGAAGGGGAAATGCGCGATCTTATCTCGATGATGTCAACCACCTACGCGGCACAGACCGGGCACATAGTTCTGACGACATTACATACAAACTCAGCTCTGGGTATACCGGAGCGAATGATTACGATGGGTATGAATGCCGATCTTATTTGCGATGCGCAATTACTGATTGGGATGATCAGCCAGCGCCTTGTACCAACTCTGTGTCCCTCCTGCCGTATTCCATGGGAAAAGCGAGCACCTGAACTTAGCGACGACGAGCGTGATTACCTTGAGCGGCACTGCAATAAAGATTCACTCTGCAGTACAGATAATATCTGGTTCCGAAATCATCACGGATGCTCTGAATGTAATCACGACGTAATCATTAACGGCAGAAAGCGCGGTGAAATAGGTAAAGGCCTCACCGGCAGGACTGTAATTGCTGAGGTGATAGAACCTGATAACCGCTTATTTCAGATTCTGAAAACACGCGGCAAAGTTGCAGCACGTAAATACTGGCTGGAAAACATGAAAGGCATCAGTCGTGTAGAGCATCTTCTTCGCCGTATCAATGAAGGTCTGGTAGACCCTCTTGAAGCCGACAGAATCATCCCTCTGGACGAAGACGAGCGCCTCAGCATCGATGATGTCTAACAGGAGAACAACATGCGTGAAATGAATTTCAGTCAACGGCTGAGGCGTTTCATTGTCAGAAAAACGTTCAGCGCCCCCTACAGGGTGCAGTTTTACGAAGCCCTGCGTTTTCTGCTGGAAAATAAACAGCCATTAAAGACCGCACTGGAACAGATGCGGGATGCCTGGACAGACTTTGGACGAAAATGGCATCCCTTTGCTGAACTGGCCACAGACTGCATTGAGTCTCTTCGTGAAAACAGTGGCGAAAACTCTCTGGAATATACTCTTAGTTTATGGGTTCCTCAGGAAGAGGCCGCAGTAATCAGCGCCGGGATAAGAAGTGGTTCAATTGTGGATGCACTGCAATTCGCCACCACTCTTACAGATGCAAAAGAACAAATCCATCAGGCTATATGGCAAATGGCTATTTATCCGGTGGGATTGTTAATCATGATGACGGGGACATTATATGTTCTGAATACAGAGCTAATACCTGAACTGAGCAAAATAAGCTCCCCCGATTCATGGAGTGGTGCTCTTGGTTTTCTTTATGGATTATCTGTTTTTGTCGATAATTACGGCGCTATATGTGCCGTTCTTTTTGCAGTGATCACAGGTTTAATATCATGGTCTCTGCCAAACTGGAAAAGCCCTGACAGTGTTCGTACTTTTGCCGACAAGATAATGCCATGGAGTATTTATCAGGATATACAGGGAGCAACATTTCTCCTGAATATGGCTGCACTTCTGAAAGCCAAAATGACGACGCTCAACTCGCTAAACATTCTTCAGGAGTTTGCATCACCATGGTTAAGCACACGTCTTGACAGCATTATTTACCGCGTCCGCCAGGGGGATCATCTTGGACTGGCTTTGCGTCAGTGCGGTTATCAGTTCCCATCCAGGGAAGCAGCCAACTTCCTGTCTTTATTACAGGGAGATGGCGCAACAGAGCTAATCAGCAATTATGGTCAACGATGGCTTAGTCAAACACTTCAACGTGTAAAGAAACGGGCAAACGTGATTCGTTTAATTATGCTGATATTTCTTGTCATGTCTCTCATGTTACTGGTTTTTGCCATTATGGATATTCAGTCTATTAGTGACAACAGCATGGGTAACTTTTAAACAAAACGAGGATATTTATGTTAGTAGAAAATATTAATACCACTTTAACTGGAAATAATAAGAAGAATGAGCCTCATGATAAAGGATGGGCAATTTTGGAGCAGGGAACAATAGCGCTCGTTGTTCTTTTTGTTATAGTCGTTGTTCTGGGTAGTTTGTATGCGTTGCGTACAAGAGCCAATGTGGCAACTGAAACCGCAAATATACAAACAATTATCACAAGTGCCCAGAGCCTGCTAAAAGGTAGCGATGGATATACATTTACCAGCAGTGCCAAAATGACAGGTGCCCTCATTCAGATGGGTGTCATTCCCTCTGGGATGACCGTACAGGGCGACAAAACATCTGGTACAGCAACGCTCTATAACGCATGGGGCGGTGCTGTAACTGTTGCCCCGGCTTCAACATCAGGGTTCAACAACGGTTTTACCGTTACCTATGATAAAGTCCCACAGGATGCCTGTATCCAGATTGCCACACGAATCAGTAAAACTGGTTTAACTAACGGCATTACCCTGAACAGTACTGCTCACAGTGATGGAAAAGTCACTACTGAAGAAGCCAGTACGCAATGCAAGGCAGATAATGGCAGCACTGGTACAAACAAACTTATCTTCACCATCAATGGTTAAGGAGTTTTAATGTCAGGGGGTACAGTACCCCTCAGACTTATTTCATTAATCCTGCTTTTTTCTCTTATTCCACCCGCCCGAGCTTCATACGTAGCTCCCAAACAGATCTGGACCAACAAGTGGGACAATTGCTTTGCCGCTGCCGGCGCGCGCTATCAAATTGAACCATTATTATTGAAGGCTATTTCTGCCGGGGAATCTTCGTTGAGGCCGGGCGCAATTAATATAAATAAGGACAAAAAAACAGGTAAAGCCAGTAGCACGGATTATGGGTTGATGCAAATAAACTCAACCCATATTCCAAAGCTGATAAATATGGGCGTAATAAAAAAGTCTGAGGATTTAATTACCAAACCATGCCTTAATATCCATATAGGAAGCTGGATACTGGCAAGACATTTTCAGATATGTGGCGTCAGCTGGAATTGCCTTGGGTCATACAATGCCGGATTCCGTAAGGACAGACATGAAACAAGAGAGCAATATGCCAATAAAATATGGAGAATTTATCGTGACATGAAAGGGATATGTCTTCCCGGACAGGGAGGCAGGCAATGCAGACAATCGTAGGCATAAGTCTATCCCCTGTTTATATACTGCCATTGATGTTCACATTTTCCATTATTGGACGAACTCTGCTATTCAGAGTTCGTTATTTTTTATCTGATACGGGACATCTCTGGTATAAGACACACCCTGCTGTTCTGTCAGGAATATGGCTATACAGTATAGCTGTGGCGTTAATTATTTTATCATCATCACCACTGCTCTACCGTATTCATGCTGTCCTTATTCTTTCGTTCATACTGCAAATGGCGGTAACGGATGCACTGACAGGTTTATTACCAGGAACATTCACCCGACGTTTTTTAATTGCAGGAATGCTATCACAAATCACGACTGATATATGGTGGTTCCGCACAACAGAATTTGCCACTGCTGCAATTGTCTTATTCTGCCTTCATAAATTAGTTAACCGCCATCGTCTTAATATTGGCACTGGAGACCTGTGGCTTATTGCAGGTATTACCGCATGGTCAGGGTTATATAACGCCATATGGTGTGTGTTGCTGGGCACAGGAGGATTTGTCTTATGGCATTCAACATGGTGCATAAAAGGGCATAAAGAAGGCCCTCTGGGTCCATGGCTATGTTTTGGCCATGTCCTTTTGCTGCTGGATAATCTTTATCAACCACTATGGGTAATCTGATGAAAAAATATGACCGAGGCTGGGCATCGCTGGAAACTGGCGCGGCTTTACTGATTGTTATGCTCCTGATTGCCTGGGGAGCGGGCATATGGCAGGACTATATTCAAACAAAAGGATGGCAAACTGAAGCACGTCTTGTCAGCAACTGGACCAGTGCGGCCCGCTCTTATATAGGGAAAAACTACACGACTCTCCAGGGCAGTAGTACCACAACAACTCCTGCCGTTATCACGACAACCATGCTGAAAAATACCGGCTTTTTGTCCAGCGGGTTTACTGAGACAAACAGCGAGGGGCAGCGGTTACAGGCATATGTGGTTCGAAACGCCCAAAACCCGGAATTACTACAGGCAATGGTTGTATCCAGTGGTGGCACACCTTATCCAGTGAAAGCACTTATCCAGATGGCTAAGGATATTACCACTGGTCTTGGTGGATATATCCAGGACGGCAAAACAGCCACAGGTGCATTACGTTCCTGGTCAGTAGCTTTAAGTAATTATGGTGCCAAAAGCGGTAACGGGCATATTGCCGTATTGTTATCGACAGATGAACTTAGTGGTGCAGCTGAGGACACTGATCGTCTTTACAGATTCCAGGTCAATGGTCGCCCTGACTTAAACAAAATGCACACGGCCATTGATATGGGATCAAATAACCTGAATAACGTTGGGGCAGTAAATGCCCAGACAGGTAATTTCAGCGGCAATGTGAATGGTGTAAATGGCACTTTCAGCGGTCAGGTAAAAGGCAATAGCGGAAACTTTGACGTAAATGTCACCGCTGGCGGTGATATCAGAAGTAATAATGGTTGGTTAATTACTCGTAACAGTAAAGGCTGGCTCAATGAAACTCACGGTGGCGGATTTTATATGTCCGATGGATCATGGGTTCGAAGTGTAAACAACAAGGGCATCTATACCGGCGGTCAGGTGAAAGGCGGTACTGTTCGGGCTGATGGTCGCCTTTATACTGGTGAATACTTACAACTGGAAAGAACTGCCGTTGCTGGCGCATCATGTTCGCCTAACGGCCTTGTAGGCCGCGATAATACAGGGGCAATACTTTCGTGCCAATCCGGTACGTGGGGGACAATAGGTGGAAAACTCAAAGTTACTCAGCTTTCCACCACAGGTTATCTGGGGCAATTCGACTTCTGTGCCATTGCCAGAATGGGCAACGCAGAGGATGCCCACTACTGCCAGGTAGTTGAGAGCCCAGCAGGTTCACGCAAATGGTACAAATACGAGCATAAGACAGGTTGTATTGCGTCGTGTGTAACGCTCAATTAAGTTTGATATCCAAATACTGAAAATACCCCGGCACCACATGATGTATTTTCTGTTGGATAGGATGTTATCTGATAGGAAGTACCTGCAGGTACAGCAAAGCTGATAAAGGCTGTTTTTCCATATGCAGGGTTATTGCTGGCATTCACGCTAATTAGCGTCCCACCAACATATCCCTGCAGTCGGGATGTATTTGCACATGCACCTCCGGCAGATCCTCCATTACCTCCAGATGCATAAATAAACAATGTACTGCCCCCTGAATTCCGCCCTGAGAATGAACCTCTATGTGAACCTAAGTTTGTGTAAGAACCATTGAGCGAACCAGAAGTCTTCCACGTACCGGATTGGCACGTAGGCCAGCAGCGCCAGCAATTTAATCTCAGTTCTGACACGCGACGACATAACTACATTTTCCGGTTAAATCAGCTCTAAATGTCCCTTTATGGAAATTGTATTCATCATAAAAACCACATTTAACAATTCGATTTGCATCATAAGTTGCAACTGATCCTGCAAAGTAATTCGGCTTCCAACCTTGAGGGTTTTCTGCATTGCTCACACTCCATGAGCACTGACTGGCAGAAAATCCTGTTGGCAGCGGTATTTGCTGACCATTTGCTATACGACCAGTTATCACCGTACTACCAGAATTGCTTTTACGCCAAGTACCGGATTGGCACGTAGGCCAGTGCCAATCCGGTACCTGGGGCGCTCCTAAAATTCAATTCACAACGCAGACCTACAACATAGCTAAAAACACTCGTAATTTAAGGCTCGGGGTCCATGCATATTGCTCATGGACTTACCTGAATGGCTCACCCTTTGGTGGTTTTCAACAGGTATATTCCGACCAAAACAACGTTTGGTATGTGAGTAATTATGCTTGGGGAAATTATGAGTCTGGTGGGACCATATCAGTCACATGCCTCAATCTTCCTGGTGCTGGAGCTTAATTAAAGGGGCAACAGTAGGCATCGACATGTTCCTCATCAACACCATCACCAATACCGTACATGCGTGTTCCAGTCATAATGTATCCAGTCGGACATTGAATCGGCTTGTAATAGATCGAACCACCACTCTTACCGCCGATAAAGTGATTCATTGCTACGGATGATTTGTACCAATTACATGCTGAGTAATTAATTTTATTACCCCCTGACCACCGACCGGATTGGCACGTAGGCCAGTGCCAATCCGGTACCTGGAGAAAGGTAGGATCTGGTGAGCTTCAAATTGCTACAGCACAGGCCACAGGTTGGCGCTTTCCTGGAGCAACAGCTACTTGTCCAACTGGAAAACGTGTTACAGGTGGCGGCGGAATATGCACCTCACGAACTGGTTACATATGGCTTACCAGGTCATTCCCATCAGCCAATAACTCATGGTCGGCTGCGTGCGATACAACCGAAGATCAGAATGGTTCAATAACTGTATATGCCATTTGCCAATAAGCTATTTCAAGCAAGTAATCTTCATAAAGTAGGACGAATACTGTGTGTAGTTTTTGGCTTGCCAAGTCATCTCGCCGTTAGAGTCAGGCATGTCAATAGGAACGACTTCTGTTTCTGCCATTTCACGCCCGTCAATACGATAGGTGTTAATACACAGTTTAAACCTCCCTAAGACCTGTGTGTTTTTGGGATATAACGTAAATGTTTTTATATTCGTCCATATCGACGCTGATGATGATTTCCAGGTACCGGATTGGCACGCTTGCAGAGAATGATTGTTGGCATTATTTTTTGCCTCTTTTGAGGTTAGCATGCCGTCTCCACGCATCCGTAAAATGTCCCTGTCACGCGCACTGGATAAGTACCTGAAAACAGTTTCTGTTCACAAGAAAGGGCATCAACAGGAGTTTTACCGGAGCAATGTTATCAAGCGATATCCCATTGCCCTTCGGAATATGGACGAAATAACAACCGTTGATATTGCTACATACAGAGACGTTCGTTTAGCAGAAATCAACCCCCGAACGGGTAAACCCATTACAGGTAATACTGTACGTCTTGAACTCGCCCTTCTGTCATCTCTGTTCAATATTGCTCGTGTTGAATGGGGAACCTGTCGTACTAACCCGGTTGAACTGGTTCGCAAGCCGAAAGTATCCTCGGGACGAGATCGCCGGCTAACGTCTTCAGAAGAACGTCGCCTTTCTCGCTATTTCCGCGAAAAAAATCTGATGTTGTATGTCATTTTCCATCTTGCCCTTGAGACAGCCATGCGGCAGGGCGAAATACTGGCCTTACGTTGGGAGCACATTGATTTGCGCCACGGTGTGGCTCATTTACCTGAAACCAAAAACGGTCACTCACGGGATGTTCCTCTGTCCAGACGTGCCCGTAACTTTCTTCAGATGATGCCCGTTAATCTCCACGGCAATGTTTTTGATTACACCGCATCCGGCTTTAAAAATGCCTGGAGAATAGCCACACAACGACTTCGCATCGAGGACCTGCATTTTCACGATCTACGGCATGAAGCAATAAGCCGCTTCTTCGAACTGGGTAGCCTGAATGTAATGGAGATTGCTGCAATATCAGGACATCGTTCCATGAATATGCTGAAACGGTATACTCATCTTCGTGCATGGCAACTGGTCAGTAAGCTTG
This sequence comes from Escherichia sp. WS3063, assembly GCF_046486595.1. Lineage (NCBI taxonomy): Bacteria > Pseudomonadati > Pseudomonadota > Gammaproteobacteria > Enterobacterales > Enterobacteriaceae > Escherichia > Escherichia sp. WS3063. The sequence continues at coordinate 34,489 of NZ_JBJQKY010000020.1, forward strand.
ATGCCCGCCGGCGGCAGACACAAAAAGTGGCAGCATGGTTTGTGCCGTATCCTGCCCATATCACGACCATCGATGAAGAAAATGGGCAGAAAGCGCATCGTATTGAGATCGGTGATTTTGATAACCTTCACGTCACTGCCACAACGAAAGAGGAAGCAGTTCACCGCGCCAGTGAGGTTTTGTTGCGTACACTGGCCATTGCAGCACAGAAAGGCGAACGTGTCCCATCTCCCGGAGCGTTACCTGTTAACGACCCTGACTACATTATGATTTGCCCTCTGAACCCGGGCAGCACCCCGCTGTAAACATCATTCAAAACACATACAGAAAGGCGAGTTGCAACAACTCGCCAAACACATTCGATCTGCATGATCGAAATTATTCGTTTCACCAGAAAAAACACCGAAGATACAATAACCACATGAGCTGAAAAGACTTTTTCAGTCGGAGGAACAATGAGACTGAATACGACCGGTATTGCGGCCCGAATGATGCTCTCGCTGGACAAAAAAGCAATCGGCGAAAAACTCATCAACGGTCGTCAGATAAACCCGACACCTCTGCAGGTCCGTTACCCCCAAGGGGTAAGAGAAGTTCTGGGGATAATGAGCGAACAATTAGCCATATCCACCGCTGATTTAACCCGAATCCTGCTTGAGGATGCTCTTCATAATATGTTTATGCCTGCGGATAACACCACAGGAAACATAATAAGCAGAATTGAATACATCATGCTGTCGCATGATATAAATGCGCCATTACTGGCAACATTGCTGTCGCCATGGAATATCCGCTCCACGGTTATACAGGACCCGGCCAGACTTGCAGACTATCTTTCAGCTGACGCTCTCGAACATCTTGCTGAATGTTTTAATCTCAATCCGGACTGGCTGAATGGCCATGAAAACTATCCGATAGCGTTGTCCGGTGAATGGCCAGATACTGCTGATAATTTCAGAATGCTTATTAGTGATAGCAGCAACACTGAAGTTATTTTCTGGCATAGTTTCCCCTTCGCAGGAAATACGAAAAGAGAATATTGCGGGGTAATATTGAGACAGAAAAAAGAAATAAATGGCTCTGTAATATATCCGGCACTATCATTATCACCAACACTTCTGAACGATGAAAAAAGAAAATGGTTAACTGAATATACAACCAGGCAGAATACAACAATGTCTTTGCGACGCGTCACGTTGAGACCTGGCCTTGCCGGGAACCTTATTACAGGGCAAATACTACCTGTTAGCTTATTTAATACGTCTTTATTACCCTGGTAAATACCAGATAGTACCAAAGTAAAAATTACGGCACATCCGTGTCATAGCGTTGTTTTGTCTAAATTCTGATAAACAGGAAATTAAATGATGAAGAAAAATCATATTACCCGCACCATCATTGCATCTGCTGTATTATTTTCCTTTAACGCTGCAGCAGCGACGTCATATTTTGAAGCGCGTAACGATGCAATGGGTGGTACCGGGGTAGCATCTTCCCATTATGGTGTGGCACCTCTGGCAAACCCGGCTTTACTGACAAAGCACAACAGCAATGATGATTTCAGCCTTCTTCTGCCGTCTGTTGGGGCACAAGTTGCTGATCCTGATGATGTATCAAATAAAGCTGATGATGTTAAAGATGACTGGGATTTGTTTGACAGTGCTGTAGATAACCAGCATGGCGTACAACAGGCAGCGGCAAATCTTAAACATCGTCTGCAGGAATTCCGCAATATCAATGCAGATGCTCAGGTAGGTGTATCAGCTGTAGCAGCCATGGCAAATGACACTCTGCCGTTTGCCCTTATGGTCAAGTCTTACGGAACTGTCAGCGTAAACGGAAAAGTAAACGATGCAGACCTGGATTATCTGGACAAAGTTGCCAATGGAACAATTACCGACGTCGATAAGAATGCCCTGACCTCACGCGCATTCGGGCGTGCAGCTGTAATTACCGACGTCGGAATTTCATTTGCCAAAGAACTGGAAACGGCCGGACAAAAATGGTCTCTTGGCGTCACACCAAAATATCAGCGTGTGGACCTGTTTAACTACAACGTAACGGTTCGTGATTACGACAAAGACGATTTTGACGGTGACAAGTACCACAACACGAAAAACGGATTCAACGCCGATATTGGTGCTTATACAGACCTGAATGACAACTGGACTGTCGGTCTTGTTGCCCAGAACATCATTCCACGCAGTATTGATACTAAAGTCGTCAATGGCTTTAAAGAAACCTTCAAAGTTCGTCCGCAGGCAACCGCCGGTGTATCCTGGCATAATGACCTGTTTACCACTGCTCTTGACATTGATCTGACTCCTGCCAGTGGCTTCACTTCTGACAGCAAACGTCAGTTTGCAAGTGTTGGTGCTGAATTTAACGCATGGAAATGGGCGCAATTGCGTGCCGGTTATCGTCAGAACATGGCATCAAACTCCGGAAGCGCCTTCACCGCTGGCGTTGGTATCTCTCCATTTGACGTCGTACATATCGATGTTTCCGGCCTGGTAGGAACTGACCACGATTACGGTGCAATGGCACAACTTCAGTTCACTTTCTGATTACTGTCCCCGCCCCCGGCACTAAACCCGGGGGTATTTTTATATTCAGTTTAAATAACATGATGAAACCACGTTCTTCTTATTCAAAAACAGCATTCATTCTTTTATTTTCTGTTTTCCTGGTAGCGGCAGTGACAAAAGCAAAAAGCTCGCTTCCCGATATCACCCTGGAACAGGCAAAAGAAATTAATGCTGATAACACCGTTATTTTCCTTTTCCGCCATGGAGAACGTTGCGACCGTTCAGATATGCCATGCTATTCGGATAAAAGCGGAATCACTATTACCGGTACAGAGAAAGCACAGCAGGAAGGTATTAAGTTCGCAACAATCTTCAGTGAATATGATATTTACTCCAGCAATGCGGTAAGAACCATACAAACTGCAAAATTCTTCTCCGGTAAAGAACCCGTCGTTATGGACAGTTTATCAGACTGCAATAATGATCTTTATAAGACGCTTGAATCAATCGCAAGAGAATCTCATAAAAGGAACATAGTAATAATGACACATAATCATTGTTTATCATTTCTGGCCAGAGATAGGCTCGGCAAGAAATTCAAACCGGCGTACCTTGATGCCCTGATCATGCATTACGATGGTACCCGGCTCATACTTGACGGAAAATACAACAAAGAGGCATAGAGGATATTTGAATTTACATAAATTCTGATATACTCAGTAAGATACAAGAGTGTACGGGCACATGTGCCTGTCTGAATTGCAGGTTATCCGGACGAGGGCCGGGAACTGTTTCAGGGACAAGCGCCGGTACGTTCGATTCATAAATCGTCGAGTCATCCATCATGGATCGATTCGGCGCGGAGCGTTAAAGATTACGCTCATATTCGTTTTATGTCTGACGACACATCAACCAGCCAGTATCAGGAATAATCACCTTCAGTAAACTATGAGGCTATTTACCTGGCCACACTGGCATTTATTTCCGGTAACGCAAGTATAGCCGGAAACAAACATCATCCTGTCTGTACCGGAGCACCGGTATATCCCATTCTGATTTAACTGCTCAGGAATTATTATGAACCGTATTATACCTGCGGGGTGTCTTGCCGCCCTTTTTCTGGCTGGCTGCAACTCCCCTTCTCAGCATACTCCTGTTCCGCGTAACTACGGTGCTGCCTCTGATGTGGCGGTTACCCGGCACACTCAGTACACATTATGGGACAAAGGTGTATTTTCCGGCCAACTTCCGGTTTCAACGGGGTCTCATCTTCTGACAGCTAACAGCGATCGCCTTTCCTTTGACTGGGAAGGTGATGCAATTGAATTACTGAACGAACTGGCCAGAGTCAGGGGGATGCAGTTTAACTACAATGGTGTCCGCCTGCCGTTACCAGTCAACCTTCACGTCCGGGATATGACGTTTTCCAATACGTTGAGACTTATTGAAGCCCAGACAGCCTGGAGAGCAACAATCCATCAATATCCGGGCTTGTTACAGGTCAGCTTCATGCAGCCGGAGAACCGGAAAAAATGAAAGCACTCACCTCTCTCCTTTTGCCAGTAATACTGCTTACTGGTTGTTCTTCTTCCCCTACCATCTCGCCAGGTGGTGTCAATACGCCACCACCTGACATTAATGCATGGCTTAAACCACGAAGTGAAAAGCCGGATAGTCTGTCAGAAACACGCTGGAAAATGCTGACAGACGCAGGTAAAACGCTTGGATTTCGTGGTGGCAAGGCTCAGCGTTCATGGGAGCTGATTCAGGCGCTCAACGCCCGGGAAAGCACACTTAATGCCTTATACGATTTCCGGCCACTGATTAGCCCGGAAGGCTGGCTACCACCGGTTATTGATGAAGCACAGGACGTAGCTCATATCACGCCAGATCAAATCCGGACCTCTTCCCGGGTCTGGACCATCATTCGCCCTGAACGCTTTGTCAGCAATCCACCGGGCTGGCGTGACTGGCTTCTCCGGGGGCTTTCAACAACAGCCACTCCGGGTACAGAAGGCAGCGTCGTTCCAGAAGACAGCGTGCAACGAAAAGTGTGGGAAACCGCATTACGGCAGGGATGGCAGGAAGGAAGACAAAACGCCGACCTGACGCTTGAAGCCAACCAGAAAACCCTCACCCGTGATTACCGGGGCATGATGCTGTACTCACTTCTCTGGCGTCAGGGCATGATCACCCGTCCGGATGTTTCTGATCAAATGCAAACCGTTACAGGTGACGGGAAAAAACTGGTCACTGGAGATCGTGTTCGTCGCCTTAAAAATCATGCGGAATTCAATCTTCAGAAATCTCACTGGCGTCCGCTTATAGGCACTGAAGGAGGCTCCCGATGAATATTCCTGATGAGTTTGGTCTTTTTCCGTTTCAGCGTTTCACTGCAGATGAACTACGGCATTTCTTTGTCTGGTGTGCCGCACATAAAGTCAGTGATGTGGATCTGACCGGCGGGTCACCTGTATCTGTCAGTCGCTTTGGCCGACGGGTGCGTTGTTCCAGTGCAACGTTACCAACCACACTCATGTCCTCCCTGATTGATGAACTGTTCGGTCGGGAAGTCATTCCCCGCGTTCTGGCAGGCAATCCGGTTGACAGGACGATACAGATTAACGGGGATGCATCCGGGCGCTATGGTCTTAAACGCGGAGAACGCATCCGGTTACGCTCTCACCTCATTCAGGGCACATCTGGTGCGGAGGAGAAAGCAATCTCAATAACCATGCGTGTCATCCCGACAGAAATACCGGACATTCTCTCCATGAACATTGAACCAGACCTGCTTGAAGCAATGGTCTGCAAAAGCGGTCTGGGATTTGTATGTGGTGAAACCGGGTCAGGAAAATCAACGCTGTGTTCAGCACTGTACCGTTACATTATGGACAATTTCCCCGACGCCAAAATCGTGACATATGAAGACCCGGTGGAATATATCCTGGGAAATGAAAACGATCTGCTCCCACCGCATCAGGCAGAAATCGGGCGTGATGTGGTCAGTTTTGCTGCCGGACTGCGTTCTGCTGTACGACGTAATCCCGAAATTATCGGTGTTGGTGAGATCAGGGATAACGAAACCGCCGACGCAGCGGTACAGGCAGGCAACACCGGACATTACTGCCTGAGCACCATGCATACGAAATCTCCTGGTGAAACGCTGGCACGTCTTCTTGGGCTGTTTCCCCCTGTCATCAGGGATTCGATGGCCTGGGCTGTCCTGTCACTGTTGCAGTTCATTCTGGTTCAGGTTCTGGTCAGAACAAATGACGGTGGTCGTAAAGCCGTCCGGGAATATATCGTCATTAACGATGAGCTTCGCGACAATCTTTCCGGAATGCCACATGCAGAGTGGGGGCATCACATTGATGCCATAATCCGGCAGGAGAAGCGCCGTATCCGGGACCAGATTCTGGAAATGTATATCCGGAATGAAGTTGACCGAAGAGAAGCGATTCTTTTTATCCCGCCAGGGGAGTTACGGTCATGAAAAGAGAAGGTTTCTGGCGATATGCAACACCGCCAGTCAACATCCAGGGCGTACCTCTGCCGTTCACCATGATTTATCTGTTTATATGCCCCTTTCCCTCCAAAACAACCTTCTGGATTTGCACCGGCATCATTTTATTTTTCGTTATTCTCGACCGTTCAGGCTGGACTGTCAGGACGATCTGTACTCGCATTTACAGCATTCTGAGAGGGGCCATCGCCTCCGGTCGTCCATGGTGGTATCGCCACCATACGGAATCACCACGAGACTGGACTGGCCTCGATTAAATTCTGGAGTCTTTATGTCAGGTAAAAAAACTATCGTTACTCTGCTCCGGGTATCGCTACTGGCATGCCCGTTACTGTTCACGACACCATCGTTTGCAATGATCGACACGCCATCCGTGAAGGTCGGCTTTTCTCCTGAAGGAAGCGCATCCGCTCTGGTGCTTGACACAATCAACAGTGCGGAAAGCTCCATCAGGATGATGGCATATTCCTTCACCGACCCGGATGTAATGCATGCGCTGGCAAAAGCGAAAAAACGCGGAGTGGACGTCCGTATTGTTGTTGATGACAAGGGGAATACGAACCGGGCAAGTCAGGAAGCGATGAAATATATCAACCTGCTGGACATTCCTCTCCGGACTGTAGATGCCTTCCCCATCCATCACGACAAAGTCATCATTGTTGACGGAAACACGGTTGAAACCGGCTCCTATAACTTCTCTCGTGCTGCTGCACGCAAGAATTCAGAGAATGTCGTTGTGCTTAAGAATATGCCGGATGTAGCCGCACAATATCTTGAACACTGGCAGGATCGCTGGAATAAGGGTACAGACTGGAGACCCTGACAAACATTTCTCCCCCGATTTTCTATCCCCCCAGCCACCCCCGGCTTCCGGCGGTGGTTTTTTTCCGTCTTTTTTCAGGAGAAGCACTCATGCCGTCTGTATCCCGCTACCGCACCTGGCTTGCCGTGCCTGCAGATGAAATAGAAGATCTCAAAAAAGCACATCCCCCGATGAACGGGCACACGCCCGTCCTCTGGGATAAAGAGCACAAACTCTGGTTTGCCCGCCCGGGGGCGGACCTGTCCATGCTGGACCGCTGGCTGCCCCGACCGCAGGAAGTCTCCATGAACGGCAGTGATCCGGTCACCGAGTTTGCCCAGGTACTGGAAAATGCCGGACTGGTTCTGAAAGAACTGCCGGCCATGGACGGTAAAATCCACCGGGTTCCGACCACCGATGACAAAAACGGGCAAAAAAGTGGCGCATATCGCGGCTTCCTGGACGGCAGACCTGCCGGCTGGTACAGGGATTATCGCAGCGCGGATGATTCGCCGGTCAACTGGACCTTCTCCGGCGGAGAGCAGACAGATCCCCGCGCAAGGCTTCACCTGAAAGCGCATTCGCTGCAACGCAGGGAGGACGCTGAGCGGGAACTGAAAGCACAGTACAACCGACAGGCTGCTTATGCCCGCCGCTATGTCAACAAATGGCCGCAGGCCACGGCACATGAATACCTGACCCGGAAAGGCATTCAGGCTGCGCCGGGGGTGCGAATAAACGACAAAAATGAGCTCGTTATTCCTTTCCGCAACCGTAACGGCGCAATACGCTCCTACCAGCGCATTCCGGTCACCGGCGGGAAGGATGCCCGCATCCTGAAAGATTCCGAGAAAACCGGTAACTGGTTTGCGCTGGGTACACCGCGCAACGGCCAGCCGGTGCTGTTTGCCGAGGGCTATGCCACTGCCGCCTCCCTGCACGAAGCCACCGGCCTTCCGGTGCTGATGACAGTGGATGCGGGCAACATGATTGCCGTGGCCGAAGATGCCCGGCAAAAATGGAAGCAAAGCCCCTTTATCTTCTGTGCCGACAACGATCATGCACGCCAGGTTAACAAAGGTATCGTCAGTGCAACAAAAGCCGCAGAACTGACAGGAGGATCGGTCATCTTTCCTGCGTTCACCGATGCCGAAAAAGCGCAGGGACTGACCGATTTCAATGACCTGGACGCCAGCCGGGGACGGGCCGCTTTTCAGCATGTCATCAACGCCCAGTTAGAACATATCGGGGTTTCCACCCCCAACAGTAACACCCCGGAAATCCGGGAGGCACTGGTGATCGGCAACCTCGTTTTTACACCGGTCCACACTGAGGAAAAAACCATGACTCCGACAGAATATCCTGAAACATCACCCGATACAGGGCACAGCCATGACCAGGGACCTTCTCTGCCGTCCGCTACGCAGCAGGAACAACCAACTGCTTCCAGCAGTAACATTGCTGATGAAACACTGTCATTTACCAGTCACGCCACTGAAAATAACGGCAAAGATGAGCGGCACCCTGATAACGTTCAGGCGCAAACGGAAAGCTCTGTAGTTCAGGACTCCCCTGCAGAATCACCGGCATCCCCGGAAAGTACAACGGCGTCTGCCCCTGATGAACCCGCTCATCCGGCGGAACCTCCGGAAAAAGTTGTCTCTGTGGCCACAGATAAAGACTGGCGTGAATTTGAAGCCGAACTGTCACAACCGGAAAAAAACGAGTTACAACAGGAGTCCGGCACTTCACCAGAAATACCGGCCCCTGCTGCTGCCCCCGCCGCCCCTGAAGACAGCCCCTCATCTGAAACCATGAATGAATCAGCCGAACCATCACCTTCCCCTGATGCAGTCAAAGAGGAAATGACCGTGATGACGGAGCCTGATGACAAACAAAGCACCGGAATATCCCCGGATACTCCCCGGGAAGAGGCGGTCAGCCATGTAACTGAAGACATTCCCCTTCAGCCAGAGCCGTTCCTTCCTGAGTCAGATGGCCCTGAAGAATACGAAGACTACAGCGCATATCAGGAGCTGATGAACAATGAAAATCCTGAGCATCTGCAGGAAAACAGTGATATGCCGTCGCAACCGGACACAGGCCCCGTTCAGGCAGATGAGTCAGAACTTCAGGCCACAACAGCCACTATAGAACCGGCTGTCCGGGATGAACCCACTCCGCAGCAACCTGTTCAGAGCACATCACCTTCTGATAATACTTCATCGTTTCTCGACAAAGCGCGTGGCCTTTTTACGCGTAAAAAAACGGATTCACAGGCGCATGAGAACAGTGATCCCACGCCCTCAGCGGAAACCACGACGACTCCACCGATACCTGACAGTATTGTCTACGCCCCGGAACGTTCTGATGCACCGATATCGCTCAACATGGACGAAATTCTTAAAGAGCTTGACTGGGAAAAACGAGCAGACAGAACCGTCCTGTACAAACTGGATGGCAAACCTGCCTTCATTGACCGGGTAAACCGGCTGGAAATGGTCAACGGTGCCAGCAATGACGATCGCAGCGTTCTGGCCGCACTTGCTGTGGCCACCAAATTTTATGGGGGCGTCATAGAGCTGACGGGCAGTGATGCCTTTAAGCAAAAAGCAATGCAGTTGATTATCGAGCACAACATCGATGTCCGGATGAAATTGCCAGATCAACGGGCTGAACTAGAAAAATTACGCAAGGAAATGGCTGTCAGTAAGGATGCAGTTGTCACCCATCAGCCAACACCGGAACTTAACCGGAATACCCCAGAACAACCGGCTGTCCCTGACCCCGTTCAGGAAAAAGAAGCCACACAATCCCCGGCGTCCCCAGTAGCCCCTGAAGCATCAACCGTCAGCACCGCCTCTGCACCATCACCGGCTGAACCAGGCAAAACGGCAGATGTGGCACCAGACGAAGAACCACCAGGAAAACTTCGCCCGGGAGAGAGCGTGACTGCCGTACTGCACAATTTTGGTCGTGCTGAATATGCACCCGGCAAAGGAGAGAGTTTCTTTGTTGAGCTTAAAAACCGCAGTGGCAGCAAACTCTACTGGGGGGAACAACTGGAAAGTCTGGTCAAAAACCATCAGAAAGGTGACGTGGTGACACTGACACTTCAGAACCGCGAACAATTCATCCTCCCGGGAGAGCAAAAAGCACGTTTCCGGAATAAGTGGTCCATGGAGTCAGTTACCAACGGGATCTCGGTATCACATGATAATCCGGATAAAGGTCAGCGTATTCAGGCGATTCCGGTCGAAACCTTTATGAAAGTGGCTGCGCAAATCAGCCAGGGGTGGCCCGAAGAGATGAAAGCGTTACGTATGCCAGAAAACGTCGGCTCACATCTGTTTATCGGTGAAGACCGACATCCGGTCTCCGCGCCACAGAACGCAAATCAGGTAACAGAAATAACCAGCGCAGCCCCTGACAAGCTGACACCTGTTCTGGGATCAGTGGATAAGGATACGCGTGAACTCAACCTGCTACTTGTCCAGAGTGCCGATGAACATCTGCAGGGTGTGGTCCGGCTGAACGGCACATTGTATCCGGCACTGGCCACCCCATCAGCCGACAACAGTCAGCTGGTTATCAATGCGCTGACCGACAAAGGTTTACGCTTTGCAGGTTATGGTGAAGCGGTAAACCACGATGCTGACAGCACGAATCGCCCTGCACCGGAGCTTATGCAGTTTCATCTGAAAACCCGGGAAGAACCGCTTTTTGCTGCTGTCTACACGCCGGAAAAACAACCTGATGCGTTGTACCGGAACCTGGGCTTCGAGCAGTCATGGCAGCAGTGGTCCAACAGCCAAAAGCCGGAGGACAGGCAGGAAAAAACTCTGCATCAGGATCTCTCCCACAGCCCCGGCCGATGAGCCGGTAAGGAAGCCATATGAACATGCATAAGTCTCTGGTTGCCGTGCTCGGCCTTATCCTGATTTCATCCACGGCAAGTGCTGCAACCTGTCGTGCGGGTAGCGCGGCACAGGCCGGTAGTAATACAGGATATGAGCGAGCACGTGCAGCTGCGGATGCATGGTCACAACGTGAAAACGATGTTTCCTCATCCCTGCAGTCCTGTCTGTCACGAATCAAAAAAATCAGCATAAACCTCCCCCAGTTCCCCAGCCTTGACGACATTCTGTCGCAGCTGGAAAACCAGGTCTGCGACGCGGTCGTGGACAAGGTGAATGAAAAGCTGCCGGGGAATATTGATCCCTGGAAGGACTACAACCTATGACCGAAAATACCGAGCCATCCTCGCCATCACATCCGGCACCTGACCCGGAAATACTGAAGAGCACAATCAGGGCTATGAAGCAGTCAGAACAGCGGGCAAATAATGTCCCTGCGCTGATAAAAGCGCTTTTATGTACGGGCACATGTCTTCTTATCAGTATTACTGGTAACGCCATTCAGTACTGGCACTCAACGAATGTGGAGCGCGAATATTTCGCTACAGACAATGGTCGTCTGGTCAGGCTGGCACCAACAAATCAGCCAGCATGGAGTCAGAATGACGCAATGGCCTTTGGCAGCCAGGCACTGGCGACCGCATTCAACCTGGATTTTGTGCACTATCGTTCACAGATTTCCTCTCTGTCTCCGCGTTTTTCTGACGAAGGTTTTGCCGGATATGTGAATGCATTACAGGCATCTAACATTCTGGAGACGATCAAGAAAGAGAAGATGAATCTGACCGCCACGACAGGCGCTGGCGTTCTGGTACGGCAGGGACAAATGTCCGACGGCGTATGGTTCTGGACATTTCAGTATCCTGTCCGTATGCGTCTGGTCGGCCAGACAACCAGCAAGCCAGAACAGTCTTTTGTTTTCGAAATCACCATCCAGCGTGTTGACCCCAGACTGAAACCATCCGGTATGGAAATCCGGCAGATGATCTCCCGTAACGCCGGACCGAACTCCTGAGATAAGTAATATGCAATCACGTTATTTACTGAGCACACTGCTCCTGGTGTGCAGCGCCGCCACGTCTGCAGATAACGCAGGATGGCAGAACGCACGCACACCACAAACGACAAATTCTGCCAGCGATCACGTTCAGAACGCCTCCCAAAACACCGGAGGTGTTCCGGCAACACTGGTAAAAGGTGAGCTGCCTGCCCCCGGGCAGGCCAGCCCGCTGGTACAAGATGCGGCAAGACTTGATTCTGAGCTCTCCGCCGATGAGATTCGCTCACTACGCAGTCTCATGGCGGATAACGAGCGGGCCATCAATGCGCCCATCACCAGTGTTGTACCCCGTATCAGCTCTCTGACAGTTAATCTGTCCCCCGGTGCCAGTCTTCCTCTTGTTCGCACAGCCATGAACAACCTGAGCGTGGTGACATTTACCGATATCAACGGTTCACCATGGCCACAATCCGATCCTCCTTATAACGCGGCACCAAAACTCTTTGATGTGCAGTACAACGAGAACATGGTGACAATCACACCATTGCGGCCATGGGCATCCGGAAACATTTCTGTCTACCTGAAAGGTCTGTCGGTACCGGTCATCCTGAACGTAACCAGTGGCGAAACAGATACGCCGTCATCCAGTCAGGAAATGGACAGTCGTCTGGATCTGCGAATACCACGGCAGGGACCAACCAGCCCGGTTGTCTCCATCCCGACGGATAAGATCGCCCTGCATGATGCAACATTACAGGCATTTCTGGATGGTATTCCTCCCCGGGACCCTTCAGTTAAGAGGCTGAAATTCACAGGTAATGTCCCGGATACAACGATCTGGCAACACGGCGATGACCTTCTGGTTCGTTCCCGGGCGATGTTGCGCGATGAATTTGAACAGACCTTGTCCTCTGCCGACGGAACTCATCTCTGGAAGCTTCCCGTCACCCCACTACTGACTTTCTCTGTGAATGGCCAGTCCGTTCACGTGACACCAGAACTGGAGTAATCATGAGTGCTGAACAGGATGCCGGTAAATCCGGAAAGAAACTGGCTGCCCTGCTTGGACTGGGCAGCATCATCTTATTTGGCGGCGGCTATATCGCGTTTTCCAAACTATCAGGGAGTAACAGCGATATGCAGTCAGCCGTGAACATTAACAGTGCAGCAAGCGGCGGAACGCGCAGCGTTACCGAAACACCTCACTATCGTGAACTGTTAAGAGCGGATAATGAACGAGGGGCCGCAGCTGCAGCCCGCAATAATCAGACGTTCATTGCCAGTCTTCCACAGGGGCTTGATATTCCGGACACTCCGGAAAAGCAACAACAGCCTGCAACAAAACCGGAAAACTATGCTCATCGCCAGGCTTCCGGCACACCACAGGAGGATCGAGCAGCCAGTGAAAAACGTATGGAGCGGCTGCAAAAGCTGATTGTAAGAATAAAAGATCAGCATCCTGCCGGTAGTACACCAACCATAGCAACGGCTATGTGGAATAAATCTCCGGCAGAAACAACAGGGCAGAATGGTACGCAGCAATTCGCATTACAGAATGCCAGCCTGTCCACGCCGGTAGCAGAAAAAGGGATACAACTGATACCTGCTCTGACCCGTATACCGGCATATATTGATACTGCAGTGGATTCTGATAACCCGTCATCCAAGGTTATCGCAACCATTCCCGCTGGCCCCTGGGCAGGGGCAACACTGTTCAGTCCGGGAGTCAAACTGGTGGGTAACGGCGTGGAGATCCATTTCGACCGGATGAGCTGGAACGGCATGGACCTTAAGGTCAATGCATATGCTCAACGGGAAGACAACCTGATGTCATCCGTGGCCAGCAATGTGAATACACGCTGGTTTAAACATATCATTCTGCCGTCAGTGTTAGGAGGTGTGGGCAGTATTGGCACACTTTATAAAGATGCCAACACGCAGGTTATTCAGGGTAACTATGGCACGGTTACCGGACGCGTGGGAATGCCCAGTGGTGAAGCTGTTGCGGGCGTTATTGCCGGTGGTATGGCGGAAAGAGGAAGTCAGATATTAACCCGCCAGGCAGAAAGTGAGCCCTATAAACAGGTAGAAGTGTATCAGCATGAAGTCGTATCAATTCTGTTTGTTGACCCGGTAATGACAAACGACGCCAGGTCCTCTTCCCTTTCCAGTGGCATTTCCCCTTCAGTTAATCGTACATCACAGGCGGAACAACGCTCGCAGGCACGAATGCAGACAGCCATGGAGCAAAGAAAAGCTGTGATGCAACGTCGGTATGATGAACAACCGGAGACACCATAATGAAACCTGAAACAGAAATAGATGAAACCGGCAGCTTCGGTGAACCCGAAGAGAAACCCGCCCCCTTCTGGAAACGTTCCGTCTGGGGGATATCTGTAGCAACATGGGGGCTATGTGCAGTCGTGTTGCTCGCAGCCATATGGTATCTGTTCCTGAGAGCGCCATCGGAAACAGGCATGCCTCCGTTTAATGATGCGGATGCTGGCGTACAGACCTGGCAAACCACACAAGAATCATCACCTTCCGTTCAGTCCACTGAGACTATGACTGTCCGGACAGGAGAAGATATGAGCCAGCTTGCCCGGGATGTAAAAACAGAGCTGGATAACCGCGATGAAAAAATTCAGGCAACACTGAATATGCTTCACGACAGCATTAACAAGCTGGGCGAAGCTATAAAAAAGGATGAAGAATACGCACAGGAAACACGCCGTCAGCTGGATGATATCCGGAGCCGCCTGAACGGAATAATGACACAGAAAAGCGTCACTGAATCCTCTTCCACACCGCATCCAGCAAAGAAAAAAACGTCGTCTGTACTTAACGGAATGAAAATCATGTCGATGGAAACTGGTATGGCCTGGATTCGCTGGCAGGGTAGTACCTGGGCTGTCAGAGAAGGTCAGACGCTGGGCAATGTGGTGATCCAGCGGATTGATCCGACGACCCGGACCATCATCACCAGTGCAGGGACGTTACGCTGATGAACATGGATGCCCTGACCGCCATTGAGAACTTTGCCAGCAGTATTTTCAGTGCCGGAATGGATTTCCTGTTTACCTGGGGAGAATTCATCGGGGTGATCAGCATGATTACCCTGTTTGCCCGCGCCCGTTCAGCCGGTCCGGTAAAAATGTCTCCCGGAAAATTTATTGCGGGGATGTTAACCAGCTGCATGCTCGTATCACTCCCGGCAATGATTAACGCCGGAGGCGTACAAATGGGATTCAGGGCTGACTCATTTGGCCCGATTGCATATGTACAACCTCAGACGTTTGGCGCTGCTGCTGGCGCAGCAAATGCAGTTCTGTCGCTGGCCAAGCTGGCCGGTGTTGGATTTGTAATGAACGGGATATCCATCTGGCGCAAGGCCGGACTCGATGGACATACCGCACTGAGTGCCAGTGAATCCGTCAGTAAGGGAAACGTCAAATTTATTGCCGGCGTCCTGCTGGTCTTTATCGATCGTGTCCTCAATGCCCTGCTGGCAAGCATTGGAATCGTCTTCTGATTTTTTTCACCTTCATATAAACCACTGATATATCCATTTAAGGAGAAACTATGTCACGTATTCGTGTCGTAGCGGCCCGTCTGTACGCCGCATTTATCCACGCACAACTGTTTGTAATGTCATGCCGGAGCAAACTGACTAAGTTCCTGCTGCTCATTCCCATGATGTTGCTGCCCAAAGCCGTTCTTGCCGATGGAGATCTTGCCGATATGGTTCGCAATGTCGAACAAGGTGCCAAAACAGCACAGTCATCATCACTGACTATTGCGCAGTTCATCGGCGTAATTCTGTTTCTCGGGGGCCTGATTGGCCTGAAAAAAGTTGGGAAACAAGGGGGGATGGGACTGGCTGGTTGCATTGTATCTATCGTCATTGGGGCGCTACTTGTCGCCGGACCTGAAATGATGAGTCGCAGCCAGAAACAGCTGGGGATTTCCACAATTTCCATTGGCTAATCTTGACCAGGGCACTGGCATTTATCCGGTGCCCTTCCTGTTCGGCAATACAAGGAGGCACATATGTCTGCCTGGAGCCCGGAGCACATAACGTTACGACGAACAGAAAACGGCAATGTGATTGCCCACGACAGTCGGGACGATCAGGAATTCATTTTTGCAGAATGCTGTTCCGATGAAATCGCAAACATCATTCTGGAAGCCGTGAAACGTTACACCAGTACGGAGCCTGCTCATGCAACACAGCATTAAAGACTTGTGGTTGTATCCCTTTCCAGAAATTGATGTGGTTCATACACAGGAGCCACTGTTACCGGAACCGGAATTAACAACGCCCGGTCGATGTATCTGCTGCCGGCAAAACGTCAGGCACCGTTTCAGACTGGATGACTCATGGCCACTCAGACAGCTTACCGACACAATCAGTGACACACGAGTTCGTCTTAATAAGGCCACAGAACATCTGGATAAGTTAAAAAAGCGTGGTGAACCAGTCGCAACCGGCGAAAAGGAAAAGTACAACACGGCAGTAAAAGCCGCTGAACGGGCGCTTGAGCAGGCCCGTCTGTCTGCCAGACGTCTTTCACTCCGCCATGTACAGAAAGCTGAAATCACCAGTACAGAGTCGTTGTCAGAGAAAGAGCAGGAACTGTTTCATGAAGACGGCCCGCCTTACAGCTTATGTGCTTTCTGCCACGCCTGGCATTCACTGAATGGTTATGCCGCAGCACAGGGCGTTATGGTGTGGCTACCCGACCTTCATCCATCCACGGTCGTGGCCCTTAACCGTCGTTCATTACAGGAAGTTTTCAGTAATGATAAGTTCCGGGTCCGGCGGGGACGGGAAGCGCTCTCTGCACTGATGCAAAACAGACTGGCGGTTGAGGATAAATTCCGCAGTTTCCGCCCGGCCGATTTCGCTGACGTTTTTCGTCGCTATCCACCTTCCGGTCGTTCGCCCCTGCGTGAAAAAATGAACGGGATTGCCCTGATTCTGACACCAGATTCATTCATCAAAAAAGAATACGTTGATTGATTTTTCTTCATGCCACTCCAGCGCGGGGTGGCATTAAAAAAATCAAACTGCACAAACCTCCCTCCTGTAAGTCCGGAGTTCCCTCACCTATGAACATAAACCGTTTAATCTTCACTATCGAAGACTGTCTGAACACGCTATCCCGTTTCTCTGTCGCAAGCAGTTTTGTTGAGTATTGCGATTTACGTACTGTAATTGGTCTGGACAGACAGGATCGTGAACGTCGCCCATGGCTGAATTCGCCCTATATTGCAGCCACAAAGCGTGGAGAATATCTCTCTGTCTTTGAAGTCAGCGGTGCTTTCAGGGAAATGGATGAAGCATCCGACCAGACTGGCCCAGGTTCACTGGAATCGCTGATCACCAGCATGAGTGACAGCCTGAATACGGCATATAAAAACAGCGGTCATAAAATCAGCTTCGTTTTTGAGCGTGATCCTGACATGGGGAAAGAAGAAATCGAAGACATGGTCGCCCCACAAAAGCGCTCACTGGCTAATACAGGTATCCAGTTACAGGATGTGGTCGATGAGAAAGTCACAACACTGTCCCCATGGCTGGTCCGGGAGCGTTGCTGGCTGGCGATCTGGAGTGGACCCGATCTTATCAGCAACAGCGATCGCACCGCCCATGATGAGCTTGTCAGAAGACTGGCTGAACGGGTACCGAAAGCACGCTTTGCCCAGTCCCCCTGGCAGTGGACCTTATCTGCACTGAAAATCCGCCACGAAGCTTTTCTTGATAATGTGGAACAGGCACTGAGACATTCATCTGATGGCCTGATTCTCCGGCTACTGGATATACACGAGGTCGGGCGTGAAATACGTCGTCAGACAGAACGGCACAGCACACCGCGTAACTGGCAACCCCACCTGCCTGAAGATGCCCAGCCAGCGGGATATCGCTGGACTGACGATGAATCCGTACTACATGCTCCTTCATTGCATTTGCAGTTATTCAACACTCAGGTGACCACACAGGGCAACCTGGTTCAGGCGGGCGGACTCTGGCACGGAATGGTATCGATTACTTTACCTCCGCAAAATCTGCAGACGTTTAACGAACTGGTCCGTGCCGTCCCCCGCGCAGTCCCCTGGCGCATCAGAATGGATCTGATGCCCGGCGGGATGAAGGCTCTTAATCTGAAGAAAACGCTTCTGACTTACAGCAGCTTCATTTCTGCCGTTCGTCCAATGTATGAATCCGTTATGACCCTGGCGGCAACGGATGAAAAAGAACCTGTCTGCATAATGACCATCATGGCCTCCACGTGGGGAAAAACACGTGAAATATGCACACGAAACCAGGCCATTCTGAAATCGGCCATTGAAGGCTGGGGCGTATGTGGCACCACGACAACATTTGGCGATCCCCGACGCGCCTGGGTGAATACCATTCTCGCGGCATCCGGAGGCTCCGGCCCGGTTCCCCTGTATCCCCCGTTGTCACATGCCATCTCGCTTTTCCCGCTTAACAGGGCAGGCTCTGTCTGGCGAGGTAAAGGGAATCTTATGTTACATACAGAAGACGGTTCCGCAATTGAGGTTGGTCTGGCGTCATCCCAACAAAATAAACATACAGAACTGGCACCAGGCGATCCGGGACTGGGTAAATCAGTTCTGATTAATACGTTGTCGGAAATACAGATATCATCTGCTCAGAAAAACCTGCCCTTCATTGCCTATATCGATAAGGGATACAGTGCTCAGGGACTGGTTCAGCTTATTCGCGACAGTCTTCCTCCGGAAAGAAAAGACGAAGCTGTCGGTATTATTCTGAGCAATGATCCGGAATACACCCGTAACCTTTTTGACGTGATGTACGGCGCTAAAAAGCCTATTACGCCGGAAAAGAATTTCATGTCATCGGTGCTGTGTGCTCTCTGTGTCGATACCGGTACCGGTCAACCCTGTAACCCCGGAGACACCCGACAAATTATCAACCAGCTTATCGAGCTGGCTTTTAAAGAGTACGGTGAAAATAATCCGCGACTTTATCGCGCCTCAACGGAAGAACTGGTGGATTCAGCACTGCAGGACTCGGGATTGTATGAAAAACATGATGCAACCTGGTGGGCCAGATCAACCTGGTTCGAAGTCCGGGATATGCTCCACAATGCCGGGTATATCATGGCGGCTCAGCGGGCACATTATCAGGCAATGCCCCAGCTTCCCGAAGTGTCCTCGATGCTGGGCCATACCAGTCTCAGGGATGTTTTCGGTACTGTTCAGCGTGATGGTTCAAACGAACTTCTGCTGGACTACATCCGCCGCGCTCTCGAGCAGGGACATAACGACTACCCCATGATATCCGGGTATACCCGGTTTATGATCAACCCGGAAACCCGGGTCATCGCTGTCGATCTGAATAATGTTGCCGGTGACAAAACGCCTGCAGGCAGGCTTAAAACCGGCATCATGTACCTGCTTGCAGGTCAGATCGCCGGTGGTGACTTCACCCTGCCACAATACAGGGATGAAGTGTTAAAGCAGCTTCCACGGGAATACCATGAAATCGCTCTTAAACGTATTAACCAACTTGATCAGGAGGTTAAGACAAAAGTTTATGATGAACTGCATAACGCCCGGGGCATTGACTTCATCTGGGAAAATCTGGATACCCAGGAGCGTGAGCAACGCAAGTTTGCTATCCGCACGGTTCTGAGTACGCAGTATCTGAGGGACTACCCGGAAAGCGTTCTTAAGTCAGCAAATACTCTCTGGTTACTGCGCTACAAACCCGAAGATATCCCCGTACTGAGGGATAACTTCAACGTTCCTGAATTTATGCTGAAACGCTTCCTGAAAATGCCGGAAGGCCCGGCACCAGATGGTAGTGGTGTTCCTGTTCTGGGAGTATTCAGGGTAAAAAGTGGCACGCTTGCGAGAATACTCAAATTTACCGTCGGTCCACTGGAGCTATGGGCGCTGAACTCATCGCCAAAAGACAGTGCCCTGCGTAAAACACTGACAAATAAGTTAGGTTCAGTTCGGGCACGTAAGATTCTGGCCGAAAACTTCCCCAGAGGTTCTGCAACGTCATTAATTGAGCACCGGGCGGGCCAACATAACAGTGACAATGTTATTGAAGAACTGGCCTCGGAGCTCATCCGAAAACAGGGATACAATCTCTGATGTGTACAATTCATATCACCCCACGCTGCCGGAGACCTGCCAGAGGGCAGGTATTTCTTAAAAAACTTGAGGTAAAAGGTGACAGTTTCTCATTCACTCTGCCGTCACGTGTCTTCAGGTTACATCCGGCCCCCAATCCCAGAGTGATATACGCCTCGGATGCCAGAACACAGGGAAAGGTCACAGGCATGCGGCTGTTGTTGCCGTCCAGCACAGATGAGCTGATAACAACGGCAATATGGCAGGTTTCTGTCCCGGATGAAGCACCATTCGACGTTCAGCATGTCATCCAGTGGATACTCCCTTCACCGCTGGCTTCGCTGATGTCCGATGATACCTGGTTATGGCCATCCGTTCCCGGAACGCCGGCACTGAGTGCCGGTGACTGGCCTGTTATGGATACTGACCCTTCCACCTTACGGCGCGTCAGACGTCGTTCTTTCAGCATCATCGATAACCGGAACAGGAAAGGTTATATCACCAGGCGATATCAGTGTTTCCCACTGGCCCCACTACCTGAAGACAGAAAATACGACAGCCTTCCTGACCTTGTGCTCCATCCCGAGCAGGAGACAATAAAATGCAAAGAAAAACATTACTCGCAGCCCTTATAGCCACCCTGAGTGGAACGGCATGCCAGGCTCATGCTTATTCAGTCACCGTCGTCGCCAGCCGGCCTGTTGAAGAGCAGGTCATCCCCAGAATGGAAGCCATCAAAGATGTCCTTGGCAACATACTGAGTACCCAGACAGCCACGGGTACCGCTATCAATCAGAACTCTGAAAAGCTGGCAAGTGTCATTGCCCAGAACGGACAGGCGACACGTCAGCAGATGATTTTCAGTAATGAAACTCAGCGCCTCGAGGAGGCACGGAAAAGTTTCACCGTGCCAGACTCCATCTGCAGTGAATCCGCATCAGGGATTGCAACAGAAAGCAAAAGTGCCTCAGCATCCGCAGCCTCAAAACTCAGTAAAGGTGGCGGTGTGAGCAACCGTAGCATCCGCGACCGTCTGGCCAGCGCAGCAAACTCTCCCGTGCGGGAAGCTTATGATGGCGCGGCCATACACGCCAGTTACTGTACAGAAGCAGAATATGCACGTTTTGGAGGAACCGCCGTTTGTCCTTCTGTGGGCGAAATACCAGGTGGAGACAGTCAGGTACGCTCGATTTACCACGGCGCAGGTACAGCGGACACACCTGCGGCACTGACATGGGATCAGAAGCAAATAGATGCAGCGACTGCTTACATGAAAAACACTTCCCGCCCCTCTGCCGGTCGTGCTCTGGGTAAAGGAGAAGTAAATACCCAGAGTGGACGAACCTACGTCGGACTCCAGAACGAATACAACGGCATCATTGATTCTGCGTCGAATCCCCAACTGACGCTGATTGCTGACAGCACGCCTGATGAAACCACACGTAAAGCACTGGCTGAAACACTGCAGTCAGACTCAGCGGCCGCTTACTTCGACCAGGTGGCTTCACCAGAAGCAAAAGCACGGGGATATATGAGTACCCGTGAGTTTGAAGCTTTTGAGGCTGGCCGGCGCTACGCCAACACAGCATACCTGGTGGATTTACAGGAAATGCAGGGGGATAACCTGCTCCGTGAACTGGTAAGAATCACTGCGCAAATGAACTGGCAGCTGAACGATCTGAAAGAACAGATCCGCCAGGGTAATGTTATCTCTGGCCAGCAACTGGCTCTGACTGCCCGCCAGTATTATGAAAAACAACTCGGTAGCCTTGAGAAAACAATCAATCAGGCAAACGCACGTTGAAAGCTGACGTCAGAACAGGACTGAAAAAATGAATAAGTTACCGGAAAATTCAGACCAGACGAAAAACGTCAAAAAATCACCATCCATAACCCGCATAGCCACCCGGGGGATTATTAACATTTTTGTTCCTCTGATGGAGACTCGCCTGATAACGAATTCTGTACAGCATATGCTGGAACAACAAAAACGCAGGCTGGACAGATTTCGTCAGGTAAATAATAAAAAGGCGCAACTCCACCTCACGTGGGAAGAAGCTCTGCAGGCCAGCCATATGTCAGTAGACGATCTGGATCGTCGTTTCCGCCGGCGCAGAACAGTATGGCGATTCTGTTGCTGGAGTCTGCTGGCCATCGCTTTGTTTCTCAGTGGTATGCTCTTTGCCGCCTCTTCATTACCTCTTACGACTCTGGTACGCGCCATCAGCACTCTTGTGTTGATACTGTCAGGCGTCGCTCTTTGTGCTTCCAGAGCACTGATTGTTACATACCGCCTCTGGCAGTTGCATGAACGAAAAGTCAGCGAACCCGAGCAGGGGACTTTCCGTGATTTTCTGAACGACCGCAATGGCTGGCGCAATGCCACATTAATTGCCGTAACCAGTAAACAATACTGATCACGTCCAGATGCCAGTACCACTGGCATGTCGCCATCCCCCTTAATTAAATCCTGTGTGGCCTTTGCCCATACGCAATTCTATTCCGGAGTTACTGTGAAAATTTTACTTCGCGCACTCTGTGCAGGCCTTGCTATATCCTCACTGCCGGCAATGGCTTCAGTGACCTATCAGGATATTGTGTCTGCCGCCACCAATCCTGACGATCTGTCCCGCCAGGCGCTGGTCACGATATTCGGTGATGTAGTCACCAATCCACTGTCAACCAGCGCCCCCACTCTGATCGGAAGCATGTTCGGGGCGTTCAACAGTATCATCGCCGTACTTGCCGTTGTCTGGTTTATGTTCATTGGTATCCGTCATGTTGTGCGTTCGGGGCATCAGGGACAGGTATTCAGCACCGGACGCGATATCGTCGGCACACTGAGTGTCGTTGCAGGTTTTCTGATGATCGTTCCAACCGGAAATGGCTGGAGTATCGCTCAGCTCATTATGTTATGGGGCGCATCGATAATGGGGGTTGGGTCCGCCAATGTGATGGTGCAACTTGCCGCTGATAATATCGCAAATGGTTATTCAATGACTGTACAGCCAGTTCAGGCATCCACACGAACAGCAGCGCGTGGCATTTTTGAAATGGAACTGTGTAAGTATGCGGTTAACGCAGGACTAAATGATTTTAATCAGACGGCCAAATCCTCGACTTCACTGATGACAGAATCAGCTAAAACCGCCAGTGGTAATTACACTGTCACGGTATCCAATGGCAGCGGTATCTGTGGTACAGCCAGCCTGTCAGTAGAAGGAAACGGAACAACAGATCAATCGACGATTGGAAAATTCTTTAATCCCTTCAGTAAAAACGAATACAGCGGTGTTATCTCAGCACAACGTGCAGCCATGGATAATATGATTAGCGACATGGACAACGCTGCCAGTGAGTTTGTGACAACATTTCTGGAAAAAAGAAATTCTGGCAACGGAACATTGCCGGATATCGAGACACGGATTCAGAGAGCAGCCGACGAGTATGAGCGTGCTGTACAAAAATCGCTACCTATTGATAACGGAGAACAATCCAGGAAAGAAGCTCTCAAGTCTTATCTCACAACCTATGGATGGGTAACGCTTGGCGCGTGGTATCAGACCTTTGCCACTGCTAACCAGCGTCTGGCAGAGCTGGCTGACAGAGCTCCAGCTGTAACTTCAATGTCATCACTTGGGGAAGTTGGCGATACTGATTTATTTAGTGCTGTTATGGGGGCATACAAGACTCAATTGCAGAATTCAACTTATACCCCACCTTTAGGTACTATAACTTCAGCAGACGAACAACTACTTTCAAAAACAAGCACGCCACAAGATGCTTTAATCAAGCCCACAGAGAAGTTTGGGCAATGGCTTACGAACAATATTGCCACCGAGTGGACTGATTCGGGTACAAGTAGCAATCAAGTTAATCCACTGATAAAAATGAAAAATATTGGTGATAAAACTATGGTCGCTGCAGAGGGTATTTGGATTACTTATACATCTGCTAGAGTTATTACTTCAGGAACTGGGAGTTCTATATTTGGTAAATTCATAGATTTGACGACAAGTGCTATTTCAACACTAAATGCCTTACTTGAGGCCTTAGCGCCCCCCGTATACTTTCTGTTACTACTGCTGTTTTGTGCAGGATTCTCTTTATCTATTTATTTACCATTTATTCCGTTTATTTTCTGGATGACTGGGATTGGTAACTGGGTCATTAGTGTATTAATCGGATGTACAGCTGGACCTCTGTGGGGGGCAACTCATCTAGGCACATCACAGGACAGAGGGAGTCGTGCTGCCTACGGTTATATATATTTAATAGACAGCATGATAAGACCACCTATCATGGTTTTCGGATTCTTTTTTGCCTCTGTAGCCATTATAGCAATAGGTACTATATTAAACTTTTTATTCGGTGCTGCACTGACCAATGTACAAATAAGTTCATTTACAGGTATATTTAGCCTCGCAGGTTTCTTACTTCTTTATGCTAGAAGTTGCACAACCATTGTAGCCGCAGCATTTGCCTTACAAGCATACCTCCCAGACCATGTAATTAATTTCCTAGGAGGACGTGATGGTGTAAACACGCTTGGCAATATGGCTGGTTCAATAAAAGAGATTTTTGCTGGCAGCAATAGAAACATAAGACACGCACCTAATATAAGAGAGGAGCAAATTAAAAGGATGAATAACGACAACAATAAGGATGGAATAAAGGGATAATAACTTAATATATGACTTGCCATATACACTTGGAGAGATTAAAATATCAAAAAGTGTTTATGGAGGTCATATATAATGATTGGAGCATATGCAAACCGTGGCGGCACCCATTCTAAAAAAGAAACATGCGTGATCGCATTCGCACTTTTCTACATTATTTTCGCCGTCCCATTACTAATCATTTGGAATACACCTACCAGTTGGGGACTAGCAGTAATCCCAACTGGATTCCTGCTATACTCCGGATATAAAAATGGAAGAAAGAAAAGAGCAATCGTAAATAATATCCTAGAACAGATAAAGACTGAATATCATGATGTATTCGATCCAGATCCATCTTACGAACACAAATCAATATCATCATTATATTTCGGAATTGATATCAAAAAAGGTACTGCGTTATATATTCGGCTTTACCCCAATAAAACATTAGATGTCATTGGCATTGATATTGATAATTTTACACGGACAGTAGTAAGAGAAAACTGTATGGAAATACACACAAAGTATGTCAATATGCCAATGTTAGAATTGCCTATTGGTGTTAACTCTGCTCGTTCTATTGCAAACACATTGCACGCAATGGCAAGTCGAGGATATGATTACCCTGTCGACTTTCCTCGCCTGATTCAGGAAAAGCGTAAGGAGTGGGAGCAGATTGCAGGTATGCCTGTAGCTGAAGTATTTTAAGATAAGCAGCCTCCATAACTGCCGGTTCAGATGAGCCGGCTTTTGTTTGCAACAACACATAGCTTATGCCGTATTAAATAAACCCAAGGACCTATTTATGGCAAAAACAAAACAGGAATGGTTATATCAGTTACGTCGCTGTTCCAGCTTAAAGACACTTGAGAAAATTATTGCTAAAAACCAGGGCACTTTGACCTCAGATAAAATAGAAACATTCAACTCTGCAGTTGATCATCGCCTTGCGGAACTGACAATGAACAAATTGTACGACAAAGTACCGGCTTCTGTCTGGAAGTACGTAAAATAACGCCAACAAAAAGAGCAGGGAATCCCACACCTGCTCTCATTCCTGAATAAACACATCCAATATATTCCAATGCGAAGAAATAATCTCCGTAGAAACACCCATGAGAAAAATATCATATGGGAGAAAATCGCAATTATCACAGCCAGTGCATTCATTATTTTCGCTGTGCTCTGGCATTAATTATTTTCAACATAAAAAGGAAAAAATAATGAATCTGGTAGACGCCTTTGTCAAAAAAGTAATATCCGGGCCATATAAAGAATATGGAAAATGGTGGATAGATGTTGAATACATTTCATGGGGCGTTCCCGGGAAAACAAGACTGATGTTTGAGTCAAAGGAGCAGGCACTGGAAGTTAAAGAAGGGTACAAATTTTTAACGTGAGATCTCTTTTTGTTAAAGGGCAGGAAGCGGTAACTCCCTGCCCTTAGTTACGTTTCCAGGCTTATCA
This sequence comes from Escherichia sp. WS3063, assembly GCF_046486595.1. Taxonomy (NCBI): domain Bacteria; kingdom Pseudomonadati; phylum Pseudomonadota; class Gammaproteobacteria; order Enterobacterales; family Enterobacteriaceae; genus Escherichia; species Escherichia sp. WS3063. The sequence continues at coordinate 60,529 of NZ_JBJQKY010000020.1, forward strand.
GTCGATAAGTTCCCGGATCAGTTCCAGAACAGCAATCAGCGCGTTTGCAACGGCAACTACTGCCCTGAGAACGATGATTAACAGATTAATCATCCGCTTCTCCATCACTGGAGAAAGAACCCCGTTGTTCGCTCTTACACTGCCTGTCACAACGGTTTCTATAGTGTCAGTTATAGACAGTTCTTCTCCGACCAGAGCACCAAAACCAGCACCACCTGATGTTTTGGCCAGGACTTGTAACCTGTTCTTCCCGCTGAACAATATGCCGGACAGAACATGCCTCAGAACTGACATGCCGAGTATACACTTATCCAGTACTTGCAGAAATATAATTCCAGACGTACTATCTACAGGTCAGTTATAGACAGTTCTTTTCCGACCAGAGCCACCCACTCTGTAACGGAACAGTAAAAAAACCGACCTCACCAGTCGGTTTTTTTACATCTGTTGTTTCTCAAAATCCGCCCGACATGCCCGTCACACCGGGGAAACTCATGTTTTGAATCAGAACCAACCATCTCAACTTTGCCGTCTCCTGAAAAAACTGGCACATTCAGTTCGATAACTACCCATAAATACAGAGAGAAAATCCGATGTCAGAAAAGTGGAGTAAAGAATTCGACTCTTGCTTTCAGGTGGGGAGCATAGAAGAAATTGCCGATGCTCTCGAGAAACGCAGCGGAAGCGAGGAAAAGGCGTTAGCCATGCTGGCAATGACAGCCTTCACACTCATGACCCGACGTGGTATCTGCGAAATGCAGAACGTGGCCCCCGATGGCAAAGGCATTCGGCTGGAGCTAATCGGCTTCAGGGAAAATGAAACAATACCGGATACGCTTCAGTGAAGAAGAAAGGGCGCAATGAGGTCAGCCTTCGCAACAAAGCGGCGGCAGAAAACCTGCCGCCGTGTTGCCCGTTAACGTTTAACTTCGTAGGCTAACGTTGCCACAAGCACTGTGTTTCCCTGCTGGAGCCGGAGTCCGCAAAGCGAATCCCTCACCATCCAGACAAAACACAGAATCGTCACACAGATGACGATTAACATCATTAAAAACGTTCGCTGTGGCATCATAGCCCCTCCATTGCCTTACGGCGGTTATCGGGCTACTATAATGTTGTCTAGGCATTACAGTAGAGCCCTTGGTTGATTGATAAAAAAATCTCCAGGGGCTTTCTGCTGTATACCGTCCACAAAACGCTTTTGGCATACAGCCTCAAGCGCCCGCAGCTATTCTAACGACTTTCGTATCTGCAACAATCCTTTTATCGCACGGCTAATTCCTCTGGTTAGCTCTTATCGCCTGCAAATAAATTTTTAACCTTTCCGTTTGATTTAAATTCCAGAAATGGAGACTTTGTCATGTCTTACAATCGACAGCCTGTCGCAGAAGATCCTATGCAGATATGGGGCGCTGTTGGTGTCCTTCTTATCCTGCTGCTATTCGTCATATGGTTATTCTTGCCGGAAGTGGTTTACGTCAGCTGCCTGATTCTTCATACCTTATGGGGACTGGTCGACTGGGGGCCATTTCATAACTATGCAGCACCACGATACAACCTGCTTGCCATGACCGGTAACAACGCCGCCAACATAAGCTATAGCCAGTGGGTTAACGTCATGGAGCAGACCATAGGTATTCTGTGGATGTACCTCTTACCTGTGACACTCTGGTGTTTGTGGGAATGGTATCAACATCCGGGACAAAGCCGTTTCACCCGCAGACCAGTAGATATTACCCGACTGCCACACATCTTTGCTTCGTTGTCCCCTGCTATCGCCCCTGTACTGGCAGATGGTGATCCGGAAAAACTCTTTCATGGTGGCAAACGACCTGAACGGCGGGTTGCTCTCACCCCGGAAGCATTTGTCGAGCAGCATACTCTCATCACCAATATGCAGCTCGATGTTGCAGCTGCAAGACGATGTTTCATGGCCCAGTTGGGTAAACCTTTAACGTCCTGGAAAGACATGGCACCACATGAAAAAGCGCTCTTTGCCATATTTGGTCTTCAGTATTTCCTGGATGATCGTAAGGCAGCATTAAAGCTCATGGATACACTGAACCTCTCATGCAGAATTAAAAGCAAACGGGACAGTGGGAAATTCTGTACCCCTGTTTATTCACTGGCCAAATCAGCTTTCCAGAGAGTGATTAAAAGCAACGAAGCACAGCAATGGCTGAAACAACATCGCTACGTCCGCAGTGGGCTGGTCTGGCTGTATGCACATGACCTGCGGCTTACGCCACCCAACTGGATTTGGCTGAAAGGCGTGGACAGGACGCTGTTTTATGCATTACACCGCGCCAATACCACGAAAGGATTTATTGAAGGCGCTGGCGTGGTGGCCGTTGCACGTGCAGAGGCCGAAGCCATGCGTTTTGGCCTTCCCTGCCCTGAACCCTGTGTTGATGAAGCGGTGGAAGGCTTACGGCGGGATATGCTCAGTCTCGGTCTTATCTGGGATGAACCACAACCAGATCGCGACCGGAAACGCCGCATCCTGACCAACTGGTCCCTCACCGACGACATCCTGCCCCGTACACCTGCTACAGACAACGAATTCTGATTATCCGGAGAACTGAAAATGACAATCGAGTACTTTGCAACACGCATTGCAAAACATATTTCCGTGCAGGCAATCTGGCCGAATGGCAGGACAGAAATTATTGCCGTCCTTCCACGGGATGCCCTGTCAGGGCTGGTAACACGAAATAATCAACTGATTCATATAGCCTTTGACGCCATGGGCACCCGTAACAGAGAAACCGTCCTGATTGATAAACAGGAGCATAACGCTGACCAGATACTTACAGCTATTGATTCCTGCCTGCGTCTTGAATACCTGATGGAACGCCGCTTCAGCAGAACACCTTTGTTCCGTGGCATAATCGCCAGCGTTGTGCTGTTCGTAATGGCAACGATTGGCTTCTCTCTGTTCCGCTATGTTGATCGTGTATTCTGGGATGATACAACGCCTGAAGCAGTACAGACAGCAGGTGAGCCACGACTGCTTCCCCCTCACCTGAATCACACTGTACCATTAAATGAAGGCATTCAACTCCCGGTTCCCCCGAAAAAAGACGTCCAGGTACCGGAGAAAACAATCACAAGCAAAAATCCGGAAGCCGCAGCTGCGCGACATAATCTGGCTACTGTTCTGAAGCGGAACGCCGATCGGGGCATGTTTACCATCAACCTGTCATCCGGTCATGAACGAACCCTGTACGCATTTCTCGATCCTGCCTGTCCTAACTGCAGACTTCTGGAGCCGGCCTTAAAACGCCTGGCCAGCGACTTCAATGTCGTTATCTACCCGGTTTCAGTTATTGGTGGAGAGGAATCCACCGACCGTGTGGCACCACTGCTGTGTGAAAAAGATGCTCAGAAACGTGCTGCCGGCTGGCACCGACTGTATTCCGCAGATAACGGAATGATGACGCCATCAGAAGAAACAACGCCTGCAGATGAAACATGCCTGAAAGCGGCCAGAGCTGCAATTGATGTAAACAATGTCGCCTTCCGTAAGTTCGGATTTGCCGGTACCCCATGGGTGCTGTCCGACACCGGCTGGCATCTGCCTACAGGAATTCTGCAGGAAACTGGCACGCTTAATTTATTCCTGAAAACCACCGACAGCGAGTCTGGCCATGAGTGAACATCGCGTTAACCCCGAGCTTTTACACCGTACAGCCTGGGGAAATCCTGTCTGGAATGCACTCCAGAGTCTCAATATCTATGGCTTTTGCCTGGTGGCAAGTCTTGTGGCCAGTTTTATCTGGCCACTTGCATTACCGGCATGTCTGTTGTTCACACTGATAACAATGCTGGTATTTAGTCTGCAGCGATGGCGCTGCCCTCTTCGTATGCCCATGACGCTGGAATGTGCTGACCCGTCACAGGACAGAATGATTAAAAGAAGTCTTTTCAGCTTCTGGCCAACCCTGTTCCAGTATGAGGTCATTCTGGAGTCACCGGCCAGCGGCATATTCTATGTTGGTTATCAACGCGTCAGGGATATAGGTCGGGAGTTGTGGCTGAGTATGGACGATCTGACCCGCCATATAATGTTTTTCGCCACCACCGGTGGTGGTAAAACGGAAACCATCTTTGCCTGGGCGATTAACCCGCTTTGCTGGGCAAGAGGATTCACCCTTGTTGATGGCAAGGCACAGAATGATACGGCAAGAACAATCTGGTATCTGGCCAGACGCTTTGGCCGTGAAGACGATGTGGAAGTCATCAACTTCATGAACGGAGGAAAATCCCGCAGTGAAATCATTCTGAGTGGTGAAAAAACGCGTCCTCAGTCAAATACCTGGAATCCCTTCTGTTACAGCACTGAGGCATTCACAGCGGAGACAATGCAGTCAATGCTGCCCCAGAACGTCCAGGGGGGCGAGTGGCAGTCCCGGGCCATAGCCATGAACAAGGCACTGGTATTTGGTACTAAATTCTGGTGTGTGCGCGAAGGCAAAACAATGTCACTGCAGATGCTCCGAGAACATATGACTCTCGAAGGGATGGCCAAACTTTACTGTCGTGGCCTCGATGATCAGTGGCCGGAAGAAGCTATCGCACCATTACGTAACTACCTTCAGGACGTTCCCGGTTTCGACCTGTCGCTGGTCAGGACACCATCAGCCTGGACGGAAGAACCCAGAAAACAACATGCTTATCTCTCCGGGCAGTTTTCTGAAACTTTCAGCACATTCACGGAAGCATTCGGGGATATTTTTGCTGAAGATTCCGGTGATATCGATATCCGTGACAGCATTCACAGCGACAGGATTCTGATGGTAATGATCCCCGCTCTGGATACATCAGCGCATACAACGTCTGCTCTGGGACGAATGTTTATCACCCAGAAAAGTATGATTCTCGCCCGTGATTTGGGCTACCGCCTCGAAGGAACTGATTCCGATGCACTGGAAGTCAAAAAATATAAGGGGCGTTTCCCTTATCTGTGTTTCCTTGATGAAGTGGGGGCATACTATACGGACCGTATTGCTGTGGAAGCCACTCAGGTGCGTTCACTGGATTTTGCTCTGATTTTGATGGCACAGGACCAGGAACGTATAGAAGGACAGACAACAGCCACGAATACTGCAACACTGATGCAGAACACGGGGACAAAATTTGCCGGCAGGATTGTCAGCGAGGGTAGTACGGCCAGAACGCTGAAAAGCGCCGCCGGAGAAGAAGCCAGAGCGAGAATGAACAACCTGCAGCGTCAGGACGGCATATTTGGTGAATCATGGATTGACAGCCCACAAATCAGCATCCTGATGGAAAGCAAGATAAATGTTCAGGAGTTGATTGAACTTCATCCTGGCGAGTTCTTTTCTATTTTCCGGGGAGAAACCGTACCATCAGCATCATTCTTCATCCCTGACGATGAGAAAAGCTGCAGCAGCGATCCCATTGTTATAAACAGGTATATCAGCGTGGATGCGCCACGCCTGGACCGTCTCCGCCGTCTGGTTCCCCGTACTGCTCAACGTCGAATCCCGTCACCGGAAAATGTCAGTGCCATCATTGGCGTCCTGACTGCAAAACCCTCCAGAAAAAGACGAAAAATTCGCACAGAGCCACACACGATCGTGGATACATTCCAGCAACGCATTGCAGGACGTCAGGCGGCTATGGCAATGCTGGAAGAGTACGACACGGATATCAACGCACGTGAAAGTGCCTTATGGGAAACAGCGGTGAATACGCTTAAAACGACCACCCGGGAAGAGCGACGAATTCGCTATATCACACTGAACAGACCAGAACTACCTGAAACAAATGAGGAAAATCAGATATCAGTGAGAGCAGAAAGAGCCGGTATAAACCTGTTAACGCTTCCACAGGACAATAACCACCCGACAGGGCGTCCTGTAAACGGGTTTCATCATAAAAAAAACAACCGTCCGGACTGGGACGGAATGTACTGAACTGTGACCATACTTTGGTCTTCCCGCAAAAAACCTATTTAAAAATGCTGGTACTAGATACCAGCATTCAGATTACAGATTAACCACATCATTGTAGGTACATATGGAACGTCTAATTTTTATATTCTTTAACCCTAGATCATCTAATTTTGACCGAAGCTGTTCATCAGATTGTTCAAATAAAGGCCCCAACACAATCTCTCTAATTGCCGTAATATTGTTACAGGTAAATTTCACCTTAGTATAATACGCAATTCCGTAATCAGTACTACGTTTTTCAAGTTTGTATGGTGGGAATGTACGTTCATCTACTTCAATAAGTCCTCGGACCTCATTTTCACATTCAAAACTCTCTCTCTTATATAATGAACATAGTCTGATAAGATGTGCATGAAGTATGCCACGTGCATATTTAATATTTAAACTTGAGCGATTAATATAATCATGCAATGCGTTTCTTACATATTCTCGAAACAGTTCTTCTGAATAGATAACAGGATGAAAGACAACTCTACCACTAATAGGTTGAAAATGTTCTTCAAACCGAGCCAAAATATGATTTTGGGTTATAATATTCTTATCATAACCAATAGCAACGCCTTTGCCATTATCACCATACTCGCTCCACATGTTGGAACGATCTCCATCAGAACAGAAACAACAAATTAATATCTTAAAATTTTCGTCTATCTTATTAGGTGATACTTCTTCTAATAGTCTAATGCAATCTGGAAATTCCTCATTTATTATTCTCTTGACTATTTCATAGCCAGCCGAGTATTCTTCCGGATCATTCATATTCCGAAGATCGGTAAACCATAATTCTTGGTTTTCAATCATTTTAAAAAAAGTTTCAACACTTGCATAACGAAAAGCAAGATTAGTGCTCATAAAACATGATTCCGTCAATAGAGTTACTTAACATTGCCTAACATATTTATTTTTACCACCACACCCATATTTAATATTGGTGATTTTTTCATTCTATAACGAAACTAATAAAGCTTCATCTGTCATCTCATCGGAGAAGGCGGTTCCCAGAGTTTATCCTGCTCCGGCGGAGGCAGTGACGCATCATCATTGCTGTTCGCCGCGATATAATCGCGGTAGTAGCGTTCACTTCCTTCACGGTGATGATCCACGTCCGGTCGCGTAATCCTGTAGTCTTCGTGACCGGTACGGCCTGTCACATTATACCAGGCAACCATTTCAGCAAAGACCTGGTTAAATTGTTTGTCGTTTCCTTCTGGTTCAAAACCCATGCGTGGATCACGCCCGAATAATACCGGTGCAATCAAATCCAGTTTATCTGCCAGCGCATTGCGGTCATGGTGATTACGGAAAACAATCCTGTCACCATAATCCGTACAGACAAACTCTCCCGTCCGACGGTCACGGAAACGAACACTCCCGTTCTTCTGCAAACGGGCCTCGAGATCACCAGTATTACCGTATACCGGCGTTCCGCCCGGTTCACAAAGCACGACACAGCGGTCTGTTGTCGTTGTGCGTGACTTATCTTTACGGCGATCGCGATAATCCCAGCCTCTCAGCTGCGATACAGCAGCCCTGTCTCCCTGAGCAGCCTGAATTTCAACCCACTGACGGTAAGAGGGTGGATACCACTTCCCGTCAGCAATAAGTTTCTGCCGCTCATCCCTGATGTCTTCTTTCAGCCTGATCAATGCCTGCATTCGCTGAACTTCTGCAATGTGATAATGCAGCTTACGTAATGCCGGATCATCGTACTGCGCACGAATGTGTGACTTCCGCAGACGGCATGCCTGATGAATTTCCCGACAACGTTCCCCATAACGCAGATCTGGTTTACGCCATTGTTCACGCCATGCCAGATAGCGGGCACGCAGGTCAGCACGGGCCTCAGCTCTGGCTTCACGTCGCTGCCGGCGCAGCATTGGGTCACGTTTACTGCTGACCCCGTACCTGTCACTGACAGCCAGCTCCGGGTTATAGCGACTTTCAGGTTGCACCCTGTCAAACAAATCTGCTGGGGCACTCACAAAAGGTCCGGCCTGTGGCTCTGCACGCCCCAGTGTCAGATCAGGATGAATGCTGCTGGCCTTCACCGGCGTTTGCTCATGATTAAAGGCATCAACGACAACAAGCCCGTGATGTTGTTTCTGTAGCATCAGTCCCTGTTGTGCAAACAACTCATGACAACGCTGCCAGGTAAACTCACCCTGTGTGATCATTTCTTCAATCTGAGGGCTACAATGGCTGATGCTGTATCCCCACAGACTTTCTTTGTCAGAAAACAGTTCGCGTTTGATAGCCCCCTGCGGCCCCGTACCTGTACGCATACGGTGCCATTCTTTATCGGTCGCAGGACAGCTCTCCATACGACGACCACGGAAGCGTTCTGTTGGCGTAACCTGGCGGAAAATATCTGTTGGTACAGGCTGCCAGCCACCATTGAGTTGATTCACATTGTCGAGCGTCAGCAGTGACCATACGCTGTCAGCACGAACGGGAGTCTGGTTATGATCATAACCATCACAGATAACCAGGTGACCATGCTGAACACGCATCCATAATCCCGCTTCAGCCAGTGTGCAGTGAATAGCCTGGCAGTTTTCCAGCCGTCCTTCCCGTGCCATTTCCGGCAGACGTTCTCCAAGATGACGACAGGCATACTGCTGCAGACTTTCTGTTTCAGCGATTTTTTCCGGGCGAACATCAGCTGCAATGAAGTCCGGGTTATAGCGTCCGGGTGCGTCCACCTGGCTGAAAATATCTTTTGGTACTGGCGTGTAGTCACCCATTTTTTTCATGAGTTTTTCTGCACACCAGGAGGGACCAAACGAGTCAAGCTGTACACCTTCCCTGTTGCGATCCCAGCCATCCATCACCAGAAATTTTCCGTCCATCTGAGACAGGTACAGACCATCTTCCGCAAGACGACGATGCAGGGATAACCAGTCATGTACAGGTTCACTGCGTAAACCAGCGACCGCTGTCTGCGCAACATACTCGCGAAAAGTTTGTTTTTTTCCGCGTGTCCAAGCGTTCTGGCGATCACGTTCAACGGCAGTTTTGCGAACGATACGATTTCCCGGCGCATGGACCCAGCAACCGTTATCCGGAGCAAAACCATGCTTCAGTTCAAGCTCACGGCAGGCACGGCTGAGTTTTTCCTGACTCCATGAAAGGCAATTGAGATAACCTGTAACCGGATGTACCCGGTTGACCGCAACGTGAACATGCAGGTTATCAGTATCGGTATGTACGGCAGAAACATACTGATGTTCACCCAGCCCGAGGGATTTCAGGGTATGGCGTACACTGTCATAAATCTGTTCCGGACGCGGGCTTTCATGGGCCTGCCAGGAAAGAATGTAGTGAAAAACAGGATCAGTATTATCTTTCGCATAGTGTGCCTGCTGTGCAATGTACTCCATATCTGCAGCAGCAGTTTCAAGCGATGTACAGTTGTGAAAACAGGTCACACCGTAAAAGTCAACCCATTCGCAGCCGTCCTTCATGACATCAACCAGCGCCACGAATGACTCATTTCGAAGGCGTGTCGCATAATCAACAAGACGACTGAAACGGCTCCGGTGCGGTTGTTCAGCCTGCGAAGAAGAAGATAAATTCAGTTCCTCATCGGTCATGTCATCCCGGACCGAGACGTAGGACACCAGGTCTTCGAACGAAGACTTGCCGTCCCTTCTCTTTTTCGGAATGACTGCATTCACCGGAGAATCCTCAACCTTCCATTAACTGTTTACGCAATGTATTTGTAAGTTCGGTTATGGCAACAAGTACTTCTGCGTATTCCTTGTCACCGGTTCTTTTTCCCTGAACAAACAGATGCTTCTGCATCCTTCCCAGTCTCATTAACTCCTTCAGAAAAGCATCATCTGTACGGGAGTTAATTCGCTTATTCAGTGCTGCATTTCGGATGTAAGCAGATACAGTAAGTCCGGAATCTTCAGCTTTTTTCCTGATGGTTTCATCCTCAACAGGAGAGAATCTGAGTGTCCTGACAACTGTCTTTTGCCGTACCTCACTTTTCTTTCTTACCGCACTATCACTCACTTCAGGCTCCTTACGGGGTGTCGGGGCGAAGCCCTGACCAGATGGTAATTGTAATAGCGTCGCGTGTGACGGTATTACAATTACACATCCTGTCCCGTTTTTCAGGCCATTATAGCCTGTTATTTTTGTGCATCATAGTCTTATGCAGACGGCAGAGGCAGGGCGCAGCCCTGCCAGGAGTCAGTTTTTGATGATAAAATCAGACTTCAACATGAAACGGAGAGAAAGTGCCAATGGCTTCTAAAAAATTTTACTCAGATGATGACATCCAGCTGGCAAAAGCTGCTTTATCGGAATTGCCAGATCTCACCGCTCAACGGAAAACATTGCGTGATTTTCTTGATGCCATTCGTGATGACATTATTGTCCTGGTAAGGACAAAGGGTTATACACTGGCAGATGTTCGTGACACGCTCAAAAATGCAGGGTATGAAGTAGGAGAGAAGGCACTTCGTGACATTATTCGGGAAGCAGAATCGAAAAAACCATCCCGCCGTTCTTCCTCTAAAACAGCACCTAAAAAGACAGATTCAGGCAGGAAAGATGGCATCGATATGAACAACAATTGATGTGACAATGTCACATCGTGTTCTGAGATTATGATGATTACAGAAAAAAAAGCCCCGGCATAAATACCAGGGCTTTTCTGTTTAATCAGACTCGTGGCGGCAATGCACCTGGATAATGCCGTGCAATAATATCATTCAGTTTTTCAACAAGGTCAGAACGCTTAAAGACAATGTGTACGGTCCCTTTCTGGTAGCCACGCACCGTAAAATATTCCCCTTCTAACAGCTTACCGACATTGTCGCCGTTCCCGAGAAATTCACCATACTGCGCCCCGATGCTGTTCCTGAAGTCAGGAACGTTGCGCCCCTCCAGCAGATAAAACGGACGTACCAGGTCATCCAGTGCCTCCCGTCCACTGCAGTCCAGCGTCACACGCCCGTTACTCCAGCGGTACAGCAGGTTTTCAATAATGATTTTCTTACCCAGACGGCAGGGATTATTGGTTCTGTAATCCCATGACAATTTCCGGTAGACATCAATCAGCCCCTGTTCAAACGTCTGCATCTTGCTGGCATTAAGATGGCGGAATGTTGCCAGTACATTGTCCAGGGTGATTTCAGGACAGGTGTCGCTCATCAGCTGGCTGTTCCACTCATCACGCTGGCATGAACTCATGAAGGTGTACATGCCCGTATCTGTCATCAGGCGGTCCCAGATTTTCCGGTCGGCAAGACGGGTGATATTCCTTTTCGCTTCTTCCTGCTTATCCATGCGACGAACGGAATCAGTCACGCAGTCTTCAAACCCGTAAAGAAAAATATCACCTGACGCATCGAGCAGAATCTTGCGCGCTGTCGCCAGGCATTCCATCGCCTGCATGAACAGTGCAATACCTTCGTTACGCTGCGCGATGATGCGGTCGATAGCCACAGACGGAATAACATCTGTCGTGCCGGCAGTATTCAGGTCAGCAGTGGGTAAAGTCTGATTCATCACATTGTCTCCTCATCGTCACGACTGCCGGGTCAGCCAGGTCATTTCCCGGAGGAGCGAAGCTCCTTCTGCCGTCCGGGTCTTCGGGGATTTCCCCGCAGTGGACCTTTCCGACGGGGGACGCTCACCACGTCACGGGGCAGTTGTCCGGGGGCAGACGCAAAAGTTTTTGACGCCTGCGGCAAAAAGTTTTGTGGCTGGTACATCTCTCCCCTGGACGACTGAAACGGGATGTGGTCATGTATGTACCCCCGGAAAGTCCGTCTGCGGAGAACAGGCCGCAGTGCGGCGGCAGACAGGCAGAGACAGCTGCGCCATCAGGCGCAGTGGCCTTACACACCGTAAGGTGTGCAGGGAGCGCCGCATACGGCGCGACTGAAGAAAAACGACGGCACAACAATGGCATGTGGTGGTCACTGGCACACCACTCCCGCACAGGTGAAAACAGAGAAAACCGCACGACATTTACAAGCAAAAAAAAGTGAAATTTCTTCATTTTTTTACACTTATTTATCGCGCTGATTTGGCAATTGTGATGATAAAATAAAGTGAAGTTTTTTCACTTTTTCAAAGGTATTTTATGACCGGCTGGGAACTGCGAATCTGGCGAAAAAGCATGCTCTGGTCACGCGAAAAAGCGGCCAGAGAATTTGGCGTGACGCAGAGAACATGGCACGCCTGGGAAAATGCGGAACAGGTGGACGTCACCGTCTGGAGGACCACCCAGGCACTTTCAGTCCGTGACCTGCTGCCTCACATGCAGGGGATGCGTAAGGCAGATATCATCAGGCGACTGGAAAATGAAATGGGGGAAACGGCAGGGAATGTGTGAGCGTGATTCACAGCCTGGCTGAATGCCAGGCTACTGCTCATCAGGAAACAGCTTTTTCAGTTCTTCACCGGAAAGTCCCGTGACCTCCTGAATCCGTTCCGGCGGCCAGCCTATATCCCGAAGCCGGCAGGCTATTTCCCGCGCCACTTCAAGAGCCCCTTGTTTAAAACCCTCGTCGAAACCTTTCTGTATAAGACGTTCTGCAATCGTCATGCTGTTTGCTCTGCTCCTGCTGACAAAAAAGCCCGGCATTTTGCCGGGCTTTGTGGTTCTCATCAGTGAGTGATTTTCTTCAGTTCGTCATCGGAAAGTCCGGTAGCCTGCTTAATCTGCTCCGGCGTCATCCCCATTTTCTGAAGCTGGCACGCAATAGCCAGGGCTTTTTCAAGCGCTCCTTCCATGCGTCCTTCCATGCGTCCTTCCATGCGTCCTTCCATCCTGCCTTCCTGGCGACCTTTTTGCTCAAGACGTTCTGCGATAGTCATCAGTTTATCCTCATGCTGCGGCAGACGCTCAGCCAGCGCCCGCATAAATTCCGGTGATACAGAGTCCCCTGCGTTAACGATGTAATGAATCAGAACACGCACCTGCTCGTCTGAAATTTCCACCATGACCTGCGGGAGTTTGTCCAGCAGCTCCATCATGTCACGATGGCGGATATGCTTCATCAGCAGCGTCAGTGCGGCCATCCGGCGATGGTTCATGATTTCATTGTCATCAACGACAGTGATATCAACCAGCGGAAACGGCTTTGTGTATATTTTAGCCGCAAGCGCCGGATTCTCAAAACAGTCCAGCCAGTTCATGCTGTACGGGTACGGGCTGCGCTCACCGTGATAGAACAGCACCGGAATGACCAGTGGCAACGTTTTGTGCTGCTCCAGATGTCTCTGCATCGCCGCCACACTGTAACGTAACATGCGGAAAGGCATGTACAGATTTTCGGTGCTCTGGTGCTCGATGAGCGTATAAACATAGCCATCTTCACCCCCGGTGGTTTTCACGCTCCAGAGGATATCGCTGGCGTACTGATGCAGGTCCGGCTCAACAAAGGTGGCGGGTTCCAGCTTCAGCGTGGACAGGTCGCACAACTGCCGGTACTCCGCAGGAAGATGCAGTTCCAGAAAATCTCTGGCGACGTCGGGATTCGCCAGGAACGACCGGAACGCGGCATCATGCGGCGTGGGCGTTGTGGTGTTTTTCTTCTTACTCACGGTTCCTCCTGGTGAGATGTCTGAACGTATCCTGCCGCCTGCACAGGCAGACGGCAAGGGTTAATCAGTGGCAGACCCGCTCAATTTCAAGCGCGCGGAGCAGGTGGCCCCATTCGCTGACTTTCATAGCGGGGATACGCACCCGCTTCTGCTCACTGCAGCGTCTGGCGATATGGCCGCTCATCGCCAGGACGTCCGGGTTAATCTCATCCTGTGCCAGCTCCTGACGTCTGAAGCGGGTATGGCGGTGCAGGGGTTTATTCTCCCGCAGGCACTCTTCACGCAGACGCTTTACATACTCGGCGGTTGCGAAGATAATTGATGGTCTCACAAATATTTCTCCTTATGTTGTTGATGACTGCCGCTCTTCCTGGCGGGGAAGTAACGGCGGAGAGAGGCAGGGTTTATCGCCCTGCCTTTTTTCATTTCGGACAGCGACGCAGTGCCAGCGCGAGCGCTTTCATCTTCCAGCCTTCCGGCGTGCGGTACATCACCTTCCAGTAGCCGTCGATGAACACATAATGGAAGCGCACCTCTTCAGTGCTTTCAGTGGCAATAGCCTCCCTGAAAGAACGGTACTCACGCGCCTCACTGTCCATCCGGAAACCACTGTCACGTCCGTAATAAGCCGTCACACCGTCCACCGGGTTCTGAAGCGTATGCCCGGCGGGTTTGTCGCAACGGGGACCGAGGCAACGGATATCACCGTGTTCAACCAGGGCTTCGGCCTGCTGACCGGTGGCATAGTGGGTATGCAGGATGCGACCGTTCCAGGTCGGCTCCCCGTGCAGGTGGCAGTAAACGGTACGGAACACCCCGTCGCGGCAAAAAACGGAAATTGTGCTGCTGACTGTCATGAAAACGTCTCCTTCTGCTGAATCAGGTCGCCGGGCCGACCGGTTGCTCCCCGGAGGGGCGAAAGCCCCTTCTGCCGTCCACTTCTTCGGGGTTTCTCCCCGCAGTGGACCTTTCCGATGGGGCGTCCGTCACCACGTCACGGGGCAGCTGTCCGGGGGCGGACGCAAAATTTTTTGCCGGGTTTATGGCTAAAAATTTTGTGGACGGTATATCTTCCCCTGGACTGCTGAAACGGGATGTGGTTACTCCAGCCCCCGGAAAGTCCACAGCGGGAAACAGGCCGCAGGGGTGGCGGCGGAAGGGTTGACTGCGCCATCAGGCGCAGTGGCCTTACACACCGTCAGGTGTGCAGGGAGCGCCGTTTCCGGCGCGACAGGGGCGGCGCGACCGGAACGGTCGCTGCAAGCCTGGTTTTTCAGACATCGGACCGTAGCGGCAGCCCGAAACCGCGCCAGCGGGTTCGGCGGAGACTGGCGGGTGCGCCAGCAGCTGCCTGTCGGAGTCGGGCCTGACGACCGGATGCCGCCAGGCAGCCGGGAGCCGAAGGTGTCCCCGCCTCCGGAAATCAGAACAACAGAAACGACATAACAGAAAAATGCCTCACACCATGACGGGCAGGAAGGGCAGCGCCGCAGGCGCGGCCCTCCTGCATTTCAGGCAGGCGTAAGCCTGCCAGGGTTTTCCGGCGGCCTGGCAGGCCATACCCCCGCCGGAGCGGGGGAGTAAATCACCGACGGAACACATGACCGTCAATAAAGGTGAAGGAGTCCAGGAATAAATCCCGCGCATACGCCTCATAGTCAAAATAGAGCGCCACCGTCTCCGGCACGTCAGCCAGCAGGCCGGTATCACTGGCGAACTCAACCGCAAAAGCCTCCTCACTGTCAGCCTCGCCCCACCAGGCATCGCGGAAGGTGTCAAAATCCGTCTCACCGGTATCCTCCACCCAGAGACGATAAGCCTCTTCGCAGCCTTCATCCCGTGCCTGGCGGAAGCCTTCAACCCAGGCCCAGTTGATATGGCATTCAGAGGCCATATTCCCCGGGAATCCCTCATAATCCTGAAACATCAGTTCAGGATCGGCTTCATCCTGGTGAAGAGCACGGCAGGCGGCGAAAAAGTCGCGCTCATCATCAAACGTGGTCAGGTCAAACCAGCGTCCGGCGATGCTTCCACAGTTGTATTTGTGCCAGGTTCCAACGTATACAGCAGGTGCAACAACAGACATTCCCGAATCCTCCATAGTCACATGTTCTGCGGCACCGGGCGGTGCCGTGCCTCCATAAAAGCCGGGCGATAAGGCGGGGATGCACAGGGCGCAAGGGAAGCCGCAGCCTGACGCACACGGCTGGCGGGAGTTGGAGGGTGAGACCGCGAAATCTGAGCGGGTGAACGACCGGAAAATCACGGCAGACGGGAAGGAGGGACCGGGTGACCGCAGCGGCGAAGCGTACCCTTGCATCCCTGCCAGCCCGGCTAAGATGGAGGCACGGCACAGCCCGCACACGACGCTGAGGCCACAGAGCTGAAAACCCACAAGGCCATGCCCCGCATGGCCGGGTAAAAGCGGAGCCGCCGGCGACTTCCTTATTCCGGCGAGTGCAGAGGACACGCCGCATGACCTCCAGACCACCCCTGATATGAAACGATCATGATCGGCGTGTCCCTGCGTAAAATATACATGTCTGGTTCACCGGAGAATATCTGTGATATCCGCAAGTTTTCTGTCGCACAGCCAGTCCTGCGCTTCACGCACCACGCTACTGTCGGGTTTCACCGCTTTCAGCGATGATGCCAGTCGCTTGATCAACATAACCAGTTCCCGTGTCTGTATGTCCGGCATTGTCTCCGGCGGAGCAGAGGGACTCTCATTTCCGACGCCCATCCCATGCGCTTCCAGTGTGGCACGGACAAACCAGGCGGCATCGACCAGTTGCTGGCGAATCCAGGTCAGATCGGCATTTCTGTCACGGGCTGCCATTCGCTCACCCGACAGCGCCTTGCTGATATGGCTGCGCACCAGATTATCCAGGAGTTCCTGCGCTTCTTCCGGTGAAAAGCCACCTGGTATCTCTGTGCGCAACAGTCCTTTCCTGTACAGTAGCTGCAGCAGATCAATCTGCGACCGCACTGCAACTATCAGTACATAACGGACAATATTCGCACTGGCGGTGGTTTCTGTATCATTCAGCAGTTCCTCCGGATCATTACCACCGGTATTGCAGAGCAACGGCAACAGAGGTCGCATCCACACGGGAACCTGATATTGTTCGTCTGATTTCATCATATTGCGTTCTCCAGCTTGTTCGGGATCATCCACTGCTCAAGTGCACGTACCTGTACCGGTGCACCACGACCGGCCTCACCGGCTTCAAAAATCAGCCGCCAGAGTGGTTCCTCCTGCCAGAAAAACCGGTCAAATGATGACAGTGATGGAAAACGCCCGCACCACCCCCAGAAAATCGTTTCCAGATCATGCTCCTCAACAACACCAGACCAGCGGGACAACCAGCTTCCGACCGTGGCGGGAGTATGAAACGCAAGGTCAATCTGCGCCTGAGCAAAACATGTCTGGTATTCCAGTTCCCGTCGTTCTGCCTCACGTTCCCGCTGGCGGCTGTATTTCTGCTCTGTCAGCGTGGTTTTCTGACGACGCCGCTCACCTTCACGAAAAGGAACGGACGGGAACAGACGATGCCCCGCATCGGATGGCAGGGGAAGAACACAGACTTCACCAAAACTTTCAATCAGTTTATCCACGGCAGCCAGCCACAGGAGACGGTTGCCATGAAATTCCTCCTTCGTCAGCGCAGGGGCAAAAAAGCGGAGATCGGTCAGCGAAATCCGGCGACTGCCATTCAGGCAGCGAAAGAAAGCGCTGGCATAAGGCCATGCTGAAAGTGTGCGTCCCTGACGACGACGTTGTTCGGTGACAGCCACAGCCTGCATGGCGGCCTGTTGTTCTGCGCTGAGGGGGATCAGTGCCCGTGAACGTGCGCTCATGCCTGACCTCCTTCTGCCATCAAAATATGAATGATGTCGTTAACACTGTATCCCTGCGCATCAAGTGTCGCGGCGAGCGCCAGCGTGTGACTGATCGCGACAGGCGTGAAGATATGTTGCACCTGAACGACGGCGAAAGGCTGTCCACCACCATTCACCAGAACCAGCATCCAGAGTTGAGAGACGTCTCCCGGCGAACATAATGCCAGGTGGAAACGTTCGTGGGCTGGCGTGAAACGAACCTGGACGGGGAAAAAGCCCCCGAACTCACTGCCATACTCGCCATTCATCATCCAGTTAACCGGTGCGTCCACTTCACGCATCACCTCGTGAGTGAGATTACGGCGCATATCGCTTCCCGCAGCACGGATATCTTCATATTCCTGTGCGTTCATGGACTGCAGGGCATTCAGGGTCAGTTCAGTTTTCATCACGGTATCTCCCTTGCTGCCGCCCCGTCTCCGGCGGGGCGGTGTGGTTGTTCATCAGGCGGCATCAGCCAGGTTAGTGGTGTGTTCAGTGGCATCCATCTGTGGACGTGGTGCACACATCCAGCCAGGCACCCAGCGGTTGTCTTTCATATGGAACTCTGCATGTTCAGCCGCATCGCCTTTCTTCATCTTCTCCGCGTCCCGTGCGGCACCGGACAGTCCTGCCTCATTCAGGGCTGCGATAACCTGCGGCTTTTTCAGGTGTCCGAAGAAGTTTGCTTTTGTCGGCTGCCACCAGTCGCGCATGTGAAAACCGATGGCGCTCTCCAGCGTGTCCAGCGGGCTGCGTGACGTGTGACCACACTCGCGGGTCTGAACGCCGTGGATGCTGCACGCGGTGCAGAAACTGAGCAGGGATAACAGCACCTCCTGACTGAGTGACAGGAACGTCGTCATGTCCCGTGACCATCCCTCCGGTAACAGGGCCGCAAGACGGGCTTTTTCTGCCATCATCGCCATGAACGCGGCACCTTCCTTCCCTGACGGCGCATCGCTGGTCAGCGAATAATGTTTACATTCCAGGCTGATTTGTGCTGGTTTACTGTACGCTCCGCTGCCAAACACATTCAGGCAGAGCGTCCATGCCAGCAGTGCCAGAGATTTGTCCGGTTGCTGCATGAGTGCCGCCTGGACTGCCAGCGTGCGTTCGGAAGACATTTTCGTCAGCAGTGGCAGACTGATTTCCTCCACTGACGCTTTCTCCTGCATCTGTTCCGTGCGGTCAGCGTCGTCAGCCACGTCATCCTCACTGCGCAACTGCACACCACGCTGGACACACACGTTGCCATAACGCCAAGACACCACCACACCGCTTCCGGCACGCATCTCCGGCGTCCACGCTCTGACCTTCGCCATGCAGCGCATCAGCTTCATTTCTGCTTCCAGCAGGTCAGATTCCTCACACTGGTTTTCCAGTGCGTCGTAACGTGCCATCAGTTCGTTCAGGCGTTCTTCTTCCGCCTCCGTCAGCACTGCTTCCGGCTCCGGCAGGTTGCGGTATGCCCGGGAATCTTCACGGCACTCACCGACAGGCTCCATGCGTCCGGCGCACCATTCCCAGCCTTCGGCTTCCCGAAGGTGTTCAGCGACAGCCTGGAGTTTTTCCAGCAGGGCGGCATCGAGCGCCACGCAGTCCACATAGCCACCCTCGTCATCGCTGAACAAATCAGTACGCAGTTCGTCAGGTGAGAAAGCATCAGCCCCCACGAAGCGGAATTTAGTGTTGTCCTTCACCGCCACTTCACTTTCCGTAATCAGATTGCGGATAACCCGCACATCCGGTTTACCGCCCCATCCTGACTGGCAGGCCGCTTCAAACACCTGCACCTGACGCGCGGTGTCGTTCTCCAGCGCCAGCGCCTGACAGTGCTCGGTGGTGATGCGGTCTTCTGCCAGCGCATCGAGGATGACAGGCGCAAGGTCTGCCAGTTTCAGCATTCGCTGAACGTGGCGGGGCGAATAACCCAGCAAATCACCGATTTGTGCAGGTGTTTTGCCTTCCTGCGCCATTGCACGGAATCCGGCAATCTGTTCGGCAGGGTGCATATCCCGACGATGACCGTTCTCGGTCATCGATGCGGCAGTCGCCAGCTCCTGCGGAATGACCTTCACCCGGACAGGCCAGTCAACCTGAATGATGTCACGCTCTGCCAGCATGTTGAGTGCTGCCAGTCTGCGACCACCTGCGGCGACACCGTAGCGCTCACCAGGCAGGGTATGCACGACCAGATTCTGCAGCAGTCCGACGCCCTGAATGGACCCTGCCAGTTCGCTGACGGACTCCGCAGAATACGGCACCGTGCGCACATTCAGCGGTGACTTAATCAGTGAGGCCAGCGGCACGCTCACTTCCTCCGTCTGCGCCAGCAGGGCAGACAGGACTGTTTCCTGCGTTTTTGCAGATTTACGGCTTGCTTTGCGGGTGGTTTCTGGTTCACACTTCGTTACAGGCATAATCATCCCCTTATAATTGCTTATGTCCTGCCGGACGTTCGCGCGTCCGGCACCTCTCTTACTTAAGAATCCCGAAATCCCTGATGGCATGATTCATCCAGTACCCGGCACCGTCCTCAAAATTCCAGGTACGCCAGACCAGGGCACCGTTATTGCGGACAACCAGGCGAAAATGTTCCCCGTGGTCATCCTCGATAAAGACGTTCCGGTACTGTGCGGCAACGGCTTCCGCCTGTTCGCGGGTAAAGGAGCCGTCAGGCAGCCCCTGAAGTATTCTGAAATATTCGCTCATCCTCATATCTCCGGTGATGCCCCGCGCAGGGCGGGGCGGTTATCACAGTCAGGCCAGTCAGAACGGGATATCGTCTGAAAACCCGTAATCCTCCCCCTCCGGCGGTTGCGGCTGAGGCTCGGGCTGCGCGGCCTTACGTCCACGGCCTTTCGTTTTCGCGCCACCTTTTTTCGTCGCGTCAGCACTCTGTGGCTGCCCATTCTGCTGAGGCTTCGGTTGCGCCTGAGCGTTCTGCTGTGGTGCACTCCCCAGCATCTGCATGGTGCCCGTGGTCTTAACAAGAATTTCAGTGACGTAACGGGTGATACCGTTATCTTCCCAGCTACGGGTACGGAGTTGCCCCTCGATGTAGACCTGCGCGCCCTTGCGCAGATATTCACCAGCCACTTCCGCGAGCTTGCCGAACAGCACCACGCGGTGCCATTCCGTCTGCTCCCGCATCTCCCCCGTCTGTTTGTCGCGCCAGCTTTCTGACGTAGCCACCTGCAGGTTTGCCACTGCGCCCCCGTTGGGGATGTAACGGACTTCCGGATCATTGCCCAGACGCCCGACGAGGATGACCTTGTTGATACCACGTGCACTCATAAGAACCTCCTGACTGAAAGATGTGAGATAAACCGGATACCGGCGACGGGACGTTCATGTGCCCCTTCAGAGGAGCGAAAGCTCCTCCTGCCGTCCACTTCACAGGGGTTTCTCCCCGCAGTGGACCTTTCCGATGGGGGCCCGTTTACCGCCTCACGGGACAGCTGTCCGGGGGCGGACGCAAAATTTTTTGCCGGGTTCATGGCTAAAAATTTTGTGGCCGGTGCATCTCACCCTGGACAGATGGAACGGGAGGGGGTTACGTCTGCCCCCCGGAAAGTCCACAGCGGGAAACAGGCCGCAGAGGTGGCGGCAGGAGGGAAGACTGCTGCGCCATCAGGCGCAGTTTCCTCACACACCGTCAGGTGTGCAGGGAGCGCAGGTCACGGCGCGACAGGGGCGGCGCGACCGGAACGGTCGCTGCAAGCCCGGGTTTTCACGCATCGGACCGTAGCGACAGCCCGAAACCGCGCCAGCGGGTTCGGCGGAGACTGGCGGGTGCGCAAGCAGCTGCCTGTCGGAGTCGGGCCTGACGACCGGATGCCACCAGGCAGCCGGGAGCCGAAGTGGGCGCAATAAAAGACAGCCAGAAACGGTGACAGTGTCACGGAATATCACACCTGTTCCCTGCATACAGCCATACACTACCTTCTGACCGGAAAGCCGGGCCGGCAGCGCCGCAGGCGCTGCACCCCGCATTTCCGGCAGGCGTCAGCCTGCCAGGGGTTTTCGCGCGGGCTGACAGGCGGCCTCCACCGCCTGCCCCTGTATCACCTGTTTATGCTGCCCTGAAGGATGTAGTGACCGCCGAGGAATACAGCCTGCTGATTCGCCACAAAATCGCAGATTTCATCAACAATCTGCGCAGTGGTGAGCGGTTTCTGCCCCATTTCACGACGCCGCGCATTAATCACGGCTTTGTAATTGCGCAGAATTTCGCGGGTTTCTGTGCTGATATTCATGACATGTGCTCCCCGTCCAGCGCCTGTAACACAACGTCCATTGCTTCGCGTTCTTCCCTGACGAATGCGTCACCGTCGCCCCCGTTCTCGCTCCCGACGGCATACAGGCGCTTCATTTCACTGCCTGCCAGCGCCATCACTTTTTCCAGCATCACCGCCGGAACTGTCACCTGACGGCTGGCGCGCTTTTCTTCCATCAGCTCACGAACAACGTCGTGAACAATGCTGACATCCGCACCATGCTCAAAGGCATCGTCCAGTCGCTGCATGACGGTTTCCAGCTCATCGTCTGTCAGACTCCAGTCCTGGGCTATGTGACGCACATCCCCACGGGTCAGCACCACGGCAAAAACGCATTCACTGTCCGGCACGTCTGTGTTCAGCACTTCGCGGATAATTTCTTTAACAGTACAGTACATGTTCTCGTCTCCTTTACAGGGGCGGCATTGCCGCCCCGTCCGTTAATCAGTCCAGTGCCGCGTAAATCGCGTTGCATTCGGGGTGAAATTCGATGTGACGCCACAACTGCGCATCGCGCATCCGGTAAAGCTGGGTCAGTCCTGCATCCCCGCTGTCGTGGTACAGCCACAACTGGCGGTTAATCACAAGGGAAGTCAGAATGATGCCTGCGGCATCAGCACTCACGGTACGGTCAAACCAGTTTGCACCGTTCACCATGTGGAAACGGTCGCCATCCGGCATCATGTAACCGCCACCGTCCGGCAGGCGGATGAAGTGCCAGAAGCCTCCCTGATATTCCGGCATCATTTTTTGCGCCAGCGCGTACACATACGCCTCGGCATACAGAAAATCGTTGCCAAACAGATACGGTAGAAAGGAGAGACGGTCGCACTCTTCAACGTTCAGAGTGACAGGTTTCGCATATTGCATGATGTTTTCCTCCGTTGTTCACATATTCCGCGACACCGGGCGGTGCCGTGCCTCCATAAAAGCCGGGCGATAAGGCGGGGATGCACAGGGCGCAAGGGAAGCCGCAGCCTGACGCACACGGCTGGCGGGAGTTGGAGGGTGAGACCGCGAAATCTGAGCGGGTGAACGACCGGAAAATCACGGCAGACGGGAAGGAGGGACCGGGTGACCGCAGCGGCGAAGCGTACCCTTGCATCCCTGCCAGCCCGGCTAAGATGGAGGCACGGCACAGCCCGCACACGACGCTGAGGCCACATAACTGAAAAACCACAAGGCCATGCCCTGCATGGCCGGGTAAAGCGGAGCCGGCGGCGACTTCCTTTGTGCTCTGTCCGGGGACCGGCAGGAAAAAGGCGGGGATTTACCCCGCCAACGTCATCATTTCCGGATTTTTGCCAGGGCATCCGCCATGCTGCGGATTTCGGCCCGGGCTTCCCGGACCACCTCCCGCAGAACACCACGGTCAAACCAGCGGCGGGGCGGTTCATCCGGTATACGCAGCACATCGCAGGCCAGCCCACTGGACAGGATATGCTCAATACAATCGCTGACCAGGTACATTTCCACCGACGAAAAACGTGCTCCCCGGTTCACGATGGCATCGAGCACCACGGGCAGGTTTTCGTCATCTTCATCGAGCCAGCAGGGGTGATCGCTTTCCTTCACAACCAGACGAAAGCGGCGCGTCTGGCGAGTCAGCAACGTCTGACCGGTGGTGGTCAGCGCCGCCCGGATACGCCGCGCATCGTCTGCCACCTGGTAACAGATGCTTCGTACTGCATTGCGCACCGCATCAAGAACTGCCCTGATTTCGTCTTCGGTCAGCCACTCACCGGCATACGGGAAAGACACCTGCGTTCCGTCTGCCGGAAGTACCGGCAGCGACTGCCACTGACTGCCGGACAGAACAAGTTCCGCTCCGGTTCCGGTCAGTTTCTGAATGGCGGAGGCCAGGAGCGGCGGCAGTACGCCGCCGTGACGGTTGATAAGTAACGTCGCCAGCCGGGGCGCATCCAGCAGAACATAAATGCTGATCCAGCCCGGATACTTCGGGTTACGCTGGTCAACATCCGTCTCTTCCGGCCAGCCCTGCGCCAGCAGCAGGTTGCGGGCGTGACGACAAATCAGTGCGTTCAGCGTGCTGTTTTCGTTCATGATTAAGCGTTCTCCCTGTATCGCCGCCCGCAGGGCAGGCGGCGATAACATCAGTCGTTTTCGTGTGTGTTGTTTTTCAGCAGGGTGCGGGCCTGATTAACCACCTCCTGACGGCGGGTGACGCATTCCGGGACGGCGAGGCCATGATCCCGGGCGGCCCATTCACGTTTCCACAATGCCTGTTCAGCGGTCTGAATCAGGGACGCCAGCAGTTCAGCAGGGACGGTCACCAGGCGGTTTTCGCTCTCGTTGCGGATAATCTCCATCACCGCAGCGGAAGAAATACCGGACTCAATCCGCTGGTCTTCCGGGATGTCCTCCAGGCGTGCCAGGACGGTCCTGATTTCATGACCGGTCAGAGAAATTTCCATACCGTCAGCCAGTGCCTGAATCTCTTCCGGGGACCAGACAACCAGCATCAGCGGCGTGTTCTCCGTATACTGCGCTGCCAGCTCACGGCAGAGCGTTTCGCATGTTCCGTACATTCTCGTCTCCTTCTCAATCTTTGAAGCAGGAATCCAGTTCCAGAATTTCGGTATACGCCTCCATGAACAGGCGATTGGCGCGATACAGCGTCTGACGTGTCAGGCGTTCAACAAGCACATCGGAATCAAAGCGACAGCGATGCTCCATATCGTTCAGCCTGGCCCGAAGGTCACACATGGTATTGGCCACCTCCGCCACTTCGGCACGCAGTTTTTCGTGTCCGGCATAGTTCATTTACGCAGCCTCCGGCATAAACCAGTCATCATTCGCGGCCCCCTGCTGCATGGCCCGTTGCACGGCGGCAAGGCGTTGCTGCCCGGCACGGTGATACTGCTCAAGCAGCTCGATACCGATATACCGGCGTCCGGACTGGAGGGCGGCGACGCAGGTTGAGCCGCTGCCTGCAAACGGGTCCAGCACAATTGCGTTCGGGTGTGTGAAGCTCTCAATCAGCGGTTGCAGGCTGGTAACGGGCTTTTCCGTCGGGTGATGGCGATTGCCCGAATATTTCCAGCCCAGCACGTCCGGCAGCGGGTTTTGTGGCAAACGTGGACGGCCTTTTGCCAGGATGTAGGCACATTCGTGGCGATAGCCCACATATGCGGCCTTCGATGTGTAGTTTTTGGTGAAGACCAGGTGACCAACAACGCTGAATCCCGCATTTTTCCAGGCGGCCATAAAGCGATCGACGCGGTTCCAGCCGTAGAAGCTCACCATTAACGCGTCTTTTTTCAGCACGCGGAACATTTCATTACAGGCCGGTTGCAGCCACTCATCGGTTTTATCGCCGGCGATGGTGCGCCCGGAACGGTCACGGAAACCGACGAGATATGGCGGGTCGGTGAGGATGAAATCAATGGCGTTATCAGGAATACGGGCCATAACATCGATGCAGTTACCGAGGACAAAACGGGACATACGAAACTCCTTCTCTTACAGAGGGCACCGGGAGGGCACCCCTGTGGTGCCCGTTCCCCGCTGCCTGTGGGCTGTTCACCGCGTCCGGTAACGGGTCAGGCCGACCGTGGAATACCGCAGCCGTCGTCTTTCTGACGGCAAGGTTATGCCGCGAAAGCGGCTTGAAGGGCGTTCATCAGAAAAGGGCGACGGGCTGGCGTACA
Organism: Escherichia sp. WS3063; assembly: GCF_046486595.1. Lineage (NCBI taxonomy): Bacteria > Pseudomonadati > Pseudomonadota > Gammaproteobacteria > Enterobacterales > Enterobacteriaceae > Escherichia > Escherichia sp. WS3063. Next base: position 85,915 of record NZ_JBJQKY010000020.1, read on the forward strand.
CTGTCACCGACGCCAGCCGGGAGCGGTAAAAGCGCCCGTCCCGTGCCCGCCGGACGCGGGACACTGACCACAGGCAGCGTTTATGCCGCGCCGCGTCAGCCGGCGCAGTAAAAAGAGGAGCACGGCGACATCCTTTGTCGGAAAAGAAACGGGCGGTTTCCCGCCCGTCTCCGTCATACTTCATCCGCCATAATGCGCCACATTGTCGACTATCCACGCAGGTCCGGTGACTTCCGGCAGCTCATCGTCATCTGTCGGGGAAGACCATTCCAGTTCCCCCCACAGCACATCAACGAGCTCTCCGCGCTCATACAACTGCCAGCCACAGAAATCACAGCCCTGTTCGGCATACCAGTGCTCCAGCGTGCAGCTGAAACGGCGGCTTAATTCTGCAATAACGTCGCTTTCCGGCTGACACCACGGCGTGTCGAAATCAACCTGAATGAAGTTGTCTCCCTGACTGCTGATATTCACCTCATACCCCACAGGCCACTTCACGCCATACTGTTCCGTATACCAGTGATATGCAGAAGGAACACCGTTCAGAACACCACCGTTAAAGCCATTCACTTCAACATCCAGGCGGGTGGGCAGAACCGTCAGCAGGTCAAACGGCATGGTTTTTTCCGGCAGTACGTTGTCACACAGACGGTTCCACCACACCGATACATCCTCGTTACTCCAGAAGCCACACCAGTCACCTCTTTTTGCGGTGAAAAGTGCGGTGATGGTATCCCTGACATCGTCCGGTAATCCTTCCCAGCGACGCTGTCCAGTACCGCTCTGCAGCCAGAGTTCATGCAGCATCAGGCAGTTTTGTTCATCCAGTAGCACACCATTCTGCAGGTGTGTCAGCCAGCGTGTGAACGCGATATTCTCCGGCGATACAACACCACGTCCGGCAGCCGTCAGTCCGGGGCACGGTTCAAACTGCACATCTTCAGTGGTCTGCAGAAGTCCGGCACTTCCGGCCAGAAACAGCTGAATACCTTCATTTGTGGCGCGGCGATAAAACGGTGTGACTGCGCCGCTGGCCAGTCGTTTAATCTCAGCGATCTGTGCCGGTTCACCAGAAAAATACATACGATTCGAGCACCAGTTTGGCATGGGAATTCTCCTCTCACATGCGGCCTCCATCAGGCCGTGCCGCACCTGTAACCGGGCGACCGCATACGAATGCAGGTGCGGCCCCGAAGCCGCAGCGCGTGGAGGAGGAACGACGAAACGTGACCGGGTGAGGAGGCCGGCGACAGCGACACACTTGCATCGGATGCAGCCCGGTTAACGTGCCGGCACGGCCTGGGTAACCAGGTATTTTATTCACAGAACCGTGCGCAAAATGCTGTGGATAAGCTGGACACAGCAGTCCACAGCAGGCATACAGCCACACTCTCAGAGAATTGAGCGTTTTTTAGTCACAATAATGACATTTGACTGTGTGTGGATTCAGTTATTAGAATACTGTATATACATACAGCAATAGAAAAGGGAGATGAGAACATGATCCGCATTGAAATTCTTTTCGACCGCCAGAGCACAAAAAACCTCAAATCAGGCACACTTCAGGCGCTACAGAATGAAATCGAACAACGTCTGAAACCACACTACCCGGAAATCTGGCTGCGTATAGACCAGGGCAGCGCCCCGTCTGTATCTGTCACAGGAGCCCGCAACGACAAGGATAAAGAACGTATCATGTCTCTGCTGGAAGAAATCTGGCAGGACGACAGCTGGCTGCCTGCAGCATGAGTACCGTTTATCACCGTCCGGCTGACCCTTCAGGCGATGACAGTTACGTGCGACCGTTGTTTGCCGATCGTTGCCAGGCCGGTTTTCCTTCGCCTGCCACTGATTATGCTGAGCAGGAACTGGATCTGAACAGCTATTGCATCAGCAGACCTGCAGCCACCTTCTTTCTGCGCGCCAGCGGTGAATCGATGAACCAGGCTGGCGTGCAGAATGGTGATCTGCTGGTAGTGGACAGGGCCGAAAAACCACAACACGGGGACATCGTTATCGCTGAGATCGACGGTGAGTTCACCGTCAAACGACTGCTGTTGCGCCCACGCCCGGCACTGGAGCCGGTTTCAGACAGCCCGGAGTTCCGCACACTGTATCCGGAAAACATCTGTATTTTTGGTGTTGTCACTCACGTGATACACAGGACGCGGGAGTCACGCTGATGTTTGCACTGGCTGATATCAACAGTTTCTACGCCTCATGTGAAAAAGTTTTCCGCCCGGACCTTCGCAACGAACCGGTCATCGTACTCAGCAATAACGATGGCTGTGTGATCGCGCGCAGCCCGGAGGCAAAAGCCCTTGGCATCAGAATGGGGCAGCCCTGGTTTCAGGTGAGACAGATGCGCCTGGAGAAGAAAATACATGTATTTTCCAGCAATTATGCGCTGTACCACAGCATGAGCCAACGGGTTATGGCTGTTCTGGAGTCGCTTTCTCCCGCAGTTGAGCCCTACTCAATTGATGAAATGTTCATTGATTTGCGGGGGATAAATCATTGCATCTCTCCGGAGGTTTTTGGTCATCAGCTCAGGGAACAGGTAAAGAGCTGGACAGGACTCACCATGGGGGTGGGCATTGCGCCTACAAAAACGCTGGCTAAAAGTGCACAGTGGGCAACAAAGCAATGGCCACAGTTTTCCGGAGTGGTCGCGCTGACGGCAGAAAACCGTAATCGGACCTTGAAGCTACTGGGGCTGCAGCCAGTTGGTGAGGTCTGGGGAGTAGGACGCAGACTGACGGAAAAGCTGAATGCGCTGGGTATTAACACAGCACTGCAGCTGGCGCAGGCTAACACGGCATTCATCCGGAAAAACTTCAGCGTCATTCTTGAGCGTACGGTACGCGAACTCAACGGCGAGTCCTGCATATCCCTGGAAGAAGCACCACCGGCAAAACAGCAGATTGTCTGTAGTCGCAGTTTTGGTGAACGAATCACAGACAAAGATGCCATGCACCAGGCTGTTGTTCAGTATGCAGAGCGGGCCGCAGAGAAACTACGTGGGGAGCGTCAGTATTGCCGGCAGGTGACGACATTTGTACGGACATCCCCCTTTGCAGTAAAAGAACCCTGTTACAGCAATGCCGCTGTGGAAAAGCTTCCATTGCCCACACAGGACAGCCGGGACATTATTGCCGCCGCATGCAGAGCCTTAAACCATGTCTGGCGTGAAGGGTACCGCTATATGAAGGCAGGAGTCATGCTGGCTGATT
>NZ_JBJQKY010000021.1:0-78326 GCF_046486595.1 Escherichia sp. WS3063
TCTACGCAACAGGTTGAAAACCTAAGGCCCGATACGGCATGCGGACTGCAGGCAGAGAAAACTGGCCGATTTTCTCTGCACAGGAGGGATAATACAAGGCCTGATAAGACGCGGCAGCGTCGCATCAGGCATTGTGCACGATTGCCGGATGCGGCGTGAACGCCTTATCCGGCCTGGATGGCTTGCTGCGACGAACACCAACCCTTACCCCTGACGCTTATCTTCCGTATTCGTCTCGAAATCACTGGCGTCATGGCGCTCATGCAACTGCTCATTCAGCGGTCCGTTGGTGCGGTTAACAATACGCCCACGTTTCACCGCCGGACGTTCGCCTACTTCTTTCGCCCAGCGTTGTACATGCTTATAACTGCCCGCATCAAGAAACTCAGCGGCATCATACACACCACCTAACACCACGTTGCCAAACCACGGCCAAATCGCCATATCCGCAATGGTGTACTCATCGCCCGCAACAAACTTATGCTGCGCCAGTTGCTTATCCAGCACGTCGAGCAGACGTTTGGCTTCCATGGTAAAGCGGTTGATGGCGTACTCAATCTTTACCGGTGCGTAATGGTAAAAGTGACCAAAACCACCGCCGAGGAACGGTGCCGCGCCCTGTAACCAGAACAGCCAGTTCATCGTTTCAGTACGCTTTGCCAAATCCTGCGGCAGGAAGTAGCCAAATTTCTCCGCCAGATAAAGCAGGATCGAACCAGATTCAAACACGCGGATCGGCGGATTATGCGTATGATCGCGCAGCGCCGGGATCTTCGAGTTTGGGTTCACTTCGACAAAGCCGCTGGAGAATTGATCGCCATCGCCAATACGAATCAGCCAGGCGTCGTACTCTGCACCAGTAACGCCCAGCGCCAGCAGCTCCTCAAGCATAATCGTTACTTTCTGACCGTTCGGCGTTCCCAGCGAATAAAGTTGCAATGGGTGTTTGCCAACGGGCAGCGTTTTTTCATGCGTCGGACCAGAAACCGGGCGATTGATATTGGCGAACGCGCCGCCAGCGGATTTATCCCACGTCCAGACTTTCGCGGGCTGATAAGTATTGTCTGTCATAGTGAGTTGCCTTCTGAGTGGTAGTGTTGAAGCAGTGTAGCAGGTCACTTGCTGTACAGAATGTGAATTTTTTAACCCTTTGCGCCAGCCGCTGCGATGAGGTGTATGATTAGTCTGACCTCTGTCCGGTTAATGTCGCTGAGCAGGTAATCAGAGCACAACAATTACGCCAACTGCTTAGGTTGTATTGTTAAAGGTAAAGTGATGAGCAAAGGAACGACCAGCCAGGATGCCCCGTTCGGGACATTATTGGGCTACGCCCCAGGTGGGGTAGCAATCTACTCTTCAGATTACAGTTCTCTCGATCCGCAGGAATACGAAGATGACGCCGTATTCCGTAGCTATATCGACGACGAATATATGGGCCACAAGTGGCAATGCGTTGAATTTGCTCGCCGTTTTCTCTTTCTGAATTACGGTGTGGTCTTTACTGACGTGGGTATGGCGTGGGAGATTTTCTCGCTGCGCTTCCTGCGAGAAGTGGTTAATGACAACATCCTGCCATTGCAGGCATTTCCTAACGGCTCGCCGCGTGCGCCGGTCGCGGGTGCGCTTCTTATCTGGGATAAAGGCGGTGAATTTAAAGACACTGGCCATGTCGCCATCATTACCCAATTGCATGGCAACAAAGTCCGTATTGCGGAACAGAACGTGATTCATTCCCCGTTGCCGCAAGGGCAACAGTGGACGCGCGAGCTGGAGATGGTGGTCGAAAACGGCTGCTATACCCTGAAAGACACTTTTGATGACACCACCATTCTGGGCTGGATGATCCAGACGGAAGATACTGAATACAGCTTACCGCAGCCGGAAATTGCAGGCGAGCTGCTGAAAATCAGCGGAGCGCGCCTGGAAAACAAAGGCCAGTTTGACGGTAAATGGCTGGATGAAAAAGATCCGCTGCAAAACGCCTATGTGCAGGCCAACGGTCAGGTGATCAATCAGGATCCTTATCATTACTACACCATTACCGAGAGTGCCGAGCAGGAGCTAATTAAAGCCACCAACGAGCTGCACCTGATGTATCTTCACGCAACCGACAAGGTGCTGAAAGATGACAACCTGCTGGCGCTGTTCGACATCCCGAAAATCCTCTGGCCACGTTTGCGTCTCTCCTGGCAGCGTCGCCGTCACCATATGATCACTGGTCGTATGGATTTCTGCATGGATGAGCGTGGCCTGAAGGTTTACGAGTACAACGCCGACTCCGCCTCCTGTCATACCGAAGCGGGCTTGATCCTCGAACGTTGGGCGGAGCAGGGCTATAAAGGCAACGGCTTCAATCCGGCGGAAGGGCTGATTAACGAATTGGCTGGTGCCTGGAAACACAGTCGTGCACGTCCGTTTGTCCATATCATGCAGGACAAAGATATCGAGGAAAACTATCACGCGCAGTTTATGGAGCAGGCGCTGCACCAGGCGGGCTTTGAAACGCGTATCTTGCGTGGATTGGATGAACTGGGCTGGGATGCTGCCGGGCAACTGATTGATGGGGAAGGGCGACTGGTTAACTGCGTGTGGAAAACCTGGGCGTGGGAAACCGCGTTTGATCAGATTCGTGAAGTTAGCGACCGTGAGTTTGCTGCGGTGCCAATCCGTACCGGTCATCCGCAAAACGAAGTGCGTCTTATCGACGTATTGCTGCGCCCGGAAGTGCTGGTCTTTGAGCCGCTGTGGACGGTGATCCCCGGCAACAAAGCGATTCTGCCGATCCTCTGGTCGCTGTTCCCGCACCATCGTTACCTGCTGGATACCGATTTCACTGTTAATGATGAACTGGTGAAAACAGGTTACGCAGTGAAACCGATCGCCGGTCGCTGTGGCAGCAATATCGACCTCGTCAGCCATCATGAAGAGGTGCTGGACAAAACCAGCGGTAAATTTGCCGAGCAGAAAAACATCTATCAGCAACTGTGGTGTTTGCCGAAAGTGGACGGTAAATACATTCAGGTATGTACCTTCACCGTTGGCGGCAACTACGGTGGGACGTGTTTGCGCGGTGATGAATCACTGGTCATCAAAAAAGAGAGTGATATTGAACCGTTAATTGTGGTGAAAAAGTAATACATGTTGTAGCAACCCCGTACTGATTATGAAGAATAATCAGTACGGGGATTAATCAAAATATTCAATATTTATATATTCCAATATTTATTCATTTCATATGTGAATATATTAACCAGTGGAATACCTGTGTTTTGATTATTTCTAAAGGTTTTGAATGAATGCTTATTGTCTGATACACAAGAAATAACACTCTTTTTATCGTTAAAAAATGATATTTCACTTTGCCCATGCCGTTAAAGTCACTGATAATGCGTCCGTTCGTAAATTCAAAATGGCGTAATCTAATATATGCTAAATTTATTTGTTGGCCTTGATATATACACAGGGCTTTTGTTATTGCTTGCTCTGGCATTTGTGTTGTTCTACGAAGCAATCAATGGTTTTCATGACACGGCGAATGCGGTGGCAGCCGTTATTTATACTCGTGCCATGCAACCACAACTTGCTGTGGTGATGGCGGCATTTTTTAACTTTTTTGGCGTGTTATTGGGCGGACTTAGCGTTGCCTATGCCATTGTCCATATGTTGCCAACCGATTTGTTGCTGAATATGGGGTCAACCCACGGCCTGGCGATGGTCTTTTCCATGCTGCTGGCGGCGATTATCTGGAACCTGGGAACGTGGTTCTTCGGTTTACCGGCCTCCAGTTCGCACACCTTGATTGGTGCGATTATCGGCATCGGTTTAACCAACGCGCTGTTAACCGGCTCATCGGTGATGGATGCGTTAAACCTGCGTGAAGTGACCAAAATTTTCTCCTCGCTGATTGTTTCCCCTATCGTCGGCCTGGTCATTGCGGGAGGCCTGATATTCCTGCTGCGACGCTACTGGAGCGGGACGAAAAAGCGTGACCGTATTCACCGCATTCCGGAAGATCGCAAAAAGAAAAAAGGCAAACGTAAACCGCCATTCTGGACGCGTATTGCGCTGATTGTTTCCGCTGCGGGCGTGGCGTTTTCGCACGGCGCGAACGACGGACAAAAAGGGATCGGCCTGGTAATGCTGGTACTGGTGGGGATTGCCCCTGCTGGCTTCGTCGTCAATATGAATGCGTCCGGCTATGAAATTACCCGTACCCGCGATGCCGTTACCAACTTCGAACACTACCTGCAACAGCATCCTGAACTGCCGCAGAAGTTGATTGCGATGGAACCTCCATTGCCTGCAGCATCGACTGATGGCACGCAAGTAACAGAGTTTCACTGTCATCCGGCAAATACCTTTGATGCTATTGCGCGCGTTAAAACGATGCTGCCAGGCAATATGGAAAGTTACGAGCCGTTAAGCGTGAGTCAGCGCAGCCAGCTGCGCCGCATTATGCTGTGCATCTCTGATACCTCCGCGAAGCTAGCGAAACTGCCAGGCGTCAGTAAAGAAGACCAGAACCTGCTGAAAAAACTTCGCAGCGATATGTTAAGCACCATTGAGTACGCTCCGGTGTGGATCATCATGGCGGTAGCACTGGCGCTCGGCATTGGCACCATGATTGGCTGGCGTCGTGTAGCGATGACCATCGGTGAGAAGATTGGTAAGCGCGGCATGACGTATGCGCAAGGCATGGCGGCACAAATGACGGCGGCAGTGTCTATCGGTCTTGCCAGTTATATTGGGATGCCCGTCTCCACAACACACGTCCTCTCGTCTGCAGTTGCAGGGACGATGGTGGTGGACGGCGGTGGGTTACAGCGTAAAACGGTAACCAGCATCCTGATGGCGTGGGTATTTACTTTACCGGCGGCAATTTTTCTTTCTGGTGGGCTGTACTGGATAGCATTGCAGTTGATTTAACCTTCCTGAAAATGCCCGGTCCTGGCGATCGGGCATTTCCATTTTTGACTAGTGATAACCACGCGCGGTCATAAAATCCGTAATCGCTTTTTCTGCATCAACCAACACCTGTTCCAGTGGCTGATTGGCATCGATATCAACCAGTTGTGCACCACCAAAGGTTAACTGTGGCGTTATGGCAATCTTCCTCGCCAGCGATTCCCGTTTATGGTCGGGTTTACGTGCACAGGCAACTTCAAGGTCAACATTGAGTTTGATGACCAGATCAGGCTTATGGCTCGCCATCCAGTGAAACGCTTTACGTTCCTGGCTTGCCAGCCATGAGACAAAACGACCACCTTCAACGTTAGGTGGGAACACCGTACCATCGTAAGCGCCAGGAATTTGGTCCTGAGGATAACGGTCGGTTAGAACAATTAACCCGCGACGACGACAGGCAAGCATATGACGAAAGCGCAGTAAGCGACGGGCGACAAACGCTGTAATTACCAGCGCCGGAACTGGTCCAGGCAATTTTTTTGCTGTTTTCACCTGATTTCGTTCAATTGTTTTATGTAAGGATTTTCCCATCAACGGTAATTTTGTCACTGCACGACCGACATTTCCGGCCTGTTTTCCTAAATGAACTCTTTCGGCAGCACCATATTTTTCGACAACGGTAATAAGATGTTCACACACCGTTGACTTGCCTGAACCATCGCTACCAATAACGGCAATTAATGGAGGTGTTATTGACTGCATGAATATATCCTTTAATTTAAATATCCATTAAAAATATTTATTTGGTTAATATGTTTTTATGAAAGCGTAATTCAGGTCAATGTCACAATTAACCATTGTCACAATAAGGTTGAACGGATATTCTGAGCACGGACCACGTAATATTCAATACATTATTTACTGCCGGGTTTTTCGTGAATCAGCGTAATATGTCAATAATTAATTCCACGCCAGTGCGTGTTATTGCCATTGTAGGATGTGATGGTTCAGGTAAATCGACCCTCACGGCAAGCCTGGTAAATGAACTGGCAGCAAGAATGCCAACAGAACACATTTATCTCGGGCAATCGTCCGGGCGAATTGGCGAATGGATTTCACAGCTCCCTGTTATTGGCGCACCTTTTGGGCGTTATCTGCGAAGTAAAGCGGCACATGTGCACGAAAAGCCCTCAACACCGCCTGGCAATATTACTGCACTGGTTATCTATCTGCTTTCCTGCTGGCGGGCGTACAAGTTTCGCAAAATGTTGTGTAAAAGCCAGCAAGGCTTTCTGCTCATCACCGACCGCTACCCGCAGGTTGAAGTGCCGGGGTTTCGCTTTGATGGCCCGCAATTGGCAAAAACCACGGGCGGTAACGGTTGGATAAAAATGTTAAGGCAGCGCGAGCTGAAGCTGTACCAATGGATGGCATCTTATTTGCCCGTATTGTTGATTCGTCTTGGCATTGATGAACAAACCGCGTTTGCGCGTAAACCTGACCACCAACTGGCAGCGTTACAGGAAAAAATCGCCGTTACGCCGCAACTGACATTCAATGGCGCAAAGATCCTTGAACTGGATGGGCGACACCCCGCCGATGAAATTCTGCAAGCGTCACAACGCGCAATTCACGCCGCGCTTTCCTGATCACCAAAATGGATAGGGGATGATTTAACGAATGGATGCACTACAAACTCAAACTGTTAATAGTACAACCGCGCCGCAGCCCAACTACATTCCGGGGCTGATTGCGGTGGTCGGGTGTGATGGCACCGGTAAATCCACACTGACCACCGACCTGGTGAAATCGCTGCAACAACACTGGCAAACCGAGCGGCGCTATCTGGGGCTGCTCTCCGGCGAAGACGGCGACAAAATCAAACGATTGCCGTTGGTTGGCGTCTGGCTGGAACGGCGACTGGCGGCCAAATCCTCGAAAACCCAAAGCATGAAAACCAAATCTCCGGCGCTATGGGCGGCGGTGATTATGTACTGCTTCTCGCTGCGAAGAATGGCGAATCTACGCAAGGTTCAGCGACTGGCGCAAAGTGGCGTTCTGGTGGTCAGCGATCGCTTCCCGCAGGCTGAAATTTCGGGCTTTTATTATGATGGACCGGGGATTGGCGTCGAACGTGCGACCGGGAAAATCAGCATGTTTCTGGCGCAGCGCGAACGGCGTTTATACCAACAAATGGCGCAATATCGCCCGGAATTAATTATTCGCCTGGGCATTGATATTGAGACTGCCATCTCCCGCAAGCCTGACCATGACTATGCCGAGCTGCAGGACAAAATCGGTGTCATGTCGAAGATTGGCTATAACGGCACAAAAATTCTTGAGATTGATTCCAGAGCGCCCTACAGCGAAGTGCTGGAACAGGCACAGAAGGCGGTTTCTCTGGTTGCCATCGTTTCTGACCGCCGAAGTTTAACTTAAGGCTGGCGGGATACTTTTTACTATCAACGATAAGGTCAGGCTGAATTGGCGGGTTTTAACATCAAACATTGGTTTGCAGATGGCGCGTTTCGCACCATTATTCGCAATAGCGCCTGGTTAGGCTCCAGTAATGTCGTGAGCGCCTTGCTGGGTCTGTTGGCGCTCTCGTGTGCCGGTAAAGGGATGACGCCCGCCATGTTTGGCGTACTGGTGATTGTGCAATCGTACGCCAAGTCGATCAGCGATTTTATTAAGTTTCAGACATGGCAACTGGTGGTTCAGTACGGAACACCAGCATTAACCAACAATAATCCGCAGCAATTCCGCAATGTCGTCTCATTTTCCTTCTCGCTGGATATCGTCAGCGGCGCGGTGGCGATTGTCGGTGGCATTGCCTTACTGCCATTCCTTTCCCATTCATTAGGTCTGGATGACCAAAGTTTTTGGCTGGCAGCGCTCTATTGCACGCTCATTCCTTCAATGGCTTCCTCCACGCCGACCGGCATTCTGCGTGCGGTAGATCGCTTCGATTTAATTGCTGTACAGCAGGCGACGAAACCTTTTCTGCGCGCAGCGGGGAGCGTCGTAGCCTGGTATTTTGACTTTGGTTTTGCGGGTTTTGTTATTGCCTGGTACGTGTCGAATCTGGTTGGCGGCACCATGTACTGGTGGTTTGCCGCGCGCGAATTACGCCGCCGAAATATCCATAACGCCTTCAAATTGAATCTGTTTGAGTCTGCCCGACACATTAAAGGCGCGTGGAGTTTTGTCTGGTCAACCAACATTGCCCACTCCATCTGGTCGGCGCGTAACTCGTGCAGCACAGTGTTGGTGGGGATCGTGTTAGGACCCGCTGCCGCCGGGTTATTTAAAATCGCCATGACATTCTTCGACGCCGCCGGAACGCCAGCGGGTTTGCTGGGTAAAAGTTTTTACCCAGAGGTGATGCGTTTAGATCCGCGCACCACCAGACCGTGGTTGTTAGGTGTGAAGTCCGGTTTACTGGCGGGCGGAATCGGTATTCTGGTGGCGCTCGCGGTGTTGATCGTCGGCAAGCCGCTCATTTCGCTGGTGTTTGGCGTTAAGTATCTCGAAGCGTATGACCTGATTCAGGTGATGCTGGGCGCAATTGTGATTTCGATGCTGGGCTTCCCTCAGGAGTCATTGCTATTGATGGCGGGAAAACAGCGCGCTTTTCTCGTGGCGCAAACCATCGCCTCAATCGGCTACATCGTATTGCTGTTCATGTTCTGTCATCTGTTTGGTGTGCTGGGAGCAGCGTTTGCTTACTTCGGTGGGCAATGTCTGGACGTGGCGCTCTCGTTAATTCCAACCTTAAAGGCATTTTTTCAGCGCCATTCCTTGCTTTATAACGCAGCCGGAGAGAAATCCTGATGATGAGAAAATATTTCCCGCTTGAGGCGAGCGAGCGTCTATTTGTTGCGATTGAAGAAGATGATGTCGTTGATGCACAGGTTAGTTTGCCGCCGACTATTGCACTAAGTTGTACCACCGAAATCATTCATGATAATTACGCGTTATGCCTGCAATTCTGGCTCAATGGCGTTGATCGTCAGGAGTTACTGCGTTTAGTTCGCAAACAAGCCAAAGGCGATGAGCTGACTGCTGATGAGCGCAAACAATTTAAATACATGCGAGCGCGCTACAAGCACCTGCGTTTTGCGCAACGGCTGTATTTAAAGAAGCATCAGGCCGGATTTTTATTCGGCAAAACGACCGTTTTTCTGGGGCGTTTTCAGGACGGCTTTCGTAACGGTAAGAAAAATATTGTGTCGTATTACGGCAACCTGTTACGGATTTATTTAAGCTCTCCGGTCTGGTCGTTGGTGAACTATTCATTACGCCATAGCCAGTTAGAAAGCGTAAGCAGTTTTATTGCCTATCGGCAAAAGCAAATGCATACCCTGAAAGAGATTATTGCCAAACCGCGACTAACCGGTAGGGAATTTCATGATGTGCGAAAAATCATCAGCCAGCAGGTTTCTTATTACGACACCTTAAGATCGCTTGATCCTGAAAATAAAGAGGCGTTACAGATATCCCGCTTCCTCGCCGCCATTAATGGCCTGATGGGAGATAAACACGACGACATGGTGGCGGATGATATGGAAAACCGCCAGTCGTATGATGCACCGGTGGCGCTGGATAGCGATATTCGTCAGCGCTTAGAGCTGCTGATTTCGCGTTTTCCGCTATAGCCGGAGCAATGATGTCATCTCGTTTGATTATTGCGTTGATTATCATGCTCTTAGCCCCGGGTGTGCAGGCACACAATTTCGTCACTGGCAAAACGGTTACCCCTGTTTATATCCAGGAAGGCGGCGAGCTGCTTCTGAATAGCGACGACGAAATTCACTACCAAAAGTGGAACAGCACACAATTAGCGGGAAAAGTCCGCATTATTCAGTATATCGCCGGGCGTAAGTCGGCGAAGAAAAAGAACTCACTGTTAATTAAAGCGGTTGAAGCGGCAAACTTTCCGCAGGATCGTTTTCAGCCCACCACCATTGTGAACACCGATGATGCCATCTTTGGTACTGGCTATTTTGTTGTTGGCAAAATCGAAAAAAATAAACGCCGCTATCCGTGGGCGCAATTCGTTATTGACGGCAATGGACAGGGACGCGTTGCCTGGCGCTTGCCGGAGCAGAGTTCAACCATTCTGGTGCTGAATAAAGCCGGGCAAATTCAGTGGGCAAAGGACGGCAGCCTGACGCCGGAAGAGGTAGATCATGTCATTGCGTTGGCGCAGAAACTGATCAATGAATAAAAAACTCAAAGGATTGAGGGCGTTAGTGAGATGAAGCTGGTTGAACACTACATCATGCGTGGTACGCGCCGTCTGGTGCTGATTATCGTCGGTTTTCTGATCTTTATTTTCGCCAGCTACTCCGCACAGCGTTATCTGACCGAAGCGGCAAATGGGACATTAGCTCTTGATGTTGTGCTGGATATCGTTTTCTACAAAGTACTGATTGCACTGGAGATGTTGTTACCTGTTGGTCTGTATGTGTCAGTTGGCGTGACGCTAGGGCAGATGTATACCGACTCGGAAATTACCGCTATCTCTGCGGCGGGGGGCAGTCCGGGACGCTTGTACAAAGCCGTTCTTTATCTGGCGATACCGCTAAGTATTTTTGTCACCCTTCTGTCGATGTATGGTCGTCCGTGGGCTTATGCGCAGATTTATCAACTGGAGCAGCAGTCGCAGTCGGAGCTGGATGTTCGCCAGTTGCGGGCAAAGAAATTTAACACTAACGATAACGGACGAATGATCCTTTCGCAGACGGTTGATCAGGATAATAATCGCCTGACTGACGCGCTGATTTATACTTCTACTGCCAATCGAACCCGCATTTTCCGCGCCCGTTCGGTTGATGTGATTGACCCATCACCCGAGAAACCGACCGTTATGTTGCACAACGGCACTGCCTATCTTATCGATCATCAGGGGCGTGATGACAACGAACAGATCTACCGTAATCTGCAATTACATCTGAATCCGCTGGATCAAAGCCCTAACGTCAAACGCAAAGCGAAATCGGTCACGGAGCTGGCGCGCTCCGTCTTTCCAGCCGATCATGCCGAACTGCAATGGCGGCAAAGCCGTGGCCTGACCGCATTGTTGATGGCGCTGCTGGCCATTTCATTAAGTCGGGTAAAACCGCGGCAAGGGCGATTTTCAACGTTATTGCCACTGACGTTGCTGTTTATTGCCATTTTTTATGGCGGTGACGTCTGCCGTACGCTGGTGGCTAACGGCGCGATTCCCCTCATTCCTGGTTTGTGGTTAGTACCCGGACTCATGCTAATGGGCCTGCTGATGCTGGTCGCACGCGACTTCTCTTTGCTGCAGAAATTTTCCCGATGAATGTTTTCAGCCGCTATTTAATCCGTCATCTCTTTCTCGGTTTTGCCGCCGCCGCAGGGCTATTGCTGCCGCTTTTTACCACCTTCAACCTGATTAACGAACTGGATGATGTCAGCCCGGGCGGTTATCGCTGGACTCAGGCGGTGCTGGTGGTGCTAATGACCTTACCGCGCACACTGGTCGAACTTTCGCCATTTATCGCCTTATTGGGAGGGATTGTCGGCCTGGGGCAGTTATCGAAAAACAGTGAGCTTACCGCCATTCGCAGCATGGGGTTTTCTATCTTCCGTATTGCACTGGTGGCGCTGGTTACAGGGATATTGTGGACTGTTTCGTTAGGCGCGATAGATGAGTGGGTAGCGTCGCCATTACAGCAACAGGCGTTGCAAATCAAATCGACCGCCACCGCGTTGGGGGAGGACGATGACATTACCGGCAATATGCTGTGGGCCAGGCGTGGTAATGAATTTGTGACGGTGAAATCGCTGAACGAGCAGGGCCAGCCGGTGGGCGTGGAGATTTTTCATTATCGCGACGATCTCTCGCTCGAATCCTACATTTATGCACGCAGTGCCACCATTGAAGACGACAAAACGTGGATCCTGCATGGTGTGAATCATAAAAAATGGCTGAATGGCAAAGAAACGCTGGAAACATTAGATAATCTTGCCTGGCAATCGGCCTTCACCAGTATGGATCTTGAAGAGTTATCAATGCCGGGCAATACTTTTTCTGTCCGTCAGCTTAATCATTACATCCATTATTTGCAGGAAACCGGGCAACCCAGCAGCGAATACCGCCTTGCACTGTGGGAAAAACTGGGGCAACCCATCCTGACCCTGGCGATGATTTTGCTGGCTGTGCCGTTTACCTTTAGCGCCCCGCGCTCGCCAGGGATGGGTAGCCGTCTCGCTGTAGGTGTCATCGTTGGCTTACTCACCTGGATCAGCTATCAAATCATGGTCAATCTGGGATTGCTATTTGCGTTGAGCGCACCTGTTACCGCGCTCGGTTTACCGATAGCGTTTGTGCTGGTGGCGTTGAGCCTGGTGTATTGGTATGACAGACAACATTAAACCCGCCGTGGCGCAACACCACGGCGGGCTCACATTACTGCTTCAGAGTAGCAAATGCCTGAATGATGGCATCGATTTGCTCACGACTGTGAGCAGCGTTTACGCTACAGCGCAGCAGCGTGATGCCTGCAGGCGCGGCAGGTGGCAGGATAAGATTCACATAAACGCCCAGCGAAATAAGCTCGCGCCAGATGCGTAAACCGTCCTCTTTCGAACCGATTATTACCGGCACTACCGGGCTAATATGTGAACTTAACTCATAACCCAGTTTTTGCAGACCGTCATACAGATGGTTGGCATTATCCATCAGCTTTTGCCGCAGCTCTGGTTGTGTGGCAATAGTTCTTAACGACGAGCGCACGGTCGCAATGCAGGACGGAGAAGGAGAGGCGGTAAAAATATACGGGCGGCTGCCGTAGCGCAGCACTTCCATCGCTTCCGAACCGACAGCAAAACCGCCAATCGAGGCCAGACTTTTACTGAAGGTGCCAACGATAATATCCACATCATCTTCAACGCCGACAGCTTCAGCCAGTCCGCGCCCCGTTGCGCCTAACACGCCAAACGAATGCGCTTCATCGACAATCAAATAACCACCGAGACGACGTTTGATATCAACAATTTCCGCTAACGGCGCAACGTCACCGAGCATGCTGTAGATACCCTCAACGATGATAATCGCCTCTTTCGCCCGTTCACCGAGGCGAACCATGCGCCGTTCCAGATCTTTAGCATCGTTATGGCGGAAACGAATAATTTCCGCGCCACCGAGAGAACAGGCGTCATAAATACTGGCGTGGCTGTCGGCATCCAGTAACACCACGGCGTTATGGTCGGCAAGTGCGCTGATGACGCCTAAATTAGCGGTATAACCGGTTGAAAAAACGATAGCGGTAGGGCGATTGAAAAACTCGGCAATCTCTTTCTCTAACGCCAGGTGCGGCGCATAACTGCCGTTTGCCATACGAGAACCGGTGGTGCCGGTACCTTGGGCCGCTAACGCGGCCTGACCTTCGCTGATGGCATCATGATTAAAGGTTAAACCGAGATAATTATTGGTCCCGGCCAGAATCACTTTTTTATTGCCGATCCGGCCTTCGGTGGCGGAATACACTTCATCAATACAGGTGCCAAACGGTGTTAACCCGTTGTCACTAAATTGCAGTCGCTCGCCAGCAAGGCGCGCATATTTATCGTATAGCCCCATTATTTATTCTCCAGCCATGGAAGTAGAGTTTCCATTAATTGCGCAGGGGTTTTGACATCCAGCAGAATATTAATAGGAATGGAAATATCGAATCTGTCTTCCAGCATCATTAAGAGATCCATCACTTTGATCGACTCCAGGCCAAGATCGTTGACGAGATCGCTGTCGGGCTTAATTTCCACACCGTTTTCGACCAAATCCTGTAAACAGGAAAGGATGTAATCCATTACTATTTCACGATTTACCATAGAAACGTTAACACACCTTTAAACAAGACAATCAAAATAGCCCGTTGCGTAATGCGTGTTCCAGGCTAATCCCGGGAAACCAATTAATATCTTCAGAAATACGGTTATTACTTGCCGACCAGTCGGCGTGGGTTAATTCACGAATTTTCGAGCGGGTCAGCATAGGTTCTTTACCTGCCAGGCGACTCAACGCGGTACTGATATCCGCAAGGCCGGTGAGTACCGGCAGAGGAATGCCAACCATTCGCACGGAACCGCAACGGGCGTCGGCGGCAAGTTGCTGTACGCGTTGCCAGTCATAGCCGCCGACGACGCCATCGCATAATTCATAGGTTTGCGTCTGTATAGTTTCGGCGCTTAACCACTGACCCACTGCTTGCGCGAAATCGGTGACGTGCAGAAAAGAGAGCTGTGTATCTGGCGCACCAAGTCGTGGCAGCAGGCCGCGCAGCATCCAGTCAAACAGCGGTTTTAACTCTTTATCGCCGGGACCATACACGGCTGTCGGGCGAAAAACGCCCAGCGTAATTTCGTCCGCCATTGCTGCCAGTCGTTGCTCGGCGACGTATTTGGATTTTGCATACCAGGAGAGCTCGGGATGGCGCGCCGCCAGCGAAGAGATAAACAGAAAACGTTGGCAAAAGCCGCTCTCTTTTGCTGCTTGCATCAGGCGCAGGCTGCCGTCAACGTTACAGCGGGTGAAAATCTCTTCTTTGTGCCCGCGCACTTGCCCGGCGCAATGGACCACTACGCTGGCTCCGGCAACCAGCTCGCTAAGTGAATGAGTATCTTCCAGCGAACCGCGCACCCAGGTGAGATTATCATTGACGTGAGCGCGGGCAGTACGCGTCAATGCGCGAACGTGAAAGCCGCGGGCGAGCAGGTTATCGATAATATATTTACCGATAAACCCGGTAGCGCCCGTCACCGCGACAGTTTGATTCATGCCAGGGATTCCTGCACATGAAGACTGGCAGCATAAGCCTTCTGATAACGTTTTTTCGCTTCCGCACGGGCAGGCTTGCCGGAGGATGTTCGGGGAATACTGTGGGGCGGCAACAGATCGATATCCGCGGTAACGCCAAATTCGCTTTGGATCCGAGCTGCCAGCGCGTGGATAAGCTGCCCGCGACGTTCTTCGTCGCTGATCCGACACTGGATCTGCAAAATGATTTTTTCCTGGGCGGTAACAAAAGCAATCGCATCGCCAGAATGAATTTCCGGTTCCTGTTCCGCAATGTATTCAATATCCTGCGGCCAGATATTACGGCCACGAATAATAATCAGATCTTTAATGCGTCCGGTGACATACAGATAACCGTCCAGCAGATAACCGAGGTCGCCGGTGTCTAACCAGCCCGTCGCGGCAATCTCGTCTTGCGAAACCTGGTCGCCAAAGTAACCGCTCATCAGACTGGGACCGGAGATGCAAATATGGCCTACCACACGTTCCGCGACAGGTATACCTGCTTCATTGCGGATTTCAATGCCATGTTCCGGCAACGCTTTACCGCAGTTGACGAAAGTCGATACGGCGCGTGTTTCAGCACCCGGCGCGACGGCTTTACCGTGGTATTCGAGGATGTCGCGATCCACTTCGTTAACCACAACCCCGCAGGCTTCATCAGAGAAGCTGACAGCCAGCGCATTTTCTGCCAGTCCGTAGCACGGCATGAAAGTTTTATCGTCAAAGTTGACCTGACGGAAACATTCAGCGAATTGATGGAGTTGTTCTGCGGAGATGGGTTCTGCACCAATACCAGCGACGCGCCAGCAGGAAAGATCCAGTTCAGCGAGATCTTTTTCATTCACGCGGCGCTGGCACAATTCATAGCCAAACGGCGGCGCAACGGAAACGGTGCCGCGATTTTTACTGATCAATTTAAGCCATTGCAGAGGACGCATGGCAAAATCCTGAGTGCGCAAATAATCTACTGAGAGTTGCGTGGCGACGGGGGTCAGGAGAAAGCCGACCAGTCCCATATCATGGTAGAAAGGCAGCCAGGAGACGCAGCGGTCGCCAGGGCGTAATTTAATGCCATCGTGGCTTATAGCACGTAGATTAGCCATCACTTCGCGGTGAGTAATGATAACGCCACGGGGAAAACGGGTGCTGCCGGAGGTGTACTGGAGGTAGGCGATATCGTTCGGAACTGGACGCTGGAGCGCAACATCGGCTTCCGGTAATGCCTTAAACCAGGCGTGGCTTAAAACATGTAATTCGGGGTTGTTGTTATGCGTCGCGGCATTGACCAGTGGCAACCACTCATCACCAGTGATTATCGCGGCTGGTTGGCAACTTGCCAGTAAACCCTGCAGCTTGGCGCTCCAGGAATCCCGCTGACCGACGCCCATGGGAATCGCCAACGGGACGGCGACTAAGCCGGCATACTGGCAGGCAAAAAAAGCCTCTACGAACCCGCTACTGGTTTCGGCAATCAGCGCCACGCGATCGCCTTTTTTCAGGTTTAGCGATAGCAGTCGCTTCGCACCAGCTTCGGCACGCGCTTTTAACGTCTGATATTCCAGTTGATCTTCAAGTTGGCAACGTCTGTCATAAAAATTCATTCCAGCGCTACTCAGAGCGGCGTAGTCCAAAGCATCAACCAGCGTTGGAAAATCGGCATAGCGCATAGGTAGGGAATGCGTAAAGATTTTATTAGACATATACACCACGAAAAAATTGGATATCAAAAATAAAATGACAATAATGCGGTGGATTATATAGGCATAAAAGATAAATGAGATAGTATTTTCATTGGTGTGATATTGAACATTGATTTAAATAATGAGTTTGAGTTTTTTTGTTTTTATTGTGAATGATATTTAATTTATGAATATATTAAGAAGAAGCCTTGTCCGGTCGCCTTAAATCGACAAAAGGCATTGTGGCGCTTCTGTGTAGTCTCTGACCTTATCGTAATCATTAATAAATACTATTTATTCGTCGTTTGTATTCATTGGGTTGATTATTAAGGTGCCGTTCGTTGCTGTTGCAACCTGTTTGTCACCGTTAATTATTTGTTACCCACAGAACTATGGAATGCGATCTGCTGATGATTAAAATTGAAAAAGTAATTAATAAAAATGACCTTAAGGCATTTATCGCTTTTCCGTCATCACTTTATCCCGACGATCCAAACTGGATACCCCCTTTATTCATTGAACGCAACGAGCATTTGTCTGCGAAAAATCCGGGGACGGACCATATCATCTGGCAGGCGTGGGTGGCAAAAAAAGCGGGGCAGATAGTTGGGCGTATTACCGCGCAAATAGATACCTTGCACCGCGAGCGTTACGGCAAAGATACCGGTCATTTCGGCATGATTGACGCCATTGATGATCCGCAGGTTTTTGCCGCGTTGTTTGGCGCAGCGGAAGCGTGGTTGAAGTCACAAGGTGCAAGTAAGATCAGCGGGCCTTTCAGCCTGAATATCAATCAGGAAAGCGGATTACTGATTGAAGGTTTTGACACACCTCCCTGTGCGATGATGCCGCACGGTAAACCGTGGTATGCCGCGCATATTGAACAACTGGGTTATCACAAAGGCATTGATTTACTGGCGTGGTGGATGCAGCGAACCGGTCTCACTTTCTCTCCGGCGCTAAAAAAACTGATGGATCAGGTGCGTAAGAAGGTGACCATTCGCTGCATCAATCGCCAGCGGTTTGCCGAAGAGATGCAGATCCTGCGTGAGATTTTCAACTCTGGCTGGCAGCACAACTGGGGATTTGTGCCGTTTACCGAACATGAATTCGCGACCATGGGCGACCAACTTAAATATCTGGTGCCGGACGATATGATCTACATCGCTGAGATTGATTCTGCACCCTGCGCGTTTATTGTCGGCTTGCCAAACATCAACGAGGCGATTGCCGATCTGAACGGATCGCTCTTTCCCTTCGGCTGGGCAAAATTGCTGTGGCGTTTAAAAGTCAGCGGTGTGCGAACTGCGCGAGTACCGCTGATGGGCGTGCGGGACGAGTATCAGTTCAGCCGCATCGGCCCGGTGATTGCGTTGTTATTGATTGAAGCCTTACGCGATCCGTTTGCCCGCCGGAAGATCGATGCGCTGGAGATGTCATGGATCCTCGAAACCAATACAGGCATGAATAACATGCTGGAACGCATTGGGGCGGAGCCGTACAAGCGTTACCGATTGTATGAAAAGCAGATTTGATGGCAGTCACCCCTGCTTCATCTCCAGCGGCACCGCCGAGCGAATCAAATGGTGGCCTTCCAGCTCGATATCGTGGAGATTCTTTTTCACGGTCCGCACATGATCGCGTGCTGCGCGCTGGGCGACGTGCGGCAGCCGCTGCAACACCGCGTTGTAGATCCGCGCATGCTGGCGATCGATCTGCTTTTTTTGCTGTGGTCGATGGTAGAGATTATTTACGCTGGCAAACACCGAATTAAACATCAGGTCGGTCAATGATTGCAGCGTAAACTCCAGCACCTGATTGTGAGAAGCCTGACAAATGGCGAGATGGAAAGCGTGATCCAACTGCGCATGTTCGATCAGCGAAATCTCTTTATTGTTCTCACTGGCGGCGAGCATTTTTTCATAACAGCGGGTTATCACAACAAAATCAGCCTGCGTTCCCAGCGTTGCCGCCAGCCTTGCCGATTCGCCCTCCAGTAATGCGCGAACGTCGAGCAGATCGTACAGCGTTCGCGGCTGCGTACTGAACAGATGGATCAGCGGGCTGGTGTCCTGCACCCGATTAAGCCGTGCGACACGAGAATCGCGACCCTGCGCCGTTTCAATAATCCCGCGCCCGCGCAGCACGGTCAGCCCTTCACGCAGTGCGGAGCGTGAGAAGCCGAGCTTTTCACACAGTCGACGTTCCGAGGGAAGCGGCTGACCGACCTTCAGTACGCCGTCGATAATTAACCGTTCGATACTCTCTGCAACCACTTCGCAAATAGGGCGACGTTCATCTTTCATTCCCGGACCTCGTGCACAGGTAGGACCAATTTTTCTGTTCTTAACTCGCAAAACACGCACATCACGTAAGTGATTATGTTACATCAATTTAACATTAAGTTAACCAAGACAAGGTCACAGAGCTGGAAAAAAAATGGTCTGACCGGTAGCTAAAGAGATAGACGAAAACGAAAAGCCCGCTTAATAACTGTTCACAGAAGCAGCGCGCAAAAATCAGCTGCCACACAACACAACAAAGCGAAGCCTACTCATGAGCATCTTGTACGAAGAGCGTCTTGATGGCGCTTTACCCGATGTCGACCGCACATCGGTACTGATGGCACTGCGTGAGCATGTCCCTGGACTGGAGATCCTGCATACCGATGAGGAGATCATTCCTTACGAGTGTGACGGGTTGAGCGCGTATCGCACGCGTCCATTACTGGTTGTTCTGCCTAAGCAAATGGAACAGGTGACAGCGATTCTGGCTGTTTGTCACCGCCTGCGTGTACCGGTGGTGACCCGTGGTGCAGGCACCGGGCTTTCTGGTGGCGCGCTGCCGCTGGAAAAAGGTGTGTTGTTGGTGATGGCGCGCTTTAAAGAGATCCTCGACATTAACCCCGTTGGTCGCCGTGCGCGCGTGCAGCCGGGCGTGCGTAACCTGGCGATCTCCCAGGCCGTTGCGCCGCATAATCTCTATTACGCGCCGGATCCGTCCTCACAAATCGCCTGTTCGATTGGCGGCAATGTGGCGGAAAATGCCGGTGGCGTTCACTGCCTGAAATATGGTCTAACCGTACATAACCTGCTGAAAATTGAAGTGCAAACGCTGGATGGCGAGGCGCTGACGCTGGGATCGGACGCGCTGGATTCGCCTGGTTTTGACCTGCTGGCGCTGTTTACCGGATCGGAAGGTATGCTCGGCGTGACCACCGAAGTGACGGTAAAACTGCTGCCGAAGCCGCCCGTGGCGCGGGTGCTGTTAGCCAGCTTTGACTCGGTAGAAAAAGCCGGACTTGCGGTTGGTGACATCATCGCCAATGGCATTATCCCCGGCGGGCTGGAGATGATGGATAACCTGTCGATTCGCGCGGCGGAAGATTTTATACATGCCGGTTATCCCGTCGATGCCGAAGCGATTTTATTGTGCGAGCTGGACGGCGTGGAGTCTGACGTACAGGAAGACTGCGAGCGAGTTAACGACATCTTGTTGAAAGCGGGCGCGACTGACGTCCGTCTGGCACAGGACGAAGCAGAGCGCGTACGTTTCTGGGCCGGCCGCAAGAACGCCTTCCCGGCAGTGGGGCGCATTTCCCCGGATTACTACTGTATGGATGGCACCATCCCACGCCGCGCGCTGCCTGGCGTACTGGAAGGCATTGCCCGTTTATCGCAGCAATATGATTTACGCGTTGCCAACGTCTTTCATGCCGGAGACGGCAACATGCACCCGTTAATCCTTTTCGATGCCAACGAACCCGGTGAATTTGCCCGCGCGGAAGAGCTGGGCGGGAAGATCCTCGAACTCTGCGTTGAAGTTGGCGGCAGCATCAGTGGGGAACATGGCATTGGGCGCGAAAAAATCAATCAAATGTGCGCCCAGTTCAACAGCGATGAAATCACGATCTTCCATGCGGTCAAGGCGGCGTTTGATCCCGATGGTTTGCTGAACCCTGGGAAAAACATTCCCACGCTACACCGCTGTGCTGAATTTGGTGCCATGCATGTGCATCACGGTCATTTACCTTTCCCTGAACTGGAGCGTTTCTGATGCTACGCGAGTGTGATTACAGCCAGGCGCTGCTGGAGCAGGTGAATCAGGCGATTAGCGATAAAACGCCGCTGGTGATTCAGGGCAGCAATAGCAAAGCCTTTTTAGGTCGTCCTGTCACCGGGCAAACGCTGGATGTGCGTTGTCATCGCGGCATTGTTAATTACGACCCGACCGAGCTGGTGATAACCGCTCGTGCCGGAACGCCGCTGGTGGCGATTGAAGCGGCGCTGGAGAGCGCCGGGCAAATGCTCCCCTGCGAGCCGCCACATTATGGTGAAGAAGCCACCTGGGGCGGGATGGTCGCCTGCGGGCTGGCGGGGCCGCGTCGCCCGTGGAGCGGTTCGGTCCGCGATTTTGTCCTCGGCACGCGCATCATTACCGGCACTGGAAAACATCTGCGTTTTGGTGGCGAAGTGATGAAAAACGTTGCCGGATACGATCTCTCACGGTTAATGGCCGGAAGCTACGGTTGTCTGGGTGTGCTCACTGAAATCTCGATGAAAGTGTTACCGCGACCACGCGCCACCCTGAGTCTGCGTCGGGAAATCAGCCTGCAAGAAGCCATGAATGAAATCGCCCAGTGGCAACTCCAGCCATTACCCATTAGTGGCTTATGTTACTTCGACAATGCGTTGTGGATCCGCCTTGAGGGCGGCGAAGGATCGGTAAAAGCAGCGCGTGAACTGCTGGGGGGCGAAGAGGTTGCGGGTCAGTTCTGGCAGCAATTGCGTGAACAACAACTGCCGTTCTTCTCGTTACCAGGTACCTTATGGCGCATTTCCTTACCCAGCGATGCGCCGATGATAGATTTACCCGGCGAGCAACTGATCGACTGGGGCGGGGCGCTACGCTGGCTGAAATCGACAGCCGATGACAATCAAATCCATCGCATCGCCCGCAACGCTGGCGGTCATGCGACCCGCTTTAGTGCCGGAGATGGTGGCTTTGCCCCGCTACCGGCTCCTTTATTCCGCTATCACCAGCAGCTTAAACAGCAGCTCGACCCTTGCGGCGTGTTTAACCCCGGTCGCATGTACGCGGAACTTTGAGGAGCAGGCTATGCAAACCCAATTAACTGAAGAGATGCGGCAGAACGCGCGCGCGCTGGAAGCCGACAGCATCCTGCGCGCCTGTGTTCACTGCGGATTTTGTACCGCAACCTGCCCAACCTATCAGCTTCTGGGCGATGAACTGGACGGGCCGCGCGGGCGCATCTATCTGATTAAACAGGTGCTGGAAGGCAACGACGTCACGCTTAAAACGCAGGAACATCTCGATCGCTGTCTCACTTGCCGCAATTGTGAAACCACCTGTCCTTCTGGTGTGCGCTATCACAATTTGCTGGATATCGGGCGTGATATTGTCGAGCAGAAAGTGAAACGCCCACTGCCGGAGCGAATGCTGCGCGAAGGATTGCGCCAGGTAGTGCCGCGTCCGGCGGTCTTCCGTGCGCTGACGCAGGTAGGGCTGGTGCTGCGACCGTTTTTACCGGAACAGGTCAGAGCAAAACTGCCTGCTGAAACCGTGAAAGCTAAACCGCGTCCACCGCTGCGCCATAAGCGTCGGGTTTTAATGCTGGAAGGCTGCGCCCAGCCTACGCTTTCGCCCAACACCAACGCGGCAACTGCGCGAGTGCTGGATCGTCTGGGGATCAGCGTGACGCCAGCTAACGAAGCAGGCTGTTGTGGCGCGGTGGACTATCATCTTAATGCGCAAGAGAAAGGGTTAGCGCGGGCGCGCAATAATATTGATGCCTGGTGGCCCGCGATTGAAGCAGGTGCCGAGGCTATTTTGCAGACTGCCAGCGGCTGCGGCGCGTTTGTCAAAGAGTATGGGCAGATGCTGAAAAACGATGCGTTGTATGCCGATAAAGCGCGTCAGGTCAGTGAGCTGGCGGTCGATTTAGTCGAACTTCTGCGCGAGGAACCGCTGGAAAAACTGGCAATTCGCGGCGATAAAAAACTGGCCTTCCACTGCCCGTGTACCCTACAACATGCGCAAAAGCTGAACGGCGAAGTGGAAAAAGTGTTGCTTCGTCTTGGATTTACCTTAACGGACGTTCCCGACAGCCATCTGTGCTGCGGGTCGGCGGGAACATATGCGTTAACGCATCCCGATCTGGCGCGCCAGCTGCGGGATAACAAAATGAATGCGCTGGAAAGCGGCAAACCGGAAATGATCGTCACCGCCAACATTGGTTGCCAGACGCATCTGGCGAGCGCCGGTCGTACCTCTGTGCGTCACTGGATTGAAATTGTAGAACAAGCCCTTGAAAAGGAATAACAAAATGAAAACTAAAGTCATTCTTAGCCAGCAAATGGCGAGTGCAATTATTGCCGCAGGTCAGGAAGAGGCGCAGAAAAATAACTGGTCTGTTTCCATTGCTGTTGCCGATGACGGCGGTCATCTGCTGGCGTTAAGTCGCATGGACGATTGCGCGCCGATTGCGGCTTACATCTCCCAGGAGAAAGCGCGTACCGCCGCGCTGGGGCGTCGTGAAACTAAGGGCTATGAAGAGATGGTGAACAACGGACGTACCGCGTTCGTGACTGCGCCGTTACTGACGTCGCTGGAAGGTGGCGTACCGGTTGTTGTGGATGGGCAAATTATTGGTGCCGTGGGCGTTTCTGGTTTAACCGGAGCACAGGATGCGCAGGTCGCGAAAGCGGCAGCAGCGGTGTTGGCGAAATAAGCGAAAACGAGGAGAGAAACAATGAGTCAAACCATAACCCAGGGCCGTTTACGCATTAACGCCAATTTTAAACGTTTTGTGGATGAAGAAGTTTTACCGGGAACAGGGTTGGACGCTGCGGCGTTCTGGCGCAATTTTGATGAGATCGTTCACGATCTGGCACCAGAAAATCGTCAGTTGCTGGCAGAACGCGATCGCATTCAGGCGGCGCTTGATGAGTGGCATCGCAGCAATCCGGGGCCGGTAAAAGATAAAGCGGCCTATAAATCTTTCCTGCGTGAACTGGGCTACCTGGTGCCGCAACCGGAGCGCGTAACGGTGGAAACCACGGGCATTGACAGCGAAATCACCAGTCAGGCGGGGCCACAGCTGGTGGTTCCGGCAATGAACGCCCGCTACGCGCTGAACGCGGCGAACGCTCGCTGGGGCTCACTGTACGATGCGTTATACGGCAGCGACATCATCCCGCAGGAAGGGGCGATGGTCAGCGGCTACGATCCGCAGCGTGGTGAGCAGGTTATCGCCTGGGTTCGGCGTTTCCTCGATGAATCACTACCGCTGGAAAACGGCAGCTATCAGGATGTGGTGGCGTTTAAGGTGGTCGATAAACAATTACGCATCCAGTTGAAAAATGGTAAAGAAACCACGTTACGTACCCCTGCGCAGTTTGTCGGTTACCGTGGCGATGCCGCTGCGCCGACCTGCATTTTGCTGAAAAATAACGGCCTGCATATTGAACTGCAAATTGATGCCAACGGGCGGATTGGCAAAGACGATCCGGCGCACATCAACGATGTTATCGTCGAAGCGGCCATCAGTACCATTCTCGACTGCGAAGATTCGGTCGCGGCGGTTGATGCGGAAGATAAAATCCTGCTGTACCGCAACCTGCTGGGCCTGATGCAGGGGACTCTGCAAGAGAAAATGGAGAAAAACGGTCGACAAATCGTGCGTAAACTGAATGACGATCGTCATTACACCGCCGCCGATGGCTCTGAAATTTCTCTGCACGGACGCTCGCTGCTGTTTATCCGCAACGTGGGTCATTTGATGACCATTCCTGTGATTTGGGACAGCGAAGGCAATGAAATCCCGGAAGGCATTCTTGATGGCGTCATGACTGGCGCGATTGCCCTCTATGATTTAAAAGTGCAGAAAAACTCGCGCACTGGCAGCGTCTATATTGTGAAACCGAAAATGCACGGTCCGCTGGAAGTGGCGTTCGCCAACAAACTGTTTACCCGCATTGAGACAATGCTCGGTATGGCACCGAATACCCTGAAAATGGGCATTATGGATGAAGAACGTCGGACCTCGCTGAACTTGCGTAGCTGTATCGCTCAGGCGCGCAACCGAGTGGCGTTCATCAATACCGGTTTCCTCGATCGTACCGGCGATGAAATGCATTCGGTGATGGAAGCTGGCCCGATGCTGCGTAAAAATCAGATGAAATCGACGCCTTGGATCAAAGCCTACGAGCGTAATAACGTGCTTTCCGGTCTGTTCTGTGGGCTGCGCGGTAAAGCGCAAATTGGTAAAGGCATGTGGGCAATGCCGGACCTGATGGCGGACATGTACAGCCAGAAGGGCGATCAGTTACGTGCCGGGGCGAACACGGCCTGGGTTCCGTCACCAACCGCTGCTACGCTCCATGCGCTGCACTACCATCAAACCAACGTACAGAGCGTGCAAGCCAACATTGCCCAGACCGAGTTCAATGCTGAATTTGAACCGCTGCTGGACGATCTGCTGACTATTCCGGTGGCTGAAAACGCTAACTGGTCGGCACAAGAGATCCAACAAGAGCTGGATAACAACGTACAGGGGATTCTGGGTTACGTGGTGCGTTGGGTGGAGCAGGGGATTGGTTGTTCAAAAGTGCCGGATATTCACAATGTGGCGCTGATGGAAGACCGTGCAACGTTGCGTATCTCCAGCCAGCATATCGCCAACTGGTTACGTCACGGTATTCTGACCAAAGAACAGGTGCAGGCGTCGCTGGAGAATATGGCGAAAGTGGTTGATCAGCAAAACGCTGGCGATCCGGCTTATCGTCCGATGGCGGGGAATTTCGCTAACTCGTGTGCTTTTAAAGCTGCCAGCGATTTAATCTTCCTCGGCGTGAAACAGCCAAACGGCTATACCGAACCGTTATTACACGCCTGGCGTTTACGCGAAAAAGAAAGTCATTAATAGCGTCAAAAAAGCCCCGGCAAGTTTTATTGTCGGGGCTATGATAGTAACTGCGGTAGTACATTTATCCCGGAAATAACCGGAGCGATTATCAGGGTTTAACAATATTAAATACCCGTAGCGCATTACTAGCGGGCCTAAAACAACAATATGGACATCTTAACGATACTCTGCGCCTGCGTGTGCGGAACAGAAACCCTTACCCGATATACTTGTTATGCCAGAGGTAGCAATTGCGTTAGCAGCGTACTGTTGCTGTAAAGTATAACGCCTATATTTTACAGTTCAGTCCTCTTTTGCTTATTACAACCTTAAGTATATCAAGCATATAAAGATAATAAGAGACTGAACAATATGGTTACCTGGACCCAAATGTATATGCCGATGGGAGGACTGGGGCTATCCGCTCTGGTCGCCCTGATCCCGATAATATTCTTCTTCGTTGCACTCGCGGTATTACGTCTGAAAGGACATGTCGCCGGAGCAATAACCCTTATATTATCTATTCTGATTGCGATATTCGCCTTTAAAATGCCAATTGATATGGCATTTGCTGCTGCGGGCTATGGCTTTATTTATGGTTTATGGCCTATTGCGTGGATTATTGTCGCGGCGGTATTCCTGTATAAATTAACCGTTGCCAGCGGCCAGTTCGATATTATCCGCAGCTCGGTTATCTCCATCACCGACGATCAGCGTTTGCAGGTGTTACTGATTGGTTTCTCCTTTGGCGCGTTGCTGGAAGGGGCGGCTGGCTTTGGTGCGCCGGTGGCGATTACCGGTGCGCTGCTGGTGGGCCTGGGCTTCAAACCGTTATACGCGGCGGGGCTGTGTCTGATTGCCAACACTGCGCCGGTGGCGTTTGGTGCGTTGGGCGTGCCGATTCTGGTCGCCGGTCAGGTAACGGGAATCGATCCGTTCCACATTGGCGCAATGGCGGGACGTCAGTTACCGTTCCTGTCGGTTCTTGTGCCGTTCTGGCTGGTAGCAATGATGGACGGCTGGAAAGGGGTGAAAGAGACGTGGCCAGCGGCGCTGGTTGCTGGGGGAAGCTTCGCTGTCACTCAGTTCTTTACCTCTAACTATATTGGTCCGGAACTGCCGGATATTACTTCGGCGCTGGTGAGTATCGTCTCACTCGCTTTATTCCTTAAAGTCTGGCGGCCGAAAAATACCGAAACGGCAATCAGCATGGGACAATCCGCAGGTGCGATGGTGGTGAATAAACCATCTTCTGGCGGTCCCGTGCCTTCAGAATATAGTCTGGGGCAAATCATTCGTGCGTGGTCACCGTTTTTAATCTTAACGGTGCTGGTCACCATCTGGACCATGAAGCCGTTTAAAGCGTTATTTGCTCCGGGCGGCGCGTTTTATTCACTGGTGATTAATTTCCAGATCCCTCATTTGCATCAACAAGTGTTGAAAGCGGCACCCATTGTCGCCCAACCAACGCCAATGGATGCGGTGTTTAAATTCGACCCTCTCTCGGCTGGCGGCACCGCTATTTTTATTGCGGCGATTATCTCTATCTTCATCCTCGGCGTGGGCATCAAGAAAGGGATTGGCGTCTTTGCCGAAACGCTAATTAGTCTGAAGTGGCCGATATTGTCGATTGGCATGGTGCTGGCGTTCGCCTTCGTCACCAACTATTCCGGTATGTCCACCACGCTGGCGCTGGTACTGGCAGGTACAGGCGTGATGTTCCCGTTTTTCTCACCGTTTCTCGGCTGGCTGGGCGTATTCCTTACCGGCTCGGACACCTCCTCTAACGCCCTGTTTGGTTCACTGCAATCGACCACGGCGCAGCAAATCAACGTCTCTGACACTCTGCTGGTGGCAGCAAATACCAGCGGCGGCGTAACTGGCAAGATGATCTCCCCGCAATCTATCGCCGTGGCCTGCGCCGCGACGGGCATGGTGGGCCGAGAATCTGAACTGTTCCGCTACACCGTGAAGCACAGTCTGATCTTTGCCAGTGTGATCGGCATTATCACGCTGTTGCAGGCGTATGTGTTTACCGGGATGTTAGTTTCGTAAGTCAATAAAGCCGGATGATCGTTAATATCATCCGGCTTCGTTTACATTACTCTGTCTTATTAATAGAAAATTATTTCCCGCTTTATTATCCATGTGGCAATAATGTTTCGCGTTCAGATAACATGCTAAATAATTAAGAGCGTGAGAACATCTATTATTTATCACGCAAAACAAGTCAGTATTAATTATGTTCGCTTGATGAGCAAACACCGTTCTATCTGTTGCTTTTGCAATCTTAATCGTTAAAACTACCAACAAATTTATATAGTTACGTTGTGAAAGGTTGTTAATTTTTTGTTTATTGAAATTTCGTAAAAATAACCAGCCAGACATCGAATAGGGGTTATTCTTATAAATTTCACCTGTTTTTCTATCAATGATGCCGTTTTCTTAAGAATGGAGGAAGTTATTAAAGAAGATAAAGCATAAAACTATTTCCCCGGTTACGAATCTTTTAACTTTGTTTTGTCACTTGCGTTATTAATGAATAAGAAATTTAAATATAAGAAATCGCTTTTAGCGGCTATTTTGAGTGCAACCCTGTTAGCTGGTTGTGATGGCGGTGGCTCCGGATCTTCCTCCGATACGCCGCCTGTAGATTCTGGAACAGGGTCTTTGCCGGAAGTGAAACCTGATCCAACACCAAACCCGGAGCCGACGCCTGAGCCAACGCCGGACCCAGAACCTACGCCGGAACCGACACCTGATCCTGAGCCAACACCAGAACCGGAGCCAGAACCTGTTCCTACGAAAACGGGTTATCTGACTCTGGGCGGAAGCCAGCGGATAACTGGTGCTACTTGTAATGGTGAATCCAGCGATGGCTTTACCTTTACGCCAGGCGACAAAGTCACCTGTGTGGCAGGGAACAACACGACAATTGCCACCTTCAACACTCAGTCAGAAGCTGCGCGTAGCCTGCGTGCGGTTGAAAAAGTGTCGTTTAGTCTTGAGGACGCGCAAGAACTGGCGGCTTCCGATGACAAGAAAAGCAATGCGGTTTCGCTGGTAACGTCCAGTAACAGCTGTCCGGCGAATACAGAACAGGTTTGCCTGACGTTCTCCTCAGTGATCGAGAGTAAACGTTTCGACTCGCTGTATAAGCAAATCGATCTGGCACCGGAAGAGTTCAAAAAGCTGGTCAATGAAGAGGTGGAAAACAATGCTGCGACCGATAAAGCGCCATCCACTCATACCTCACCGGTCGTGCCTGTCACCACGCCGGGAACAAAACCGGATCTGAACGCTTCCTTCGTGTCGGCTAACGCGGAACAGTTTTATCAGTATCAACCCACTGAAATAATTCTCTCCGAAGGCCGACTGGTAGATAGCATGGGCAATGGTGTGGTTGGCGTAAATTACTACACCAGCTCAGGCCGTGGCGTAACTGGCGAAAACGGCAAATTCAACTTCAGCTGGGGCGAAACCATCTCCTTTGGTATCGACACCTTTGAACTGGGCTCAGTGCGCGGCAATAAGTCGACCATTGCGTTGACTGAACTGGGTGACGAAGTTCGCGGCGCGAATATTGATCAGCTTATTCATCGTTACTCCCAGGCCGGAAAAAATGATGAGCGTGAAGTGCCGGACGTAGTGCGTAAGGTCTTTGCCGAGTATCCCAACGTAATCAACGAGATTATCAATCTCTCGTTATCCAATGGCGAGGCGTTGAGCGAAGGCGATCAAACCTTTGAGCGGACAAACGAATTTCTTGAGCAGTTTGAATCCGGGCAGGCTAAAGAGATTGATACGGCGATTTGTGACTCCCTTGGGGGCTGCAACTCTCAGCGTTGGTTCTCGTTGACAGCACGCAATGTTAATGACGGCCAGATTCAGGGCGTTATCAACAAGCTGTGGGGCGTGGATACAAGTTACAAATCTGTCAGCAAGTTCCACGTATTCCATGACTCTACCAACTTCTATGGCAGCACCGGTAATGCGCGCGGTCAAGCTGTGGTGAATATCTCCAACGCGGCGTTCCCGATTCTGATGGCGCGTAATGATAAAAACTACTGGCTGGCCTTCGGCGAAAAACGCGCCTGGGATAAAAATGAGCTGGCGTACATTACGGAAGCGCCTTCCATTGTGCGCCCGGAGAACGTGACACGCGAAACTGCCACTTTTAACCTGCCGTTTATCTCGCTGGGGCAAGTCGGTGAGGGCAAACTGATGGTTATCGGTAACCCGCACTACAACAGCATCTTGCGTTGTCCGAACGGTTACAGCTGGGAAGGCGGTGTTGATAAAAACGGTCAGTGTACGCGTAACAGTGATTCTAATGATATGAAGCACTTTATGCAGAACGTGTTGCGCTATCTGTCCGACGATAAATGGACGCCGGACGCGAAAGCCAGCATGACCGTAGGTACCAACCTGGATACTGTCTATTTCAAACGTCATGGTCAGGTTACAGGAAACAGCGCTGAGTTCGGCTTCCATCCGGATTTTGCGGGCATCTCTGTTGAGCATTTAAGTAGCTATGGCGATCTCGATCCGCAGGAAATGCCGCTGCTGATCCTTAACGGCTTTGAATATGTGACTCAGGTGGGTAGTGATCCTTACGCAATCCCACTGCGTGCAGATACCAGCAAACCGAAGCTGACCCAGCAGGATGTGACCGATCTGATCGCCTATCTGAACAAAGGTGGATCGGTGCTGATCATGGAAAACGTGATGAGCAATCTTAAGGAAGAGAGCGCATCTGGCTTTGTACGTCTGCTTGATGCCGCAGGTCTGTCGATGGCACTGAACAAGTCGGTGGTGAATAACGATCCGCAGGGTTATCCAGACCGCGTGCGCCAGCGTCGAGCGACTGGCATTTGGGTTTATGAACGTTATCCGGTTGTGGAGGGTGAGCTGCCGTACACCATTGATTCCAAAACAGGAAAAGTTACCTGGAAATATCAGAT
This sequence comes from Escherichia sp. WS3063, assembly GCF_046486595.1. NCBI lineage: Bacteria > Pseudomonadati > Pseudomonadota > Gammaproteobacteria > Enterobacterales > Enterobacteriaceae > Escherichia > Escherichia sp. WS3063. The sequence goes on from NZ_JBJQKY010000021.1 coordinate 30,304, forward strand.
TGATAACAAGCCTGATAAGAAACCGAAACTAGAAGTAGCCAGCTGGCAAGAAGAGGTTGATGGTAAACAGGTAACTCAATTCGCCTTTATCGATGAAGCCGACCACAAAACGACTGAATCTCTGGATGCTGCGAAGAAGAAAATTCTGGAAAAATTCAAGGGATTAGAGGAGTGTAAGGACCCAACTTACCACTACGAGGTCAACTGTCTGGAATATCGTCCTGGCACGGGGGTTCCGGTTACTGGTGGCATGTATGTTCCACAGTATACGCAACTAAGCCTTAACGCCGACACGGCAAAAGCGATGGTGCAGGCTGCGGATTTAGGCACCAACATTCAGCGTCTGTATCAGCATGAGCTCTACTTCCGGACCAATGGTCGCAAAGGTGAGCGTCTGAGCAGCGTCGATCTGGAACGTCTGTACCAGAACATGTCGGTCTGGCTGTGGAATAAAATTGAATATCGCTATGAAAACGACAAGGATGACGAGCTGGGCTTTAAAACGTTCACCGAGTTCCTGAACTGCTACGCCAACGATGCCTATACTGGCGGCACGCAGTGTTCTGATGAGCTGAAAAAATCGCTGGTCGATAACAACATGATCTACGGCGAGAAGAGCGTTAATAAAGCGGGCATGATGAACCCGAGCTATCCGCTCAACTATATGGAAAAACCGCTGACGCGCCTGATGCTGGGTCGTTCCTGGTGGGATCTGAACATCAAAGTTGATGTCGAGAAGTATCCGGGAGCGGTATCGGCAGAAGGTGAGAAGGTTACTGAAACCATCAGCCTGTACTCGAATCCGACCAAATGGTTTGCGGGTAACATGCAGTCTACTGGCCTGTGGGCTCCGGCTCAGAAAGAGGTCACCATTGAGTCTTCTGCATCAGTTCCTGTGACTGTCACCGTGGCGCTGGCCGACGATCTGACCGGACGCGAGAAGCATGAAGTCGCGCTGAACCGTCCGCCAAAAGTGACGAAAACCTATGATCTGAAAGCCAATGATAAGGTGACCTTCAAGGTGCCTTACGGTGGTCTGATTTATATCAAGGGCAACAGCCCAAAGAATGAGTCAGCCGAATTCACCTTTACTGGTGTGGTAAAAGCGCCGTTCTATAAAGACGGCGAATGGAAAAACGCTCTGAACTCCCCTGCGCCGCTGGGCGAGCTGGAATCAGACGCTTTCGTTTATACCACGCCGAAGAAGAACCTTGAGGCCAGCAATTTCACTGGTGGTGTAGCAGAATTCGCTAAAGATCTGGATACCTTTGCCAGCTCGATGAATGACTTCTACGGTCGTAATGATGAAGACGGTAAGCACCGGATGTTTACCTATAAAAACTTGACGGGGCACAAGCATCGTTTCACCAACGATGTGCAGATCTCCATCGGTGATGCGCACTCTGGTTATCCGGTAATGAACAGCAGCTTCTCGACGAACAGCACCACGCTGCCGACGACGCCGCTGAACGACTGGCTGATCTGGCACGAAGTTGGTCACAACGCCGCCGAAACGCCGCTGACTGTTCCTGGCGCAACTGAAGTAGCGAACAACGTGCTGGCGCTGTACATGCAGGATCGCTATCTCGGCAAGATGAACCGTGTCGCTGACGATATTACCGTCGCGCCGGAATATCTGAACGAGAGCAACGGTCAGGCATGGGCGCGCGGCGGTGCGGGTGACCGTCTGCTGATGTACGCGCAGCTGAAGGAATGGGCAGAGAAAAACTTTGATATCAAACAGTGGTATCCAGAAGGTGACCTGCCTAAGTTCTACAGCGATCGTGAAGGGATGAAAGGCTGGAACCTGTTCCAGTTGATGCACCGTAAAGCACGCGGCGATGATGTTGGCAAAACCAAGTTTGGCGAAAGAAATTACTGTGCCGAATCCAACGGTAACGCTGCCGACAAGCTGATGCTGTGTGCCTCCTGGGTCGCTCAGACGGATCTTTCGGAGTTCTTTAAGAAATGGAATCCGGGCGCGAATGCTTACCAGTTACCGGGAGCGAGCGAGATGAACTTCGAGGGCGGTGTGAGCCAGTCGGCTTACGAGACGCTGGCGGCGCTTAATCTGCCGAAACCGCAGCAAGGGCCGGAAACCATTAATCAGGTTACCGAGCATAAGATGTCAGCTGAGTAAGCCTGTATGCCGGATAAGGCGCTCGCGCCGCATCCGGCATGAAATAAGGCGCATCGGGCCTGGAGGAAAGCTATATGGCATACACCTGCAGGCCCGCATCCGGCAAGTTACAACAAACAACCTTTAACCATGCTTTTTGATGTTTTTCAGCAATACCCCGCGGCGATGCCCATACTGGCAACCGTCGGAGGATTGATCATCGGCAGTTTTTTGAATGTGGTGATTTGGCGTTACCCCATCATGCTGCGCCAACAAATGGCGGAGTTTCATGGTGAAATGCCGAGTGCGCAGTCAAAAATAAGCCTTGCGCTGCCGCGTTCGCACTGTCCGCATTGCCAGCAGACTATCCGCGTTCGTGACAATATTCCGCTGCTCTCCTGGTTGATGCTCAAAGGGCGCTGCCGCGACTGTCAGGCGAAAATCAGCAAGCGTTATCCGCTGGTGGAGTTATTGACGGCACTCGCTTTTTTGCTGGCGAGTCTGGTCTGGCCGGAAAGTGGATGGGCGCTGGCGGTGATGATATTATCCGCCTGGCTGATTGCCGCAAGCATCATCGACCTCGATCACCAATGGCTGCCCGATGTTTTTACTCAGGGCGTATTGTGGACCGGGCTGATTGCGGCATGGGCGCAACAGAGTCCTTTAACACTACAAGATGCAGTCACCGGCGTACTGGTGGGGTTTATCACTTTTTACTCTCTGCGCTGGATAGCCGGAATAGTTCTGCGTAAAGAAGCATTAGGCATGGGCGATGTATTATTGTTCGCTGCGTTAGGTAGTTGGGTGGGGGCGTTGTCGCTGCCCAATGTTGCTTTAATCGCCTCATGCTGCGGCCTGATATATGCCGTTATTACAAAAAGAGGATCAACCACACTGCCTTTTGGACCGTGTTTAAGTCTGGGCGGTATAGCAACACTTTATCTACAGGCATTGTTTTAATGATAACCACGTCATTATCGAAGTGACATTTTTACTCTTATTAATAACCTTAGAGATTATTTACCATGTCGATAAAACAAATGCCAGGGAGGGTATTAATATCGCTATTGTTGAGCGTTACAGGATTATTAAGTGGCTGTGCCAGCCATAATGAAAATGCCAGTTTACTGGCGAAAAAACAGGCGCAAAATATCAGCCAAAACCTGCCGATTAAATCTGCGGGATATACCTTAGTGCTGGCGCAAAGTAGCGGCACGACGGTAAAAATGACCATTATCAGCGAAGCGGGTGCTCAGACCACGCAGACGCCTGATGCCTTTTTAACCAGCTATCAACGACAAATGTGCGCTGACCCGACGGTGAAATTAATGATTACCGAGGGAATTAATTACAGCATAACGATTAATGATACACGTACAGGTAACCAGTATCAGCGGAAACTGGATCGTACCACCTGTGGAATAGTCAAAGCATAACGTCGGGTAGATATAAATTGGCGCGGGTTGTTTTTCGTGACGCACGAATTTATCTTATTCAATGGCTGACAAAAATTCGTCACACTCTTAATCAGAGACAATCTCTTAATACAGACAAAGAGCATCTGCGAAAAATTGTACGCGCGATGTTCTGGCTGATGCTGCTTATTATTTCTGCAAAAGTGGCGCATTCACTCTGGCGCTATTTCTCCTTTTCTGCGGAATATACGGCGGTTTCCCCATCGGCGAATAAACCGCCCCGTGCAGATGCAAAAACGTTCGATAAAAATGACGTGCAATTAATCAGCCAGCAAAACTGGTTTGGCAAATATCAGCCCGTCGCCGTGCCGGTAAAACAACCTGAACCTGCGCCTGTGGCAGAAACACGTCTTAATGTGGTGCTGCGCGGGATCGCCTTTGGTACCAGACCTGGCGCGGTTATTGAAGAAGGTGGCAAACAGCAGGTCTATTTGCAGGGGGAACGGCTTGGTTCTCACAACGCGGTGATTGAGGAAATCAACCGCGACCATGTGATGCTGCGCTATCAGGGAAAAATAGAGCGCCTGAGCCTGGCTGAAGAGGAGCGTTCCACCGTTGCCGTAACCAACAAAAAAGCTGTCAGTGACGAAGCAAAGCAAGCTGTTGCTGAACCTGCTGTCAGTGCGCCAGTTGAGATCCCGACTGCCGTGCGTCAGGCACTGGCGAAAGATCCGCAGAAAATTTTTAACTATATCCAGCTTACGCCTGTGCGTAAGGAGGGGATTGTCGGTTATGCAGTGAAGCCGGGGGCAGATCGTTCTCTGTTCGATGCCAGCGGTTTCAGGGAAGGCGATATCGCCATTGCGCTAAATCAGCAGGATTTCACTGATCCACGAGCAATGATTGCTCTGATGCGGCAGTTACCTTCAATGGATTCCATTCAACTTACGGTTTTACGCAAGGGTGCGCGCCACGACATTTCCATCGCGCTGCGCTAACCGCATTTAATCCAGGAGAATCATTCATCGTGTTTTGGCGTGATATTACGTTGTCGGTCTGGCGTAAGAAGACAACTGGCCTCAAAACAAAAAAGCGTTTACTGCCGCTGGTGCTGGCAGCGGCATTATGCAGTTCACCGGTCTGGGCGGAAGAAGCCACTTTCACCGCTAATTTTAAAGATACCGACCTGAAATCGTTCATCGAAACCGTCGGCGCTAACCTTAATAAAACCATCATTATGGGGCCGGGCGTACAGGGGAAAGTGAGTATTCGCACTATGACTCCACTCAATGAACGCCAGTATTACCAGCTATTCCTTAACCTGCTGGAAGCGCAGGGGTATGCGGTCGTACCGATGGAAAACGACGTGCTGAAGGTGGTGAAATCCAGCGCCGCGAAAGTCGAGCCACTGCCGCTGGTCGGTGAAGGCAGCGACAACTACGCGGGCGATGAAATGGTCACCAAAGTAGTGCCGGTACGTAATGTGTCGGTCCGCGAGCTGGCACCGATTTTGCGCCAGATGATCGACAGCGCAGGCTCAGGCAACGTTGTTAATTACGATCCCTCCAACGTGATTATGCTTACCGGACGCGCCTCCGTCGTGGAGCGGCTGACAGAAGTGATCCAGCGCGTGGATCACGCGGGTAATCGCACTGAAGAGGTGATCCCGCTGGATAACGCCTCGGCTTCGGAAATCGCCCGCGTGCTGGAAAGCCTGACCAAAAACAGCGGCGAGAACCAGCCAGCAACGCTGAAATCTCAAATTGTCGCCGACGAACGCACCAACAGTGTGATTGTCAGTGGTGACCCCGCCACGCGGGACAAAATGCGCCGTCTGATCCGTCGCCTGGACTCAGAAATGGAGCGCAGCGGCAACAGCCAGGTTTTCTATCTCAAATACAGCAAAGCCGAAGATCTGGTCGATGTACTGAAGCAGGTCAGCGGCACGCTCACGGCGGCTAAAGAAGAAGCGGAAGGCACGGTCGGTAGCGGGCGTGAGGTTGTCTCCATCGCCGCCAGCAAACACAGTAATGCCCTGATTGTAACCGCGCCGCAGGATATCATGCAGTCGCTGCAAAGCGTGATTGAACAACTGGATATTCGCCGTGCTCAGGTGCATGTCGAGGCGTTGATCGTGGAAGTTGCCGAAGGCAGCAATATCAACTTCGGCGTGCAGTGGGCGTCGAAAGATGCCGGATTAATGCAGTTTGCCAACGGCACGCAGATCCCTATCGGCACACTGGGGGCGGCCATTTCTCAGGCGAAACCGCAGAAAGGCTCCACGGTGATCAGCGAAAACGGCGCTACCACCATTAACCCGGACACCAACGGCGATCTCTCCACGCTCGCCCAGCTACTTTCCGGCTTTAGCGGTACGGCGGTTGGCGTGGTGAAAGGCGACTGGATGGCGCTGGTACAGGCGGTTAAAAACGACTCCAGCTCGAACGTTCTCTCCACGCCGAGCATCACCACGCTGGATAACCAGGAAGCCTTCTTCATGGTGGGCCAGGACGTTCCGGTATTAACCGGATCTACCGTTGGCTCCAATAACAGCAACCCTTTCAACACCGTAGAGAGGAAAAAAGTCGGCATCATGCTGAAAGTCACGCCGCAGATTAACGAAGGAAACGCGGTACAGATGGTGATTGAGCAGGAAGTGTCGAAGGTGGAAGGACAGACCAGCCTCGACGTCGTGTTTGGTGAGCGCAAACTGAAGACCACCGTGCTGGCTAACGATGGTGAGCTGATTGTGCTTGGCGGTCTGATGGACGACCAGGCGGGAGAAAGCGTGGCGAAAGTGCCGCTGCTGGGCGATATCCCGTTGATTGGTAACCTGTTTAAATCGACGGCGGATAAAAAAGAAAAACGTAACCTGATGGTGTTTATCCGCCCGACCATTCTGCGTGACGGTATGGCGGCAGACGGCGTGTCGCAGCGCAAATATAACTACATGCGCGCCGAGCAGATCTATCGCGATGAGCAAGGCTTAAGCCTGATGCCGCACACCGCGCAGCCGGTACTGCCAGCGCAAAATCAGGCCTTACCGCCAGAAGTTCGTGCGTTCCTTAATGCCGGGAGAACGCGTTAATGGTGCCTGTAGCACAGGAAACCACCGCTAACACCGTGCGTCTGCCCTACAGTTTCAGCCGTCGGTTTAGCCTGGTGGCATGGTGCGAAGCGTCGCTGGAGATCCTCCATGTGCATCCGTTGTCGCTCTCTGTTTTGCAGGAGCTGCAACGGGGGCTGAACGCGCCCTTTACGCTGCGGCAAATCGACGAGGCCGAATTTGAACAGCGGCTGAATGCGGTCTGGCAGCGGGACTCCTCCGAGGCTCGCCAGCTGATGGAAGATCTCGGTTCCGCCGAGGACTTTTTTACCCTCGCTGAAGAACTGCCGGAAACGGAAGATCTGCTGGAAAGTGACGACGATGCGCCGATCATCAAACTGATCAACGCCATGCTGGCAGAGGCGATTAAAGAAGGCGCTTCGGATATCCACATCGAGACGTTTGAAAAGAGTCTGGTGATCCGTTTTCGCGTTGACGGCACATTACATGAAATGCTGCGTCCGGGGCGCAAACTGGCCTCGCTGCTGGTATCGCGTATTAAGGTGATGGCACGGCTGGATATCGCCGAAAAGCGCGTACCGCAGGATGGTCGTATTGCGCTGCTGCTGGGCGGTCGGGCGATCGACGTGCGTGTCTCCACCATGCCATCCGCCTGGGGCGAGCGCGTGGTGCTGCGACTGCTGGACAAAAACCAGGCCCGCCTGACGCTGGAGCGTCTGGGTTTAAGTCACGAACTGACCGCGCAGTTGCGCCAGCTACTGCACAAACCGCACGGCATCTTTCTGGTGACGGGGCCGACGGGTTCCGGCAAAAGCACCACGCTGTACGCCGGATTGCAGGAGCTGAACAACCATTCGCGTAACATTCTCACGGTTGAAGACCCCATCGAATACATGATTGAAGGGATCGGTCAGACACAGGTTAACACCCGCGTCGGCATGACCTTTGCCCGTGGCCTGCGCGCGATTTTGCGTCAGGACCCGGATGTGGTGATGGTCGGTGAAATCCGCGATACCGAAACCGCAGAAATCGCCGTTCAGGCGTCGCTCACTGGGCACCTGGTACTTTCCACACTGCATACCAACACGGCGGTGGGGGCGATCACGCGTTTGCAGGATATGGGCGTGGAGCCTTTCCTGCTCTCTTCCAGTTTGACGGGCGTGATGGCGCAGCGACTGGTTCGCACGCTGTGTCCCGATTGCCGCCAGTCCGCGCCTGCCACTGACGAAGAAAAACGCCTGCTGGGGATTACCGATGCGCGTACCGTCACGCTGTACCATCCGCAGGGCTGCCCCGCCTGTAATCACAAAGGTTTTCGCGGACGTACCGCTATCCATGAACTGATTGTGGTGGACGCCACATTGCGTGATTTGATCCACCGTCAGGCCGGGGAACTGGAGCTGGAACGTTATGTCCGGCAACACTCTGCGGGTATCCGCAGCAACGGCATTGAGAAAGTGCTCGCCGGAGAAACCTCTCTCGATGAAGTTCTGCGGGTAACCATGGAGGCGTAATGGCACTGTTTTACTATCAGGCGCTGGAGCGTAATGGTCGCAAAACCAAAGGCATGATTGAGGCGGATTCCGCGCGTCATGCCCGTCAATTGTTGCGTGGTAAAGACCTCATTCCCGTGCACATTGAAGCCCGGATGAATGCATCGGCAGGGGGGATGTTGCAGCGTCGGCGGCACGCACATCGTCGCGTGGCGGCGGCAGATCTGGCGCTGTTCACACGCCAACTGGCAACATTAGTACAGGCAGCAATGCCGCTGGAAACCTGCTTACAGGCGGTCAGTGAGCAAAGTGAAAAACTGCATGTAAAAAGCCTCGGAATGGCGCTGCGCAGCCGGATTCAGGAAGGTTACACCCTGTCGGACAGCCTGCGCGAACATCCCCGCGTCTTTGATTCTCTGTTTTGTTCGATGGTTGCTGCCGGAGAAAAATCCGGGCATCTCGACGTGGTGCTCAATCGCCTGGCGGATTACACCGAACAGCGACAGCGCCTGAAATCTCGCCTGCTGCAGGCCATGCTTTATCCGCTGGTATTGCTGGTGGTGGCAACGGGCGTAGTCACTATTTTGCTGACGGCAGTGGTGCCGAAAATCATCGAACAGTTTGATCATCTCGGACACGCGCTGCCTGCCTCCACCCGCACGCTCATCGCCATGAGCGACACGTTACAGACCAGCGGCGTTTACTGGCTGGCGGGATTGCTGGGGCTTCTGGTGCTGGGGCAACGGCTACTCAAAAATCCTGCCATGCGCCTGCGCTGGGATAAAACCTTGCTGCGTTTGCCCGTGACGGGGCGTGTTGCGCGCGGGCTGAATACGGCGCGTTTTTCCCGCACCTTAAGCATCCTCACCGCCAGCAGTGTTCCGCTACTGGAAGGCATTCAGACCGCTGCCGCCGTGTCGGCAAATCGCTATGTCGAACAACAACTGCTGCTGGCGGCAGATCGCGTCCGCGAAGGAAGCAGTCTGCGCGCTGCGCTGGCGGAGTTGCGCCTGTTCCCACCGATGATGCTGTACATGATCGCCTCCGGCGAACAGAGCGGTGAACTGGAAACCATGCTTGAACAGGCCGCAGTTAACCAGGAACGAGAATTTGATACCCAGGTGGGGCTGGCGTTGGGGCTGTTTGAGCCTGCTCTGGTGGTGATGATGGCGGGCGTGGTGCTGTTTATTGTCATCGCCATCCTCGAGCCGATGCTGCAACTGAACAATATGGTTGGAATGTAATTTACGGAGTTATCACATGAATTCGTTATCCCGCACACAAAAACCACGGGCAGGTTTTACCCTGCTGGAAGTGATGGTGGTGATTGTTATTCTTGGCGTCCTGGCAAGTCTGGTGGTGCCTAACCTGTTGGGCAATAAAGAGAAAGCGGATCGGCAAAAAGCCATCAGCGATATCGTGGCGCTGGAGAACGCGCTGGATATGTACCGACTGGATAACGGGCGTTATCCGACCACAGAACAGGGGCTGGAGGCGTTGATCCAGCAACCAGCCAATATGGCGGACGCCCGCAACTACCGTACTGGTGGATACATTAAACGACTGCCAAAAGATCCGTGGGGCAATGATTATCAGTATCTCAGCCCGGGTGAAAAAGGGCTGTTTGATGTTTATACCCTGGGGGCAGATGGTCAGGAAAACGGGGAAGGCGCTGGCGCAGATATCGGTAACTGGAATTTGCAGGAGTTTCAGTAATCAGTGCCTGAACGCGGATTCACTCTTCTGGAAATCATGCTGGTGATTTTCCTTATCGGCCTTGCCAGTGCGGGCGTGGTACAGACTTTTGCGACCGATTCTGAATCGCCCGCGAAAAAAGCGGCGCAGGATTTTCTGACTCGCTTTGCGCAGTTTAAGGACAGGGCAGTGATTGAAGGGCAGACACTCGGTGTGTTAATCGACCCGCCTGGCTATAAGTTTATGCAGCGTCGTCACGGGCAGTGGTTGCCCGTTTCCTCGACCCGGTTATCGGCACAGGTTACGGTGCCGAAACAGGTGCAGATGCTGTTACAACCCGGAAGTGATATCTGGCAGAAGGAATATGCGCTGGAGCTGCAACGTCGTCGCCTGACGCTGCACGATATTGAACTGGAGCTGCAAAAAGAGGCGAAAAAGAAGACACCGCAGATCCGTTTTTCGCCTTTTGAACCCGCCACGCCGTTTACGCTGCGCTTCTACTCGGCGGCGCAAAACGCATGTTGGGCGGTAAAGCTGGCGCACAATGGCGTGTTATCCCTCAATCAATGTGATGAGAGGATGCCATGAAGCGCGGATTTACCTTGCTGGAAGTGATGCTCGCGCTGGCGATTTTTGCGTTGGCCGCCATGGCGGTGTTACAGATTGCCAGCGGTGCGCTGAGTAATCAGCAGATTCTTGAGGAGAAAACGGTAGCGGGCTGGGTAGCTGAAAACCAGACCGCGCTGCTTTACCTGATGACCCGCGAGCAGCGGGCGGTCAGGCACCAGGGCGAGAGTGATATGGCAGGAAGCCGCTGGTACTGGCGAACCACACCGCTGAATACAGGTAACGCGCTGCTCCAGGCGGTGGATATTGAAGTCAGCCGTCACGAAGATTTTTCGTCGGTGATTCAGTCACGACGCGCCTGGTTTAGCGCCGTGGGAGGCCAACAGTGAGAAGGACTTGCGCTGGTTTCACGTTACTGGAAATGCTGGTGGCAATTGCCATTTTTGCCTCGCTGGCACTGATGGCGCAGCAGGTGACTAACGGCGTCACACGCGTGAATAGCGCCGTCGCCGATCACGATCAAAAACTAAACCTCATGCAGCAAACGATGAGTTTTCTGACCCACGATCTGACACAAATGATGCCGCGTCCGGTAAGAGGCGATCAGGGCCAGCGTGAACCAGCGTTACTGGCTGGCGCTGGCGTGCTGGCGTCTGAGAGTGAAGGGATGCGCTTTGTGCGCGGCGGTGTGGTTAATCCGTTGATGCGTCTGCCGCGCAGTAATCTGCTCACCGTCGGTTACCGCATTCATGACGGTTATCTCGAACGGTTAGCCTGGCCGCTGACCGACGCAGCAGGCAGCGTGAAGCCGACAATGCAAAAGTTGATTCCGGCGGATTCGCTCCGTTTGCAGTTCTACGACGGCACGCGCTGGCAGGAGAGCTGGTCGTCAGTACAGGCGATCCCCGTGGCGGTACGCATAACCCTGCATTCGCCGCAATGGGGCGAAATTGAACGCATCTGGTTGTTACGCGGGCCGCAATTATCATGATCACCTCACCACCAAAACGCGGAATGGCACTGGTCGTGGTGCTGGTATTGCTGGCGGTTATGATGCTGGTAACCATCACGCTTTCCGGGCGGATGCAGCAACAACTTGGGCGAACGCGCAGCCAGCAGGAGTACCAGCAGGCGCTGTGGTACAGCGCCAGTGCAGAAAGCCTGGCGTTGAGCGCACTCAGTCTGAGCCTGAAAAATGAAAAGCGCGTGCATCTGGCGCAGCCGTGGGCTTCCGGCCCTCGTTTTTTCCCACTGCCGCAGGGGCAAATTGCCGTCACCCTGCGTGACGCCCAGGCCTGCTTTAACCTGAATGCCCTCGCTCAGCCGACAACGGCGTCGCGTCCTATCGCGGTACAACAACTGATTGCCCTGATCTCGCGCCTGGATGTGCCTGCTTATCGGGCCGAACTGATAGCCGAAAGCCTGTGGGAGTTTATTGACGAAGACCGCAGCGTGCAGACGCGTCTGGGGCGTGAAGACAGCGAGTATCTCGCCCGCTCGGTGCCGTTCTACGCCGCCAATCAACCGCTGGCCGATATCAGTGAGATGCGCGTGGTACAGGGAATGGACGCCGGGCTTTATCAAAAACTGAAACCGCTGGTCTGTGCGCTGCCGATGACCCGCCAGCAAATCAACATCAATACCCTGGACGTCGCGCAAAGTGTGATTCTTGAGGCGCTGTTTGACCCGTGGTTAAGCCCTGTTCAGGCGCGGGCGTTATTACAACAACGTCCGGCGAAGGGCTGGGAAGATGTCGATCAGTTTCTTGCACAGCCGCTACTTGCTGACGTCGATGAGCGTACTAAAAAACAGCTAAAAACCGTCCTGAGCGTGGACAGCAATTACTTCTGGCTGCGTTCAGATATCACCGTGAATGAGATTGAACTGACGATGAACTCGTTAATTGTCCGCATGGGCCCACAACACTTTTCGGTTCTCTGGCATCAGACAGGAGAAAGTGAGTGAGTTCCATCCTTGAGATTTTTATCCCGCTTTGCGCCTCCGATCCCATCCGTTGGCAGCACCGTACCACCGACGTGGAGCACGGCATCTGGTCTGACGTTGACAACGAACAGCTCCAGCAATGGCTGCAAACTGATGCGATTCGACTCTACATTCCCGGCGAATGGATCAGCGTCTGGCAGGTTGAACTGCCTGATATCCCCCGCAAGCAGATACCGACTATTCTGCCCGCCTTGCTGGAAGAAGAGCTGAACCAGGATATCGATGAACTGCATTTCGCCCCGTTGAAAATCGACCAGCAACTGGCAACCGTAGCAGTGATTCACCAACAGCATATGCGAAACATTGCGCAGTGGTTGCAGGCAAACGGCATCACCCGCGCTACCGTCGCGCCGGACTGGATGTCCATTCCTTGTGGGTTTATGGCTGGCGATGCGCAACGGGTTATCTGCCGCATCGATGAATGCCGGGGATGGAGCGCCGGGCGGGCGCTGGCTCCGGTCATGTTCCGCGCCCAGCTCAATGAGCAGAATTTACCGCTTTCACTAACCGTGGTCGGCATTGCACCGGAAGAACTGTCTGCATGGGCTGGTGCAGACGCCGAACGCCTGACCGTTACGGCTCTGCCCGCCATTACCACTTATGGCGAACCGGAAGGGAACCTGCTAACAGGGCCGTGGCAGCCTCGGGTCAGCTACCGAAAACAGTGGGCGCGCTGGCGGGTGATGATTCTGCCGGTATTGCTGATTCTGGTTGCGCTGGCAGTGGAACGGGGCGTGACGTTATGGAGCATCAGCGAACAGGTGGCGCAAAGCCGCACCCAGGCGGAAAAAAAGTTCTTAACACTGTTCCCGGAGCAGAAGCGGATTGTGAATTTGCGTTCCCAGGTGACGATAGCGCTGAAAAAATATCGCCCGCAGGCCGACGATACCCGGCTGCTCGCAGAATTGTCAGCGATCGCCAGTACCCTGAAAACGGCGTCACTTTCCGACATCGAAATGCGTGGTTTCACCTTTGATCAAAAACGCCAGACTCTTCACCTCCAGCTGCGGGCCGCGAACTTTGCCAGCTTCGACAAACTGCGTAGCGCACTGGCAACCGATTATGTTGTGCAACAGGACGCATTACAGAAAGAGGGTGATGCGGTTTCCGGCGGCGTAACGTTGCGGAGGAAATAACATGTTACGCGATAAATTTATTCACTATTTTCAGCAATGGCGTGAACGCCAGTTAAGCCGTGGCGAACACTGGCTGGCACAACACCTGGTGGGGCGTTCGCCGCGTGAAAAGGGCATGTTACTGGCAGCGGTGGTGTTCCTGTTTAGCGCCGGATATTACGTCCTCATCTGGCAGCCTTTGAGCGAACGGATTGAGCAACAGGAGACAATATTGCAGCAGCTCGTAGCGATGAACGCGCGATTGAAGAGCACTGCGCCGAATATTATTGCGGCGCGAAAATCCGCCACAACAACGCCCGTTCAGCTATCGCGGGTTATCAGTGACAGTGCGTCGGCGCACTCTGTGGTCATCAAACGGATTGCCGAGCGTGGGGAGAATATTCAAGTCTGGATAGAACCTGTGGTGTTTAATGACCTGCTGAACTGGTTAAAAGCACTGGATGAAAAATATGCGCTGCGGGTGACACAAATTGATGTCAGTGCGGGTGAGAAGCCTGGGATGGTGAATGTGCAGCGACTGGAGTTTGGACGGGGGTAGGTATTGCCATTTCCTTAACCCCACCTGATAACCCTTAGCCCAATGGTGAGTGCGGAACTGTCAAACCAACTCACCGGGCTGAGTTCCGATGTAGCAAGATTTATCTCTCTCCAGACCACCACGGAATGTTCGGTAACACTGAAGGAACCTGTTTTTCACCATGTAGCCTTCGTTAATCGACACCTTTCTAAGACTGTAAAGATGCTTAAGTGTTTTGACACATTATGATTATTAATAGTTGTAATAAATCATTGAGTAACAATTGATAGGTCAAAACATATAGGATAATTCTTGTGTGATCTGTATTTTGTGTAGCCTGGAAATTAGTAAAATTCCTGGAGATAATCAGAAAGGGAATTTCAAATAAGCATAATAATTTCCAGTGAAACTATTCGTCGATTTTAAGAAATGTCTGCTCAGGTATATCTACTGAGGGATGGTGTTGGTTGTAACACTGGTTAAAATAAATACACAAAATAATCAAGATGTATATTTTAATCGACGAAAATAATTACCTTCGGGATTATTGATGCGACTTAAATAACACCATTTAAATGTGATATAAATCACAAATATGGCTGTAAAGAGGGGGCTGTAGATATAAATAAGAAGTACACGAGTGAATTTTAAATAGGGAAATAGTTTCTCGGTGAACAATTTATTGGTAATCAATCGCGTGCGTTCTGGTTTGAAACAGATTGCAGGTATTGTTACGCATAAAATCCATAGGGGATATTATAATCAAGTAGTTAACAGTAATAACAAAAAATAATTTCCTGAGAAATTAACTCTGCATTCTAAAACGGCCAGTTTTCTGAAATTACCAGAAGACCGAATACATTCATGCCTGAAGAATGGATTAGAAGAAACGAGACGGAAATAGATCTATTTATCCCTGCGGAAATAATTTCTGCTGAAATTGTTTTTGGCTATTAAAAAGGTCAAACCGTCTGAATGAATTTTATCCAGTTACAAACAAGTCAAGTATTACCTCCAGTGTATTGGTAGCTGTTAAGCCAGGGGCGGTAGCGTACCTGAAGAGATTAGGATCACATCATCAAATGGCAAGAAGTGGATTTGAAGTCCAGAAAGTCACCGTAGAGGCATTATTTCTACGAGAAATACGAACACGCTTTGGTAAGTTCCGTCTGGGATATTTGTGGGCGATTCTCGAACCCTCTGCGCATTTGCTGATACTGTTGGGCATTTTTGGTTACATTATGCACCGCACGATGCCAGACATCTCATTCCCGGTGTTTTTACTTAATGGCCTGATTCCCTTTTTTATCTTTAGCAGCATCAGCAATCGTTCTGTAGGCGCTATTGAAGCGAACCAGGGGTTGTTTAATTATCGACCAGTAAAACCCATCGATACGATCATTGCACGCGCACTGCTTGAGACGCTGATTTACGTTGCTGTTTATATATTGCTCATGCTTATCGTCTGGATGGCAGGTGAATATTTCGAGATAACAAACTTTTTACAACTAGTGCTCACCTGGAGTTTGTTAATCATTCTTTCATGTGGCATCGGCTTAATATTCATGGTCGTTGGTAAAACCTTCCCTGAAATGCAAAAGGTCCTGCCGATACTGCTTAAGCCGCTGTATTTCATCTCCTGCATCATGTTCCCTCTACATTCGATTCCGAAGCAATACTGGTCATATCTACTCTGGAATCCATTAGTGCATGTCGTAGAGTTAAGCCGCGAGGCAGTTATGCCTGGCTATATCAGCGAAGGCGTGAGTCTGAACTACCTGGCAATGTTCACTCTGGTCACCCTGTTCATCGGTCTGGCGCTATACCGAACGCGTGAAGAGGCAATGCTGACGTCATGATTAAGATTGAGAATTTGACGAAGTCCTATCGCACGCCAACAGGTCGACACTATGTGTTTAAGGATTTAAACCTCGAAATCCCTTCAGGAAAAAGCGTTGCCTTTATTGGTCGTAATGGTGCAGGTAAATCAACGTTACTGAGAATGATTGGCGGCATTGACCGCCCCGACAGTGGAAAGATCATCACTAATAAAACAATATCATGGCCAGTCGGCCTCGCAGGTGGATTTCAGGGAAGTTTAACCGGACGCGAAAACGTAAAATTTGTTGCGCGGTTATACGCTAAGCAAGAAGAGCTGAAAGAGAAAATTGAGTTTGTTGAAGAATTTGCCGAACTCGGCAAGTACTTTGATATGCCGATCAAAACTTACTCATCTGGTATGCGTTCGCGTTTAGGCTTTGGTTTAAGCATGGCATTTAAGTTTGATTATTATATCGTCGATGAAGTAACCGCAGTCGGTGATGCCAGGTTTAAAGAAAAGTGCGCTCAATTGTTTAAAGAAAGGCATAAAGAATCTAGTTTTTTAATGGTTTCACATAGCTTGAATTCATTGAAAGAGTTTTGTGATGTGGCCATTGTGTTTAAGGATGATAATGCGGTTAGTTTTCATGAGGATGTTCAGGAGGGGGTCGCAGAGTATATAACGGAACAAAATAATTACTGATGTTGTTTTCAAGAGGGAAAAATGAATATATTAGTTACAGGTGGAGCAGGCTATATTGGCTCGCATACTAGTTTATGTCTTCTGAATAAAGGTTACAATGTTGTAATAATTGACAACTTGATTAATTCATCTTGCGAGAGCATTCGAAGAATTGAATTACTAGCTAAAAAAAAAGTTGTTTTCTATGAATTAAACATCAACAATGAAAAAAAAGTCAATCAAATTTTAAAAAAACACAAAGTTGATTGTGTAATGCATTTTGCCGGTGCAAAGTCTGTTGCTGAGTCTTTAATAAGACCCATTTTTTATTATGATAATAATGTTGCAGGGACATTGCAATTAATTAATTGCGCTATAAAAAACGATGTGGCTAATTTTATTTTTAGCTCTTCTGCAACGGTTTATGGTGAAAGCAAAATAATGCCTGTTACAGAAGATTGCCATATAGGAGGAACATTAAACCCATATGGCACATCGAAGTATATATCAGAATTGATGATTAGAGATATTGCAAAAAAATATAGCGATACTAATTTTTTGTGTCTGAGGTATTTTAACCCAACAGGTGCTCACGAGTCGGGAATGATCGGTGAAAGTCCCGCTGATATACCAAGCAATTTAGTTCCTTATATATTACAAGTTGCTATGGGTAAACTAGAAAAACTTATGGTATTTGGGGGGGATTACCCTACAAAGGATGGAACCGGTGTTCGTGATTATATACACGTAATGGATTTAGCGGAAGGGCATGTGGCTGCTTTATCTTACCTTTTTCGTGATAATAACACTAATTATCATGTTTTTAATTTAGGCACTGGTAAAGGATATTCTGTTTTAGAGCTGGTTTCTACCTTTGAAAAAATATCTGGGGTTAGAATTCCATATGAAATTGTTTCGAGAAGAGAGGGGGATATTGCTGAAAGTTGGTCATCACCCGAAAAAGCAAATAAGTATCTCAATTGGAAAGCTAAAAGGGAGTTGGAAACAATGCTTGAGGATGCCTGGCGCTGGCAGATGAAAAACCCAAATGGTTATAAATAATAACACTGTGAAAAAATAGCTAAAGCATATAATTATAATATGTAAGCTAACACATAATTTAAAAAACAAAAAAATGTAAAGAGCTAATATTATGTTGACAATAATTACACCGGTACATTGCACTTCACGAAATGATTATTTATATCAGAGAACGAAATATTTTATAGAAAATGCTTATATAGACTCAAAGATAGAAAGGATTATAGTTGATTTTGGAAGTTTAGATTCTATAAGGGAGGAGTTTAAGACTCTCTCAAAAAATAAAGGAATTGAGTTTTATAGTTTAGGATTAAAAGGGGAATCTTTTTCTATTGGTTTGTGCAGGAATTATGGTGTAACTAAAGCTAAAAAAGAATTTATTACCTTCCAGGATGTGGACCTTTATGCCCCACAATCAATATATAAATCAATTTTGCTGAGATTATCCAGTAGTAAAGAGTATAATTATATCGAATCTGTTCCATGCCTTTATTTAAGTGAGGATTATACAGAGGAATACAAAAAAAAAGAATCTTGGGATGACGCACATAATGATGCTTATCAAAATTATCAATTAAAAACACCAAGTATCCAGATGTATGCCCCTGTTACGTCAATGATCTTAACTAGGCGGCGATACTTTATGGAATGTGGAGGTAACAATAATGAATTTCATGGACATGGATATGAAGATTTTGAGGCATTGAACAGATTAGCCAATAGAGCTAATAAGTTTGCTCGTTCTCGAGATTATTATAATCATGATTATAAATATGATTCACCACATTTCTGTGGGTATAGAACATTTTTTAGTTTATTTGGTCGCCAATTAATGAATGAGAAAATATTTTTTGTCCATTTCTGGCATCCACATAATATATCACCATCTTATGCTAAACGAAACAAAGACAACAAAGTAATATTTGAGAGATTAATACGAAGGTTTGATAAAGAAAACTATATGCCGCCAGCTCTAAGCGGTAATTCACATTACTATGATGGTAAATCTTTAATACTATCACCATTTAATGGAAAAACGGCGAATTCATTAAGAGTTGCGATACCTTTTCTTGGTGAATGTGTATATGCTAAAGACACGGACTTCAAAGATGAAAATGTGTTTTTGGATTTTATTAAAAAAAATATGGTAAGAAGGGTGTTGTTTTTCAATTCATACGGCAATGATCACAGATTAAATCTTTACCACGCTTGTCAATTAAATAAAATAAAAACAATTAATTTTGATAGGGGGGGATTGCCTCATACATGGTTCTTTGATCCACATGGTTTCAATTACTCTAGTCATTCATATAACCCTAATAATTGGGATCTGCAAATTACAAAAGATGAAAGGGAAAGCGTTCAGGAATATATCATCAACGTTCTTTCATCAAACGATACGTTAGAGAAAAATGGTACTAGAATAGGTGCTCATAATTTCAAAACAAAATATAACATACTAAATAAAAAAATTCTTTTTGTTCCTTTGCAAAGACCAAATGATTCTGTCATACGTCATTTTTCGGATGAAATTAGGAGTGTGAAGAATTTTTTAAATAATGTAGTTACTCTTGCTAAGAGCATAAAGGATAAAGGTTGGGTTGTTATTGTAAAACAGCATCCTTTGGAAGAGTCTACCGAAATAGAAGAAAAAGAAAACCTAATTGTGCTGAAGCCAACCGATCATTTCTATGATGCAATTAATTCTTCAGATGCAGTAATGCTTATAAATTCTGGAGTTGGTCTTTATTCTCTGATGGCAGGAAAGCCTACTTATAATGTTGGTAATGCATACTATTGCCATGCAGGCTTATCAATAAAAATAAAAAATCCTGAAGACTTTAAAAAATGTATGAATGATTTATCTTATCCATCAAAAGATAAAGTTGAGAAATTTATACATTATCTAATTACTAGGTTTTATTCCTTTGGTAAGGCTAATTATATTGAGATCGTAGATCCGAAGACAAAATCAAAAACAACTAATGCGACATATGTTGATTTCGAGAATATTAAAATACCACTAGATAATGGTCTTATACATGAAATTAATATTTCTCGTAGAAAAGAACCATTTAAAATAAACTCAGTCTATTTTGATTATTATCGCTCTGGAATTAGTCTTAGGGATGAAATTGAGAAATATAAAAAGAATATCTCTGATTTAAATTCTTTAATTAATAAGCTAAAAACAAACAGGACAACCAAGATAATTGAAGAAGATACTTATTCCAATAAAGATACACACAATAACATAGTCAGAACAGGTGCGATGCAAGCAAAGTTAAAAAAACTAAATAAACATCCCTATCTCTTTTTTAAAGATGCAATCAAAAATATTGGGGTAAAAACAAAGAAGATAATAATTAATGCCAAAGGAAGCCAGATGCAATGAAAGAATTTTCAGAAATAGCAAAAAGTGCTCATATATCAAATGATGCCGTCGTTGAGTATCCAATACATTGTGGCCCAAATTCTCAAATACATGGAGGATGTAATGTCGGCCAATTCACATTTATAAATATATCAAGTGTCTTATATCCGAATGTTAAAATAGGTCGTTTCTGCTCTATTGCAAGAAACTGTGAAATTGGCGTTGCTCGTCATCCAGTCAATTTTTTGTCTACACACAGTTTCCAGTATCACTTTGCACAGTTTCCCAAACATCCTTTTTATAAAAATGGTATAAACAGGACATCCTGGAGAGCACATCCCGATACTATTATTGGTAGTGATGTTTGGATTGGTGCTCAATCGATTATTAAAGCCGGTGTTAATATCGGTCATGGTGCAATAATCGCAGCAAATTCGGTGGTTACTAAAAATATTGCACCGTATTCAATAGTCGGAGGTAGTCCTGCAAAGGTAATAAGGATGCGTTTTAATGCAGAGCAAATTTCTAAACTCTTAGAACTACGTTGGTGGGAGTTATCATTAGAAGAGATTTCGGATCTGGAGTTTGAAAATATTGATTCTTGTATTGAATCATTGTTAAAAATTAGGCGTGTTGAGCATTTGTAAAAACAAACTTCAATGTAACTCTATGTTTTGGATGTAAGTATAGAAACACCTCTTGTATTTCAACTTGGATGGTATGCATGGGGTGTATTTCAATAATACCCAGCAATATTTACATAACCTCATAATAATTTTACACATATATGTCTTTTGGAGTAATAAGAATATTAAAAAATCAACCATAATGGTTTGAATGTTACTTAATTAAAAGTAAATGCAAGAATGAAAACATCTAAAATAATGAAGATTTATTTTACTTGAGATAAGTTATTGCAAGTGAAAACAAAAAACATTTAATTAAGAAGGATTTGTTTTTATAAAAATTGTGAGTTGTAAGTATTCTTGTTATTAAACTTTAAGGTATTTGAAATGGTTAATGTAAAATGAAATATTGAATCATAAAATAACCCATGTCAAAATAATTTATTTTGATAACATGAAGGGTTTCTATGTGGTTATTTTTATTGTTATTGGTATTATGACTTTTGTTATAATCACGGTGATTGTATTGTATTATTTTTGATGTAAGAAAAATCTGTTCTTATAATCCACACTAACCCTTTCTTTACATCCCCATAATAAACCCCATTAACCTGTGTCTTAACCAATAAATACCCCCGAAACTTCTTAAACAGTTTCATATCTGGTTTAAAATCGGCCTGCCAGAACTGGTGCAAATGCCCTTGATACGTCAAGCCCTTGATGTCGTACAGGGCATTGCCCATCACTTTGAGTGGTTTGTTATGAATCAGTGCAGAGATCCCCGCCGTACTGTTAATCGTCACCACCGCTTTAGCATGGCGTAATAGTTCCGGCATCGGGAGATCGTGCACATAAATGACGCGCTCACCTAAGCCATATTCCTTACTCAACCGCTTAATTAATGGTCGATAGAGTCTGTGACCACGATCCATTGGATGGTGCTTGATCACCAAATAACTTTCTTTCGGTGCTTTACGTGAAAATGAGTACATGACTTCATTAATATAGTCACGAACATCGTTATAATTGCTGTGGTTACGAATCTGGCTATCGTTATATACCTGCAAAACGGCAAGATAATAACGCTGGTCCAGCTCGTTCATTAACCTCGGTAATACCTTACGCTGTGTTACCTTGTAAAGTTGCTTGCGCCAGTATGCACGAACCCAGCAACGAGCCTCATACCAGGGGGAAAACGATTTATGGTGGCGGTAGCGAGGGAACTCATGGCGGTAATGCCAGCCCATCAGGTAATACCACATCGCATGACCTATACGTTTCATCGTTGAAGGTTTTAAGTTCTCAACGTGCGGCGTAGGCATATCTGGTAACTTACGATAAAAATCCGGATCGCGCGGTAGCGATGAATATGCGTTTACTCCGCCTTCTTCAACGGTAATAAATTGCGGGCGTAAATATCCTTCCTCAAATGCCAGAAAGCGGATCCCTTTCGACTTTGCCCAACGTTTTGCTTCTTTGTGCAATGGGCGGCAGTCACCAAAGCAGAGGATGGTATCAAAGTCATATTGCCGGTGGAGATCCCGTAACCATCCGGGGAACTCTTTCGGCGTTTGGTAGTAAGCCAGGTATTGTCGATGGCGGCAGTAAAAACGATCCCCACCGTTGAATACAACATTCACAGCGTTACGTCCTAATGACTCTAACCATTCGGCGACGTCATTGAAAAAAGGTCCCATCGGCCCCTGCAATAGCAGATATTTTTTACCGGATAATAAAACGGTTAGTGCATTACCTTGCATAAATAATTTGCGTAATAGTCAACTATGAAATTGTTTAGCCAAATCTGACCTTGCAGAACATAATTAATTTGCGGTAATAACGTATTACTCGCCCCGCTTTTTTTCTGATAATAAACATCGGCTTGCGCGGCGTCTGGATCAAATATTCCGCCGCCTCTTCAACCGTAATAGGTTGTAGCCGTGTTGGGTGGATATAGGTTGGATAAACAATCAGCGCCTGATAGATCAAATCCGCTAACGTTAATTTTCGCTCGCGACGCGGGCAGCGATGTTCATCGACGGTTAAACCCCAACCAGCATAGAAGGGCAGGCCGTAACAATGTACGTGCTTGCCATGTAATAACGCTTCAAACCCGGACAATGATGTCATGGTGTGCACTTCATCTGCGCGCTGAATGCATTGAATAATATCGGCGTCCAGTGCCTGATAATCAGCGAGTTCAGCAGTCAGTTCTGCCGGAATATCGCCCTTGCGATTCCCCACCAGTACATCCGGGTGCGGTTTATAAACAATGTAGGCGTGCGGATTGCGCTCGCGTACTGTGCGTAATAACTCAAGGTTGCTCTTAATCGAGACAGTGCCTGTTTTAATAGAGGCATCGTCCTCTACCTGACCAGGCACCAGGATAACTTTTTTATCTTTGGCTTCGGCTGGTAGAGAGAAATCGGCTCCCAGGTTGTACTTACTCAGTTTGCTTTCAACCAGTCGCTGGCGTAATTTTTCAGCTCGCATCTTCTGCGTCAGCGTTAGCTGGCTATGATTCAGCAGCACTTCCAGATCGCTGGGGCGTGTGGCGTCATAGTAAATACCGCGTTTATCCAGCACCAGCGATAGCGGCGGCAGCAGGTCAGAGCCAAGTCCGGATGAACGCAGAAAACCATCTTCCATTCGCCATAACGGCAGTGATTTTCGCTGCGCTTCGGCTCGCCATTGCTGTTCTCCCTTTACACCCCATACCACGCAGGCGCTCGCCGCAGTACAGCGACGTGAAAAACTCAGCCGGTTTGTTGCCGTTTGCAAGAAAGGTTTCAGGATCGCTGACTTCCACAGCGTTAAGCCTGGCGCCCATAAATAACCATCACGCTGTTGCAGATGTCGACGTTGTAATTGCAGCCATTGCAGCACGGTAAATAGATCGCTTACTTCTCCCGTTTGCGGATCGATATAGCGACAGTAACGCAGGTATGCAGCGGCAAAAAGTTCCTCCAGCGTGGCAGAACCGCGTCGGGCAGATAACAAAGCGGACTGTGGATGACGATCGTCGGTTAAACCCCAACCTGCATACCAGGGCTGGCCGAAACATGTTACTGGTTTTCCTGCCAGCAAGGCTTCAAAGCCGTACTGGGAGGTCACGACGTAAACCTGGGAAACGTGTCGCAATAGCGACTGCGGGCTGACATTCTCGGCAATCAAACGTACTCGTTGCGTGGCACGCAGATCAGCGAAATAACCTGTTTTCTTTCCTTCCAGGACATCCGGATGCACCTTCACCCAAATTTCGGCTTGAGGATTTTCCGCCATCGCGGCTTCCAGCATGGCAGCAAACTCATGCGGGCCAGCATTGCCATACGTCACTGACATATCATTAAATGTCTGATCGACAACCAGAACGATGTCTGAACGTTCTGACTCATCAGCCACAAACGCAGGTGCCAGGTTATATTTCGACAAATCCCCGGTCACGATGGCGTGCATCGCTTCTCTGGCCTGGCTTATCAGAGCTGTATTTCCGGCTTTATCCTGTACCATTTTCTCCAGTGCTGAAGGCTTGCTGGCATCGTAGTAAATGCCACAATCATCCACCACCAGAGAAAGCGGCGGCTCGCCATTGACGCCAAGATCCAGCGAACGCACAAATCCATCTTCCAGACGAATGACGGGTTTTCCCGCTGCTTTGGCGATGGCGACTGGTTTCGCCGCGCTGGGACGATGTCCCCACACGGCGATAGCATCAACTTCTTGCGGAACAGGGCGCAGCAGAGAAAGTTTCTGGCACGGTTGCGCCAGAAATTTCTCCAGATGCGGAATACGCCAGATACCGGACGAGTAAATGCCAATCATGCGTTTTCAGCCAGTTCCTGTGCTATCAGGGCGCGCACTTTTTCCAGGCATGCTGGGGTGTCGACGCCCGGACCGGTTGCGGCAACCTCAAATGTGCGGATGTTGATCCCCGCGCTCATCAACCGCAGCTGCTCCAGTGATTCTGCCTGCTCTGGCATGGACTCCGGTAACTGGCTGTAGTTTTGCAGCACATCGCGACGATAAGCGTAAATACCAACGTGTTTCAGGTAGCGCGCTTTTTCAGCATTACGCGGATAGGGAATCGGCGAACGGCTGAAATAAAGCGCATCCTGGCGGGTATTTACCACCACTTTTACCGTGCTTGGCTCGGTCGCTTCTTCGGCAGAAATCGCGTGGCATAGCGTTGCCACTGGCAACGCGGGATCATCACGCATTCCTTGTAGCAGCGTTTCTACATCCCGCGGGCGAATCATTGGTTCGTCGCCCTGCAGGTTAATGTAGATATCTGCCTCGACTTTATGCATCACCTCGACCAGCCGATCGGTGCCGGATTCATGATCGTTGCGCGTCATGATGGCTTTCCCGCCAAATGCCTGCACGGCCTTTTCAACACGCTGATCGTCTGTTGCCACCCAAACTTCTGCGACGCCCGCCACCTGTAACGCACGCTCGTAAACATGCTGGATCATCGGTTTGCCGACAATATCGAGTAGCGGCTTACCCGGCAGACGCGATGAGCCATAACGAGCCGGGATGACAATAACAGCTTTGCTCATTTCAACTCCTTACAAAGACAGAATCACTTTTGCACCCACCGCCAGCTGATAGAGGATGGTGGAAATACCACGGGTAACTTCAATGTTTTTCGATTCATATTTCGGCAGAACCATAATCTCATCGCCTGGTTTGAGTGAATCCACATCTTCTGCGTTGACGGCTGCACCGTTCTGACGAATGACGATAATTCTGGCGTTACCCGATTTCTGCGTCAGGCCACCACATTTCTCGATGTAATCCTCGGTGGTCATACCCTTCTGCCAGCTCACCGCGTTCGGGAACAGCACTTCGCCATGAACCATAACCAGCGATGTTTTCTCCGGAATATTGATGACGTCGCCATCTTCAAGCAGAACAGAATCAATATTGGATTCGTTGAGGATCACTTCACCTTTCGGAACCACGGTGCGTGCTTTCGCCACAAAGCGGCTGATCAGTTGTGCTTCCTGCATTCGCAGGCTGGCTTCTTCTTTGGTGGATGACTGGGCAGAAAGTGAGGCTTCCTCCAGTTTTTGCAGCGAGAGATTCAGCATCTCTTTCTGACGCTGAGCTACTGATGGGCGATAAAGCTGAACCGCGTTCATCTGCGACATGCTGTTCGGGCGGACTTTTTCCAGAACCGCACGCATAGTGGAACCATAAGGCAGTACCATGGCATGTTCACCGGAGTGCGCGCCTTCAACCCGCACCTGAATGGTGCCGGCATAGCGGTCAGTGCTCACGATTAAGGTATCGCCATTTTGCAACATACGGCCTGGTGCAGAACTGATCGGATAGTATTCGCTGCGTTTTTGCAGCCCCTGTTTACGCATAATCGTAATGTGAGTCGCGCCAGGCTTAGGGCGCGCCCAGCTCAACGCTTCCGTTACGGGAATGCTGCTTTCGCGGAACTCAAAGTCGTAGCTGTTAAAGACATCGCCCTGAACGCTGAAAGTATGCTGACGCGGCCCGACGATGATGGTGTCACCATCGGCGAACTGCGAAAGCCCCAGTTTGCCGTTCAGCAGGAAGTCGTACAGGTTGACGTTGGAGCGCACGCGGTTACCGCGCTTGACCACAATATCAACGTAACTTCCGCGCTCTGGATCAACGCCGCCAGCCTTGATCAGATAATTGAGTAACGAATCAGACGTCACACCGCCATACAGACCAGGATTACGCACAAATCCGGTCACGTACACTTTTACTGGCTGCGCCTGTAATAAGGAGGCGTAGACGTTGACGTTGGACTGGTATACTTCCTTCACTTTGGATGTGACCAGGGCATTTAGCTGACTATTACTGACGCCAGCAACTTTCACCGGACCAACGTTCGGCAGGAAAATATTACCTTTGGGATCAACCTGTAACGCACCATCAAAGGTGAACGCACCCCACAAGCGAACCTGAATGCTATCACCCGGATTCAGAATATAGTCAGGGTTGAATCCTACCGTCGCACCGCTATCTGCGCTGGTGCCGTTGAAAAGTTGAGCACCAAACATACGGCTCATGACCACCGGCGGTGCGGGCGGCGGGGTATTGTCGAAGCCGCTCATGTTTTGCGTATCCGACTGTTGCCCGTTCAGAATACCGGTAAGCGGCGCGGCTCCTGTAAGGTTTGGGTCAGCGTTAATATCAATGGCCGCGCTGGCCTGCGCCGCGTGACAGGCGGCAATCAGTAAAATTGATTTAAATAATTTCATCACAAACTCATTCAGCGACAGCGTTAGTCTCGGTGATCTTCAATAACAGCCAGCAACAGTTTCAGGGTGCCGAACAGCAGGCAGCACACCAGTAACCAGCAGGCGATCAAATAAGGGATATTTGGAAAAGACGATTCCTGCGGCAACTGTGGCGAACTGATCACTGACAGCACCTTGAGCTTACGAGCCGCTTCTACACGGGTCTTTTCAATGGAGGTCAGGGTCAGTTTGTACAGCTCGGTGTTGAACTCTACTTTTGATTTGATTTCTTCAAAATCCACCGCCATACGGTTTAGCTTGTCACCCTGCGGCGCTGTGATTTTGCTTTTTTCTTCGTCAATTTGTGCCTGCAATGACTGAATCGCATTACGCGCACTCACAACTTGCGGGGCGTCTTCACGCAGATACGTCAGCAAGTTCCGCAGGTCCGCTTCCATCTGGATCTTCTGGCCCATCAGCGTATTGACTAACGTGCTCGCCGCCTGTGCCTGTGCCTGTGGATCCAGAACGTTGTTGTTGTCCTGATAAGAGAGCAATTCCGCTTTGCTGGCGTCCAGACGCTGGCGTGCCTTTTCCATCTCCGTTTCTGCAAAGGCAAGCTGGTCACGCGCGATGCGATGTGACATCTCATTGATAAAGCGCTCTGACTCTTTCAGCACGGTCTGGTTAAACTTAAGCGCAAACTCCGGGCTAAAGCCCTGCGTCTGAATATTCAGTAATCCGGTTTTATCGTCATACGAGACGTTGATACGGTCCTTGTAGTACTTCAGGAAGCCTTCTGCAGTTTCATCCTTGCTAAGATGATTAAGAAAATCGAGCCCGCTGTGGCTAAACGCTTCACGAAAATTTAGTTGCTTATCCAGCGCCGCCAGCATATCCGGCGAGTTGATGTACTCTTTCAGATACAACGCATCTTCTGCGGAACTGGGGTTAGAGGCACCCAGAAGCAGACCAAAATTCAGGCTGCCGCTGTTTAAATCATCCGAGCGTTTAATGGCGACTTTCGACTCGCTCATATAGCGAGGCTGGCTGAAGATAGCCAGATAGATCAGCAGCACCGCCATCGGTGCCAGAATGATGATTTTCGCCAGGTGTTTTTGGATATCTGCCAGTGAGATGGCAGACAGACGAGCACGCATCCAGGATACGGCAGACTTCACTTTTATCAACATGTAACGATTATCAAAGTTTCAGTGGGGCGCAAACTCAATGAGAGACTAACCTCTCGCACCCCGTTGCTTAATTAGTCGAAAATGCGCACAAGGCCAGTGACTTTATTTGCATTGTTGGTCACCAATAACGTTGAGACGCGGTGCTTTTGCATTTTTTCTTCCGCTTCAATGATCATGGTGTCTTCCGGTAGCGTCAGCGGTTCACGTGTCATCATCTGCGCAGCCGTGGCGGATGTCAGAGAATCCTCTTTTTCCATAAAGCGACGCAGGTCACCGTCGGTGATAATGCCCGCTAGCCCACCTTCTGCGTCTTCTACCATCACCATTCCCTGGCATCCGCTGGTGATACGTTGAATCACGGTTTTAAATGACGCATCCAGCTGTACCGCAGGAACATCATGCTGCATGACATCAGCAACGCGGGTCAGCAGGCGACGACCTAATGAACCGCCTGGGTGATAGCGCGCAAAATCATTCGGCATAAATTTGCGTTGGTGGATCATGGCAATCGCCAGCGCATCGCCGATCGCCATCGTCAGCGTGGTAGACGTTGTTGGTGCAAGATTATTCGGGCAGGTTTCATTCGCCATGTGGAGTTCCAGCACGGCATCAGCATTTTTCGCCAGCGTGGAATTTCCATTATTGGTAATGGCGATAATTCGGTTGCCGAAATTTTTCAGTGAAGGAACTAGCTTGAGGATTTCATCCGTTTCACCGCTGGCAGAAATAAGGATCAGAAGATCGTAAGGCGTAATCATGCCCAGATCGCCATGGAAAGCTTCTGCAGGATGAATAAAGAAACTAGGCGTACCCGTAGAGGCCAGCGTCGCTGACATTTTACGACCGACATGCCCTGATTTACCCATTCCTGAAAGAATAACGTGACCTTTACAGTTCATTATCAAATTAAGGACACGCTGGTACTGCCCGGAATCCAGTTGTTTAGACAAGTTTTGTAATGCTGCGCCTTGTTCTGCCAGAGTCTGGCGAACAGAGGTAATTAGATATGGATCGATAGTACTGCTCTGGTCATCAGGTAAATGTCTTTCAGACATATCAGCTCCTTTGCACGGAAATAATGCCACAGTCACAACAAACCCGAACCCACTATAATTTATTTATGTTAAATCAATGGGTTGTAACAAAATTTTTAATGAATATAAAACCATGGTCAGTCCATGCTTATATGCAGGACTTATCACCTTCTTATTAAGTCGCAATGTCTCATGGAGGTGCGAAGATGCTGCAATATTACAGGCGAGAAGGGGAACCAAATTTTGCCCACCTATTTAACACACCCCTACATTATGAACAAGGAATTTAGGATTTTTATCATTTATTAAAATGTTTCCTACTTGACTATTAAGACCAAAAACAATTTATCAATTGATTATTTCCTTGTAAAAAAAGAACGTATGACTATGTTATTAATAAATAAAACACGCAAATAATGGTGATGTTGTTTTGTGATTAACTATTTAAGTGCGGCATAATAAACAGGTTGACAATTTCTATGTAAAGAAGAGGAAAATAATAAAATTTTAGCGGTGACTATTGAATGATATGATAGTTGTGGTGTTGATTATTTCTGGTAATGAATGCGGAATTAAATCTGGCCGGATTGTATTTTTGCTATATCTATTTTTCAGGAGATTATTATTAAATAGAAAAATAACAATGGTGATTATCTCCGGTTGAGCTGGAGTCACGTATGCCAGCGAGTGCTTTCTTCCGGGCCTTCCTTCACTTCAGAGAAAGAGCCTATGGAAAAGAGGCAATCATCAGGCTCTTTTTGAGTCATATGCGCCGATAATCAACTGTCTTGAACGTAAAAATTATGGAGCAACATGATGCTACGATTCATTTCACTCTTCGTTCTTTCTGAGCATTGCGTTCAGGATGGTCAGCAATTTACGCATATAGTCAACCAGCGCCACTTTTTTGGTTTTTCCGGCTGCTGGCAGATGCATGTAAAACGCCTTTATCACCGGATTAAACTAGGTTACCACAAGCGCTGCCATGTGCAGGGCTGCTCTTGCCTCCGTACGCGCACTGGCGTCGTTCGGCCAGCAGATATGTGTGGGGTAACAGGGATGTTATGTGAACTGAACTGTGTTTTGTTAGCGGGGGATGTTTATTGATGATTCGGGAGTGTTTAAGACCTGATGGCGTTATGCTCCCAAGTTTATTTTATATAAAGATCCAAAAGCAAAAACCCGCCTTGTGGGCGGGTTCTTTAGAATAGTGGTGCCGGACTCGGAATCGAAGATTTCTTTTATCATATTGATATTAATATAATTTGTTTGGTTTGATTAAAAATGTACCCTCAATTATACCCGCAGTCCCTTTTGATATCGAAAGGGAATCACACTCGGGATCAGGCTGAGAGCACAGAAGGAAAGTGCCTGGCTATTATATCGTTAATTCTGTCAATCAGCTCCAGCCTTTTGAAAGTGATGTGTGCAGATCCCTTCTTAAAGTATTTAATGATGAACATCTCATCTTCATAGCGTCCTTTACCCTGAACGGATTGTATGTGGTCATCCAGATTAATGGTGATATTCCCCCGGTTGTCGGGGATCGGTTTACCGCTGAGCAGATGCAACATTCTTTCCAGGTCAGCCAGGCGATCTGCCTGCATTCCACTGATAAGATGAAATCCCCACTGGTCCCACCTCACCAGATTGTTGACGATAATTTTACTGCCAAATTTACAGGGTGAGTTGGTTTTGTAATCCCAGCTCAGCCCTTTGAAGACGTTGATCACTCCCCGCTCAAACACTTCATCCTTATTCTGGTGCAGTTGTTCAAATGTGCTCAGAATGTTCGCTTCACTGATTTCCGGAAAATTATCATATTCCAGTGACCTGTACCATGTGTCCCGGGTCTGCGCATCCATCAGACTCTGCATCCCGGAACGTTGCATCAGGTCACGCCAGATTTCGCGATCGAGATTGCGTGTGATGGCTTTCATTGCGGTTTCCGGTTTCTCCATCAGCCAGCAGCCGCAGCGAAAATCCTGTTTCATCGCCCAGTCCAGGGCGGTTTTACCTCCAATACTTTCTGTCAGTACTGAGATTTCTGCCAGTTGCCGGATAAGTGTGTCGATTTGCAGCAGCGCACTCTTTCGTACAGCCAGAATGTGGCGGATACTGGTTGAGCAGATAACGTCCGTATGCCCGTTGACCAGTTCCGGGCGGGAGATTGTGATATCTGACATCATCGTTTTTCCTTTTGGTTTATAAACGAAAACGCCAGCCGTATTCAGGCTGGCGTCAGTGGAATGAAGTCTGGTGAGTGAGATTCACCGGTTCTGGTGCAGAAGCGGCAGTTGGCGCAGGGTATGGATATCCTCCCTCGCCTGTTCAATACAGGACAACAGTGCTGCCGAATCCGTTTTATCCTCATTGTTGTCAAAGATAATTCCGGATTCGCAGTCGATATTGTCCTGCAGCCACGCAATCAGAATATCCAGTGCGGTTTCCGTGGTTAATGATTTCATGTTGCTCCTGGTTACCAGTTGAAAGTGGGTAAACCCGGCAGGCATTCAGCGCTGGCATCCAGATGAATGAGACTGACACCATAACGTCGGGTAAGTGTGACAACCAGACGGCGGAACGTTTTTGACAGCCCCAGGCGCTTAAGCCGCAGAACCGGATACGGCCACGCATCAGTACGTAACAGATAGCCGCTGCCGGTAAAATGAATCCATTCTGATTCACCGAAGTCACTGGTCTGGTGTGACAGCGAGTACAGCCAGGCGTTGTCCGTTTCCGTGATATGTGCGGTACTGCAGTGTATACCGGTCAGGACAGCAAATGGTGGCATGCAGTCTGTTGAGGCCCGGTCAGATGCATCAACAACACGAAGGGAGTGGCCATTATCACAGACCACGTTAATCAGTTCAGCGAGATTAACACCATCGACGTCAACGACAATGCGTCCCATGTTCAGTGCCTGCACGTTAATGCTGTCGGCTTCCAGCGTCAGGGCCAGTTTCATTGTTTCGCCTCCGGATGTTTCCCCTGGGTAATGTTATTTACCGTTCTGTAGTTATCGCGGGTCATCAGGCCGGTTGCCCTGCGAGCCCGGAGAATATCAATACTGTTTATTAACTGAGAGCGGGTACAGGCGCTGAATCCCGGCTGGTCGGTACGTATCAGTGCGTATTTTTCAACGAGAAAGTTCACCGTATCACACAGTGAAATGCCAGCTTCAATATGCTGCTCAATCACACGTTCATCGGCGAACGGTGTGTCATTCAGTGTGAGGCCATAGTGCTGGTCCAGCAACCGGGACAGCAGTGTCTGCCAGATGGTGACGGGAGGCGGGCAGCGCGATGCCTCCCGTACATGCGTGTCGGGTAATGTTTTCATACTGAAGATTTTCCTGATATGCAGAGATGAAAAATGGAAAAGTGGCGTGGTGAAAACACCAGGCCGGAGCAGAAGGTTATTCCGGAGAGTTAATTTTTCATTTCGGGTGTCGGATAAACAGCCAGATAAACGTAACCACAGGAGCCGAGGGTGTCGGCTTCACAGGTCAGCCCCTTCGCATACAGTGTCACGGTATGCTGATGGCGGGGATTCAGTTCACCGCTGGTGAGCATGAGCTCCAGTTGTTTCATCAGCAGCGGAAAGGCCTGGTCCAGATGGTACGCATCCGCGTCGCTGAACCGGCCTCTGATACCGGCGCGGTCGGCAAGGTAATGCAACTGATTGCCCTCCTGCACCAGACGGGCGCCGAAACAGGGCGTCACGGTGCAGGGTAGTCCCCACCAGGGACGGTCATGATTGTCATCGGGATGCGTTGTCCCGGAGAGTGTGTCTGACACGATAAAATCCTCACAGAAAATCGGTGAATGATAGTTTAACGATGACGGGTCAGCCGGCGCGCAGACCGGCTTCGGTGAAGGTGTATTCGTTGATGAGTAGGGCCTCATCCACAGCGGCGTCTGAGGTCAGCCAGTCGTACTCGTTTTCCAGTTGACGGTACAACCAGAAGGCCAGGCCGCGCAGGGCTTCGCTGACAGCGGCTTCCGCATCGGTTGTCATAGTCTGACCAGTCGGACTGTTCTGGGTGACGGTGATATCCATGCTGTACGGATGGCAGTAGCGTCCCCTGTGGTGGATTTCAGCCTGCAGTTGCCAGAAGTTACGCTTTTGCACCGCCTGCAGGGCATCCGCGATACGATGAAGTTCATGCTCCTGTGGGGCATACTTCCGGATTCTTCTGACTGTCGCTGGCTGCCAGTGCCAGCGTCCTTCAAAACAGGCTCCGTCCCCCTGGCTGCAGAATCCGCTGAACCAGATGCTCGGCTCCTCCATAAACCTGCCGTTGCTGAGCCGGAAAACGCGCTGGCGGAGGTCAATTCCGAAAATGCCACAGACCTCCCTGAAGTCTTCATACACGTTTTCATACCAGTTGCTGTCAGCATGATGCTGACGGTACCCGTCGCGGGCTTTTTCCTGTGCGGTGGAGGATAGCTCATTCAGTGTATACACGGTGGTGGTGATAATTCTGTTCATCAGAATTCCCTTCCTGGCTCAGTTCAGGGTGACGCTCATCAGCCGGACATACGGGCCAAAACTGTCCTTACGGCGTTCTGCAAACACGGCCAGTACACCGGGAATATCCTGCACTTCACGACCGGTATACGCTTCAGTGCTGCCGTGCCAGCGGTATTTGCCGGTGCAGAACGGAAAAAGACGGGATGCAGGATGCTGTTGGTGAATACGCATGGCTTCACCACGGGTGATGATTTTCATAGTGGGATACCTCTGAAGACAGAAGATAAAAGTGAAAACAGGTGTGATGTGGTTGTGACGGGTTAAAGCAGACCATGTTCGGCAAAGGAGAAAACCTGGCTGCCACCGACTATCAGATGGTCCGGCACCCGGATATCCACCAGGCCCAGTGCCTGTACCAGACGTTCCGTGATAAGGCGGTCTGCCTTGCTGGGTGTGACTTCACCGGACGGGTGATTGTGTGTCAGCACCACAGCAGCGGCATTGTGATACAGGGCGCGTTTAATCACTTCACGGGGATGGACTTCCGTGCGGTTGATGGTGCCGGTGAAGAGGGTTTCACCGGCAATCAGCTGATTCTGGTTGTTCAGATACAGCACCCGGAACTCTTCACGCTCCAGTCCCGCCATGTTCAGAATCAGCCATTCTCGTGCCGCACGGGTGGAGGTGAAGGCCACGCCGGGTTCATGAAGATGGCGGTCCAGGGTTTTCAGGGCCCGTTGAATGAGGCTGCGCTCGCCGGGCGTCATCTCTCCGGGCAGAAAGGAAAGCTGTTGCATTGTACTTCTCTCCATTCAGTCGATGATGCGCATAATGGCGCTGCATTCCGGATGCTGCAGGGCGTAATCCCGTAGACGGTAATAATGAACCGTCATGGCATAATTCTCTGTACGACAGGCGTGATGGCTGTACGTCATCAGACAGGCGGCAATACCAGCAGCTTCCGGGCCCATTTCAGCGCGGTTACCATTCATGGCATTGAACAGCACCCAGGTTTCTCCATCATCTTCATCCGGTTCGGGCGCCATAAATGCGCCGCCGTTATTCAGGGTGTACAGATTCCAGATACCACCGCAGTAGTCTTCACACAGACGGTCCATCCAGCCGAAGACACGGGGCTCCAGGGTCACCCACTGTGGAATGAGGCCAAAGTGCTGCGGCCAGAAGCTGATACGTTGTTCATCAGGGACGGGAGTAGCAACCAGTTGGGGCTGGTTATTCCCTGGTGCTGTGGCTGAAGAAAGAGCAGTTGTGTTCTGAGAAACGATTTTCATGAGTGAAATCCTTACAATGTGTATAAATGAGAGGAAATAAAGGCCGGGGGCTGACAACATCACGTTCATCACTGACCGTGAGACCCGGCAATATCAGGGATGAATGATATTCGGCTGAAATTCCGGGCAGCCGTACGCGTAACCGTTCCGGTCACAGACGGATGGCCAGATGCCATTGTCTGTACTCAGTCTGCACAGACTGAGTTCTCCGGGACGGTAAAGCAGACGGGTACACCTGGCGCACAGGTCATCATCAGAAATGGAACGACACCCCGGCAGCGCCTCCGGGGCGTCGGGTGATTCTGGTACCTGAATCACGCCTTCAGGGACAGGCTGCATCAGCGCAGGCTCTCCAGCATCGTTTCTGCCATCACCCACAATGCGCGATTGAGCTTAATGTCGGTATCAATGCTGTGAATGGCCCGGGTATGGATACGTTTTCCTTTTACACTGCGACCGGAAATCCCCCCTTTCAGCATATTCTCCTGAATGGTCTGATAAGCACTCCACAGGTCCTTACCGTAATCCTCCCGGCGTCGTGGCGTCAGAATGTCGGCGGTGGTGACGGGCTGATGTTCGTCACCATAACGGTAAGTCAGTGCCGCCTGTGCCAGCGCCTGGCGTGCTGGTGCCGGCAGAATCAGCGACTGCATGGCATCACGCTTTTCCTCAATCCGGTCAAAAACCCCCGCCACCTCGTAAGCCCCTTCAATGACTCTGTCCACCACATTTCCCCGGTGCGGAACACGCACTTCCCCCAGAGACTGACCACAGACGCATCCGTTCTGGCAGACGAACCTGAAGTAACCCGGCAGCATCTGGTAGCTGGAGGTACCGTCATGAGAGTTGAGCAGAATAATTTCAGGGACATGTTCTCCGTTTATCTCTCCGGCCCGCCGCAGACGCAGCATGTGTTTTGTGTATCCCCGGCGGCCCGGGTCGCGCACACGGGTCTGGCAGGCGAAGAATGGCTGAAAGCCTTCCCGCTGCAGGCTTTCCAGTACGGTGATGGTGGGGATGTACGTATAGTTCTGGCTTCGGGACGTGTGTTTATCTTCCCCGAAAATCCCCGGCACATAGTGCATCAGTTCTTCGTGTGTCAGCGGACGGTCACGGCGTATCTGGTTCGCATAACCAAAACGACTGGCTAGTCGCATAATTTGCTCCTTATCGGTGGTTAAGATTTACTGGTGTAATAAATGAAAAAGCCACGTCTCCCGGAGAAGACGCGGCCTGATGGATGAAATGAAGACGTTTATTGCCTGAGAATTCCCTCACTGGCGAGATACGAATTTAGCTGTTTTCCGGCATCAGGTTCAAAATTCCAGCACCGCCAGCGTAGCTGCCCTTCGGCATTGCGGATAACCAGCCGGAAATGCGTTCCCTGGTCATCTTCAATAAGCACATTGCGGTAAGCTGTTGTGACGGCAACCGCCTGTTCGCGTGAGAAAGGGCCTTCGGGCAATAAAACAGGGTGGCAGTCCGACATACCGGCTATTTTCCGATAAATTCAACGCTGGCGCCGGTGGCATTACCGTCAGCACCAACCGTGACGGTCACTTTGTCGTACGCACGGTCTTCAGGATTGAATACTTCAAACTCAACCTTATTGCCTTTTACTTCGTAAGAGCCAAAATCAGCGGTTTCTGTTGTTTCCTCGTCGTATTTCCGGGCGTATGCCTGTCGGGCAGCCTGCAGGACGGAATCTTTATTAATAGTGGTCGTCTGTTTCGGGGAAAAACCGGCAAGTGATGTGACAAATTTCGGACAGACCTTCAGCATATCACCGCGGGTGAATTCCATTCGTACACCAAATGCCTGTAAAACGGACACATCACGCTCTGCTATGGAGTGAACGGCTTTTTTGACCATTTCCGGCGCCTGTCCGATTTCCACCTCAACAGCCCTGAATCCCGTCTGCTGATTACACATTTGTGATGTGGGGATCAGGTTACCGTTAATACTGATACGGCTGCCCAGGAGCGTCTGTACACCATTCGGGCATCCCTGCATCAGGCCGGTAATACCAATCGTGCCATTTTTCAGCATTACCAGCGCCTGACCATCTTCCGTCATGGTCTGACACCAGCCGTTTTTGACAGCCCAGTTGCCGGCGGAGGCGGAGAATGATGCCACAGTGAACAGCAGGGGAAAAAGAGCTCTGGTATTCATGACTGACCTCTGAAATGAACGTACGGTGTTATTGATAATGATGGAAGGTATGCAGTGACTGTTCAGGGAATGACGTAGCCGTATATTTAGTTTTCTGTTCAACATATTGTCTCCATACCTGTCGGGACGGCTTTGGCAGGCCGGCGATCACAGGTTAAAGGTGTTGATAAGTTTATGGATGAAAGGGAAATGTGGCAGAGCGGAGATAAAACGCTCTTCAGCGACCAGACTGTGGATGTGGTCTCTCCGTTCAAACCGTTCTGATGTCAGGCTGACCGATTTGATGTCTGCCAGGGGAAAGACCCGCAGTTTTCCCTTCTGTAACGCGATCAGATACCAGCTTCCGCTGTAATAAATGAGCCGGCAGGGTTCCAGTGACGGATACCATCGCTCAGTCATCAGAGAGATGTGGATACACTGTCTTATTGCCAGGATGAGTTGCGAGAAACACTCGGGGAACGTTGCAGTGATATCCGGCGCCGGTAGCCAGATAAGGCAGGGAGAGGGCTCCTGGTTGTCGGTAAGACAGGTTATCAGTCGTCCGTTCCGGAGCGGAAGTATCCGTGCGATCCCGGTATTCTGTATAAAAGAAAGCATTTCAGGGATCGCACCCGGGCTGCTCTGTCGTCTGAGGCTGTACCTGCCATTTCTGTACTCTAAATCCAGGTGAACCAGACGCTGATGAAAATCGCGCTGTAAAGTACGTTCTGTAACGCCAAATTCATCTGACAGTGTTTTTAGTGACAGAGATTCTCCGGCCATCAGTCGGCTGATAATGAGTGATAAGCGAACCGCCAGGCGATCATGCCGGGAACGATTATCAGACATAGATGTGCACTCCGTAAGAAAACATCTTTTATTTCATGATGTTATTATGCATCATGATGTTGAAAGGATGTGTCGCATCCGGATAATCAGGAATAAAATGCAGCAGAAAAAATATTCTTTTAATTATCTGATTTTTAAGCATGATTTCATAAAAAGAAGAATGCTCGTTAATCCAGCGACACATCCTGTCGGCGTGAGTGTGTCAGAACAGACGCTCCCACAGTGTGATCAGCAGGTGGATAATGCGGTCCCGGGCTTTACGCAGAAGCTGTAACATCCAGGCCGGAAAACTGAACCGGGCAACGGCGTCGTCAAAACTTTTCCCGATGGCATCACCAAAAGTCTGTTGTGCGTGTTTCCGGGCCTGTTCAGAGCGGTTTTCCCCCCTGATATGTGAATAAACTGCGCTGGTTGCCTGTGGTGGCAGCGCGTGGATCATCAGTGACACCAGCGCTGGAAGGTTCCAGCCTGCAGGTGCGGCTACAGGGAGTACCGGAAATGATGAAGGGAACAGGGTGGCCACCCGGGCTGTTACTGTCGCCAGTGAGAGTTCCTGGTGACGGGACGGGCATTTTTCTGTGGCATTCCATTCTTCAGCAGGAAACATGCGATCGGCATGGCTGAGAACAAACAGAAAGCGCGAGGGATCTGCGCCCTCATTCAGTAAAAACTGATGCATGGCAATATCGGCAGCATACGCACGTTCATCACTCCGCAGGATCCAGATAATCAGATCCAGTTCCGGCAGTAACTGACGATAAAGCGCTCGGTATTCCTGATCATGCTGCGGTGTTTCACCAATGCCGGGCAGATCGACCAGCGTCATTCTGCGTTCACCGAGCTGCAGGGTAAGACGATGAGCCTGGCGGGTGCAGCCGTTCAGGGGATGCGTGGCGCAGATACGGGACTGAAAAATGGCATTACACAGGCTGCTCTTGCCGGTGCCGGATTTACCCATAATGCCAATCACGGGCTCGTAATGAATAACACCGTGGAGATGTTCAAGGATTTTCTGGCGTATTTCTTCAGGAAGAAACGTCAGATATGATTTCACTTGCGCGGAGAGGGAAGAATTGCTGAATGGCATACCGGTATCCTGTTGATTTCACTGAACCGGATCACACTAATCCGGTTTATCATTCAGGTAATATGGGTGTGAAAATTTTTCCATTGACGGGAAGAAGAGTATGGCTAAAAACAAAGGTATTTGTCGGAATAAAAAATGCAGTAATCCTGTTTCAGAATTTGATGAGGCAAATGCCTTAAGGTTATGCGATGATCATTATAAGCTATGGAAGCGAAATAAAGAGAATCGTCGGGTCAGGAATATTTGTCGTATAATCAGTAAATATGACAAAAGTCTGGGCCGGGAGATATTTTATGGAGTAAGAGATGCTGCAAAAAATAAAACGGGAAGGAGAATTATTGAGGACGCAAAAATATTACATCAATGCCGTGCCTCAAAGCAAGTAAGAAAAAGTTTTCACAAGGGTGTGCTTCGGTCACGGGAATGGCTTAATACACAGGAGTTACTGAGCAGAAAACATATATCTGTTACAGGTGAACTATTTAAATTTTACATAAAAGATATTATCAGATTATATTGCTATAAGTTTCTCTACAGCAGAGAATATCTTAATGAAAACGCATACAAAAAACGATATCAGAGTGATATTCACCCCAGAAAAGTTAATGTTCCGATACTGCAACTTGAAGTTGCATGGATAAATAATAATTGCCGTTCAAGTGATTCAAGCACTGATATTATTATCCTTCCGAGGATGATAAGAAGAATGGTTGTATTTAATTATACGAAGATAAATAAACAATTAGAGAAATTGTTAGGGGGGATAGCACGAAAACAAACCTCAGAAAGGAATAAAGGCGGTCTCTATACCAGAATAAAAAAAGAAAGTGACTTTCTTTCTATGGATAGATTTATGGTGGAAATAGAAAATATCATAAGGCCTGAAAGGTTTCCGACATCAATTTATCCAGTCTTTTCACATTCATTTATTGAACGAGAGCTTCCGCTACTGAATCTTGCTCGATCACAGTATAAAAGAGCAATAAGTAAAAAAGTGGCGAATTCAATTTTTTATACTTTGCAAAAAACTAACGTAGCATTATGGCTACATCTTGAAATGTTTGCTCTGGTGGCATTCATTAAACTGTATACAGGAAAAGGTTTTGAATTCATAAAAAACATGTGTGCATTTATCGATTATAATAATGGGATAATAAAATCCACACATGAAGAACTACTGGGTGAAATTAAGCATAACATTCAGGTTAATTTGAAGGTGAACCCTGATAATTTTCCTGAGCTAATAAATATATACAATTCATGTTTTAGTAAAAATATATTTTTATATGATATTAATGATGGTAATTTTAAATGGTGTTCATGATTCTAAAATAGCAAATTCATATTGCATATTAATTATCAACAAAAAACACATAATAAAATTTCAATAAGTTACCTGCTAATGGTGCTGATGATCCGCCAGTTTAGTATGGTTATATGATTTGATGGTTAATGCTTACAGATAATCACACTTTCTTATGAATAGTATAAATGAGCATGCCATAGTCGTTTGTTCAGAGATAAAATTTACTGAATGAGCTTATGTTGTGGTTATCTGTACTTACCGGATACGACGACTTATATCCCTCACATTATATGGCTTAACTTTTCTGGGGTAAAGCGATGGAGTTACAGACGCTGATTACGATGGTTTACTGTCTCGTTATCACGGGATTTCTGCTGTACTGAATACGTGAACAGGAAAATAACTCCAGAGTAAATCTGCTCTGTTTTTAGGACAGAAAACTCCATGCTGGCTGTAAAAGTGAAAAATTAACACCCAGTATGTATGGAAGTCTGAAGATGTTGAGAATGTCGGTATGATACTATATACACGTATTTTACTAAGTATTTTTACCAAGCATTTCAGTAAGTGTTATACACGTATTTTCTACTAAGTGTTTTACCAGACATACACGTATTTTCATAAACACTTCTACAAGTGTTTTCGTTAAGCATTGCTATACACATCCAGTTTAGTAAATCTTTACGTTAACTAAATCAGTTTAATGCTGCTGTAAAACCTTTCTGTTTAAGCAATCAATCTGCTATTCGATTTTACTGATGTTACGTTTAACCTTTCCTTAGATTTCGAGTTTCGACGTTAGCTTGAGAAAAGTATCTTTACGTAAAGCCCAGTGAATTAACTCAAATCCGATTGAGGTAACCTGATGCGATTTACTGTGAGTTTGCGATAACACTGTTAAATGGCTTATGGATGATTTTGTAACGGCGAGATTGATAAGGTGATTAACTGGCCCTGGTGTTTTTTCTCAGCGTAAGGTGATTATCTTCATCATAAGGCTCTTTTCAGAAAAAGTGTGATGATTGGTTGTGGTGTTTTGATTCAGATGAGGATCTGCCAATGATTATGATGTATTGTAAGAAATAACGCCTTCAGAATGTTGGAGCATGCACTTACACAAACTGTTTTTCTAAAATTAAGGGAACAGTTTAAAGAGTATAAACTGTTCATCTTCTTCAGGATTAAGCTACATTGTTGTTATGACTGACAGGATTGTTTTCTTCCCCTGACTCTGGGCTTAACAGTCCCTGGCGTTGTAGATATTCACTGACTGACATTCCAGAACTACGGATCCTGTCAGAGATTTTACGAAATTGATCCTTCCATTCTGCAGGTAATTTCTTAATTTGTCTGACTTTACAGGCTACACTGTACGGGGTTCGCCCTAGTTTCTCTGCCAGCCAGAAAAGGTGTTTACCAATTTCATCGTCCGGTACATCCTCCAGAACATCTCGCAATAAACTCTCGTCTGCCTCATTCCATGCCACACCAGCATTTGGGAAACGAGGATCGATCTCTCTTTCCTTCTTCTCCTTCTTACTTTGCTCTTTTCGGGATGATACAGATACGACAGAACGTTCTTTTACCGCTGTAATTGCCATAACTGCATTGAGCAGAGATCTGCGCTCCACATCGTTCAGCATTTTTCCTTCACAGATCAAATCATTCAGGATGTCAATGACTAGATTCAGACTTTCTTCTGTTAGCTTCATATTTCAGACCTTGAAGTATGTAGATAAT
Organism: Escherichia sp. WS3063; assembly: GCF_046486595.1. Lineage (NCBI taxonomy): Bacteria > Pseudomonadati > Pseudomonadota > Gammaproteobacteria > Enterobacterales > Enterobacteriaceae > Escherichia > Escherichia sp. WS3063. The sequence goes on from NZ_JBJQKY010000021.1 coordinate 72,213, forward strand.
CAGCACAATTACTAATGTGATAAATATCAGAAGATAATTTACAGGTAAACCGGAAAATACATCTGAAGAATAAAGGCCTCAGCTTAACGTTTCAGCCAGTTTGTGAGCTGATTGAGGTACGGCGATGACATTAACGGGAATTACTCCCCTATAGCTCTGAGCTTATTTTTCACCCTGGCAACATATGGTGGCTACTGCGCATGGTTTTGGAGTAGATATCTTACTACTCGTAGAATTGTGCTTACTGGTCAGGCCAGCGCACAGGCATTCCGTGCAATCAATAGAACACTGGTTTTTTAGTCTTCCGTTACCCATCAGGATGTTAGTGCAGATTCCGGTGTATTCGATCAGTTGTTCGGCGAATCAGCGATCGATCACGATGCGATTTCGTATGTTAGGGATGCTGGTATGATTACTCGCTGAAAAATAATGTGAAAAGGCAGTTTTTCTTTAGACATTTAGCTCATTCATGCTGTTGTTTTACGTTTTGCTGTCGTGTGCAGGATTATCTTTTCGTTACGGGACGATTCATTCCGTTTTAATCATGAGCTATTGGCGTTGCTCATTGGTGGGATGCCGTAAAGTTTTACCGCGGCGATTAATGATGTGAAGTCAATCCAAATCAACGGAGATCTCTCATCATGAATCAACCAATACACAATGATTACTGGTTATCCCGTTTTGAAAGTATTCTCAACAGTGCCCTGGTGCAACACCGTGCCGTCTCGTTAATCCGGGTGGATTTACGTTTCCCTGAGCATATGCCTGTCACCATCATGGATCCCGATCCGGATTCAGCGGTGATTTCTCGTTTTTTCGAATCCCTGAAAGCCAAAATTCAGGCTTACCAGCGGAAAAAACGACGTACCAACAAGCGTGTGCGTGCAACCACCCTGCATTATTTCTGGTGTCGGGAGTTTGGCAAGGAAAAAGGCAGGAAACATTATCACGTGATATTACTGCTCAACAAAGATACCTGGTGCTCGCCAGGGGATTTCACCGTTCCTTCTTCGCTGGCGACGCTGATCCAACTGGCATGGTGTAGCGCTCTGCATCTTGAGCCCTGGCAGGGTAATGGACTGGTTCATTTTTCCAGGCGGACGCCTTTCCGTAAACCGGCATCATCTGATGCTCGCCCTTCTTCCGATGATACGCCTTTGTCGGGTGGATGTTCTGAAACCAGGAAGGCTTCAGACAAAAAGCCGGGTGAAGCCGCTGTTCTCTGGATCAAGCGTGGTGATGTGGAAGCGATGCAGAAAGCCATGGAGAGAGCCCGTTATCTCGTGAAGTATGAGACGAAGCAGCATGACGGTTCTGGTCAACGTAATTATGGTTGCAGCCGTGGAGCGGGGCGTCTACTGGATGGCAGGTGAACCCTGTAAAAAGGCATCCGGTGCCAGAGTATATGTCACAGTAAGGGCGTGGTTGACGCCCTTAGCTCGTTTTCTGAAAAAGTCGTCCTGAAGTCATGCAATGTTTCCTGGTTTTCATGCATCCATCATTTGTCGCTGCGATGCCAGACTTCTGGATGCACACATGTTGTTTTACTTTTGTCAGCATCATAAATGCGCCGGGACTGGTGAATGGAGATAAGCCATTTTATTATCGACGTCAGCGAACATACTCACCATGCCGGTATGTTCCTGAACTGAACAATAAGTTTTGCGCTGATTACAGTATGTGAAGGAGGTCCGTTACAATGAATTCCGCTTATATGCAATCCTTGCAGACATCCCACCACTTCCCAGCTGATTTAACCTACAGATTATTTCCTAGTGAGCTTGCATATCTCATTGACGACTTATATGAAAGTACCCAACTTCCGCTGGAGCTCATTTTTAATACTGTACTGGCAACGCTCTCACTCTCCTGTCAGTCACTGGTTGACGTTGTTCATCCTCACACCAACATGCCGGAACCCTGCTCACTTTATCTGTTGGCAATCGCAGAGCCAGGCGCGGGAAAAACAACGATAAACAGACTGGTGATGAACCCCTGTTACGAATTTGCCGATCGACTCATTCAACAATACGAAGAGAGAAACAAAGATTATAAGACTGAACTACAGATCTGGAATACCCGGCAGAAAGCGCTTGCTGCCAATTTAAGAAAGGCTGTTAACCGGGGGTATCCGGGGGAACAGGAAGAAGAGGCGCTGCGTAATCACGAAAGAAATAAACCGACACGTCCGGTTCGACCGAATTTTATCTATGAAGATGTTTCGCTTAAAGCGCTTGTGGAAGGGCTCAATGAACATCCTGAGGCAGGGGTTATTTCTGACGAGGCGGTCACTTTTTTCAGAAGCTATCTGAAAAATTATCCGGGCCTGTTGAATAAAGCATGGAGTGGACAACCGTTTGATTTTGGACGGGCTGACGAGAAATACCATATCACGCCACGTCTGACATTTTCGTTAATGTCCCAGCCGGATGTCTTTACGAATTATATAAATAAAAATGACGTACTGGCGTGGGGAAGCGGATTTCTTTCCCGGTTTCTGTTCAGTCAGACCGGAAGTCCTTCCCGGGTACGGGATTATACGAGAGGCGAGTTCAGAACAAAACCAACCCTGGAGAAGTTTCATAAAAAGATTAACGGATTTCTGTTAAGCCATAACATTAATTCCCCCGGTATGAGCACCGAAAGGAAAACATTAAAACTTGCAAAGAAAGCGTTGGGGGAGTGGCAGGAAAACCAGATTAAGATTGAAAGAAAAGCGCTTGCAGGAGGGGAGTGGGAACACATCAGAGATATTGTTCTGAAAGCAGGTTCTAATATACTGAGGATAGCTGGAATATTCACCTGCTATTGCTATAAAGATGCTGAGGAAATTGAATCAATTGCGCTTTTTAAAGCTATGCATCTCATGGGCTGGTATCTGGAGGAGGCGAGCACAATATTTTATCCCATGTCTGCACGATGCCAGTTTGAACAGGATGCCTGTGAACTGTATGCATGGATTATGACCCGAATAAGGCAGAATAATTGGCGTGCTATCAGGAAAACAGACATTGAAAGATATGGTCCCAATCGTCTGAGAAGAGCAGAAAAACTTACACCTGTACTCAATCAGTTAATCGCTCAGAATTATTTCCGTATCATCAAGATGCGATCGCATCAGGCACTTTATGTTTCTGCTCTTGATAATAATGGTTACATCCTTCCTTTCGGCGCAATGTCTTACGAACCGTTTGATATTGTTCCACCCCAGTATAACCATAATGCGAAAACATATTCCGTTGTTATTCCACCGGCATTAATTCAGTCATTTACACCTGATTCCTCAGCTTACACCTTATTTTAAAACAATTTTGTGAGTAGAAAACGAAAATCATAATCCTTCGAATGAAGGTTAATGATAAGGTGTGTTGCATATCCTGCACCTGTGCAAATATTCACCAATCATTGGGTGTGAATGAAAATTTCTCTGAAAAAATCGCTATAGTAGCAACAGTAGCAGCACATACACTACATCTGTGATTTGGTTTTGTTTTCATAATGACCTGCTGTCAGAGCTGATTGAATGCTGGGATGTGCGCACTGGTGGAAGAGTGGTTTTCGTTTCAGATATAACGAAAGGTAATCGAAAGATTGTTTTAAACATGGATTAAAGCTAATCATTAACCATATTGTGTGAGTTTTTATATATAAGTTTGTTTGATTCTTGCCGTGATGAGTGCTGGGGTATATGACGATGTCGCTCTCTTTCTGAATAACAAATTATTATTCGTCTGTTACTGATAAGGGATGCGATTCATGTTTTAATAGAGGGTTGAAGAAAATTAATTTGATATTTTTTTTGTAAGGGAATGGAACTGTCCGGAATATGTTCAGAACGGCGGATTTCTCATTTCCATTCATTAAACATGGATAATTTTAATTTAGGTTTATTACTATTATTATACTCACTCCCTTTTTCATACAATCTCTATTGTTATTTACTTCCTGTCTTTACTCACTCTCTATCTTTACGATTATATTCACTCTATCGTTACACATTCCATTAGTATTACTCTTGTTATCGTATTCATTCCATCCCTCAATCATATTTACTGTAACTCATATGATGTTCAGGTAAGTTATTCTCTACCATTCTACTGATGATATCCATCTGTTCTCATTTTCAGTGAAACAGCAATTGATTTTAATCTTATCCATCATGAACTGTATTTGCTTAACAATGATTGTTTATCTGAAGTGTTTTAACTATTCTGGTTGGAAACAATTTCTCTGTCATCACAGATTAACTGAATGTTTACTCTTTGATAAGGTATCCATGATTCCGTCATGTTTAACAGCGCAGGATAAACAACAGAATTAACAGAGTGAATTTCTGATTATATTTGTTGCCGGTTGTATTGTTTAAGGTACTGGGTGAAAATTATTCATCCATGGTATGTTGTCTTATGCTATCGTGTGTCGTTAACGTTCATATCCTGGAGAACAGATTGAATGAGCGCATATAAGTTTATTGCATTGGCCTTGTACACGGTTTTTACAACCACTGAGAGCAAGTTTGTAGTTTATGATGTGATTGGTCGCAATATGTTTCTTAACCTTCTGGTCGTGGTGTTTTATCGCGTATTTTGCAGTATTTCGTGATGTTTTATTGAGTCTGTATTTTCTTTACTCCTCGTTTATCTCATCTCTTTAGCTAATACCATCAGATAATCCATTTCTTTCTGCATAATGCTGCGTATCGTTAATAACCCGTCGTATCCATTCTGCTACAGCATGCCTGATAAATACCATCTGTAAGTTATTACCGTTTTAGATCTGATTATGAGCGAAAGCATTAATTCGTTCACAGAGCTTAAAACATCATTAACTTTCAGGAGTCATCAACATGCCTAAATCTTACACACCAAACTGGTTTTTTACCGCTTTACTTGACAATCACATCAATCAAATGATGGCACGCTATTCCTGCCTGCGGGCCTTACGCATGGATTTCTTCTACAGAAAAAGATACGCCTGATTTCTTACAACCTGATCATCGCTGGCTTGAATTGCAGTTGCGTATGATGCTGGAGCAGGTGGAACAATTTGAAAATATCGTTGGCTTCTTCTGGGTGATTGAATGGACGGCTGATCATGGTTTTCATGCGCATGCGGTTTTCTGGATCGATCGTCAGAGGGTTAAAAAAATATATCCCTTTGCGGAGCGGATTACGGAATGCTGGCGGTCTATTACGCATAACAGCGGTTCGGCACACCGCTGCACATATCAGCCGCATTATACATACAACATCAACATTCCTGTGCGCCACAACGATCCTGAAAGCATCGATAATATTCGCGGTGCCCTGCATTATCTGGCGAAAGAAGAACAAAAAGACGGGCTGTGTGCCTACGGCTGCAATGAAGTGCCTGAACGTCCTGCTGCAGGGCGTCCTCGTAAGCCTCACTTCTGAAGCTTAAGGCCTGAGCCTTCGCTCCTGGAAACACTCCGTCGGTAAAAACTTACCGCCTTGATTAATGATGTGAACTGAAGTCAACGGAGATCATTCATCCTGAACCTGCATCCGGTGTTTTGTTCCTTGTCTTCCCGTTCTGCTTCGGTTCTTCACTTATTCCATCAATCTCATTCCGCAAGCCATAACACGTCAGCTCATTCACGGGCAGGACGCATTGTGGGCTGCGCATAACGGAACATATCTTATGAATGCTATTCCTTATTTCGACTATAGCCTGGCACCCTTCTGGCCATCTTATCAGAACAAAGTCATCGGCGTCCTTGAGCGTGCGCTGCGTGAGCAGTCCGGCTCACGGATACGGCGGATCCTGCTTCGTCTGCCGTGGGAACATGACAACGCCTTCAGCAGCAGAAAGATCTGGTTCGGTATGGACTTTATCGAAACCGTCAGTGCGCTGATGAATGCGAAACCCGGACGCGACCTTTGCTGGCTCCTGACCCGTCATCCGGAAAAGCCGGAATACCACGTGGTGCTGTGCGTCAGACAGGAGTATTTCGACGGCCCCGAACTGGATCGGTTGATACTGTGAACCGCCCCGGGAATCCTGGAGACTAAACTCCCTGAGAAAGAGGTAAACAGGATGACTAAAAATACTCGTTTTTCCCCCGAAGTCCGTCAGAGGGCGATTCGTATGGTT
>NZ_JBJQKY010000022.1:0-75086 GCF_046486595.1 Escherichia sp. WS3063
CAGATCAAGAGCCTGTCCAATGTGCATAAAAAAATCCGGAAACAAGTGAGCGTTTCCGGATTCTTACACAGCCACTGGATCGGTCAACTGATCCTTAACTGATCGGCATTATCCCTTCTGGGGCCGTTTTTTTGTTTTACCCAAAGCAACTTTCCCATAAACCGACAGCATTGTCCTTCATCATATTTGCGACGATGTATAACGCCTACACACAGCGATATTGTACTTTACAGGTTACAAGTCAATGTCGGTGTATAAGCGCTCTGTGAGGGGTATAGTGGCGTTAAAGAACTGTCGAGAAGGGTATATACACCGGATGAAGTGAGTAAAACGAACTGACAGGATAAAAGCGCCCTGCTCACCCTGTCAGTAAAGAAATTCTTATTAATCGTGGCGATGCCTTTCCTGAATAGCCGTTAATGAGCCGACTTCTAACGCTTCTTTATAGTGTTTACGGCATACAGAAACGTAGCGTTCATTACCACCAATAACCACCTGCTCACCTTCGTTATAAGGTCTGCCTGCTTGATCAAGACGCAGCACCATGCTTGCTTTGCGGCCACAAAAACAGATGGTTTTTAATTCAACCAGTTTGTCGGACCATGCCAGTAAGTATTGGCTGCCAATAAATAACTCACCTCGAAAATCGGTACGTAAACCATAACAAAGTACGGGTATATCGAGTTGATCAACAACCTCCGATAATTCATATACTTGTTGTCTGGTTAAAAACTGGCATTCATCAACCAGTACGCAATGAATTGCCTGCTGTTCATGTTCCGCACGAATCTCATCAAATAATGATGAATTTTGGTTAAATAATTTTGCAGGCGATGACAAACCTATACGCGAACTGACTTTCCCGGCACCAAAGCGATCATCAATTTCTGCCGTATATACGACAGTGCGCATGCCGCGTTCCTGGTAATTGTATGAAGATTGCAACAATGCTGTAGACTTACCCGCATTCATTGCGGAATAGTAGAAATATAGCTGTGCCATCAGCCACAGGCCCTCAATGATATGAATTAAAGTTGGCTGGAGTTTATCATAATTCGTCAGTTTTTCAGCTCAACAGTATGCACAGAAGTGGTATATGCGTTCTCCCTTACGAAGCCTTGCATAATCCTTCTGAGCTATCATTACAACTGCCTCGCTTGTTATAAGCGGGTAAATGACTGCTGGTAACTATTCACAATCTTTAACCTGTTGCGCAAGTAATAGCCCTCTGTTGACCTCCTGGAGATAGTGCAATACTAAGTCCCTGCTCTTATTGCGACTGTTCTACTTTTCATCATTCGCTTAATAGGGAATTCTCGTAAACACGACTAATACAGAAGACTGAAAGGTCGTCAGCCTACGATAATCTCCCCATAAAATGTGACATGAATCAGGAAGTTTTAACCTCACGTGCTGCGAAATCATCGGTGCAAATAGGGCTATATGCCGCGTCTTTTCTGGCTAATTTTATGAAAAGATATTTATTGGCGGCACAAAATAAAGAACAATTTTGAATTCCTTACATTCCTGGCTATTGCACAACTGAATTTAAGGCTCTATTATTACCTCAACAAACCACCCCAATATAAGTTTGAGATTACTACAATGAGCGAAGCACTTAAAATTCTGAACAACATCCGTACTCTTCGTGCGCAGGCAAGAGAATGTACACTTGAAACGCTGGAAGAAATGCTGGAAAAATTAGAAGTTGTTGTTAACGAACGTCGCGAAGAAGAAAGCGCGGCTGCTGCTGAAGTTGAAGAGCGCACTCGTAAACTGCAGCAATATCGCGAAATGCTGATCGCTGACGGTATTGACCCGAACGAACTGCTGAATAGCCTTGCTGCCGTTAAATCTGGCACCAAAGCTAAACGTGCTCAGCGTCCTGCAAAATATAGCTACGTTGACGAAAACGGCGAAACTAAAACCTGGACTGGCCAGGGCCGTACTCCAGCTGTAATCAAAAAAGCAATGGATGAGCAAGGTAAATCCCTCGACGATTTCCTGATCAAGCAATAATCTTTTGTAGATTACACTTGCTTAAAATCCCGCCATCGGCGGGATTTTTTATTGTCCGGTTTAAGACAATTTAATAAGAATAAGCTATAAAAAAACGGCGTCGATTGCTCAACGCCGTTTCGTGGATAACACCGATACGGAAGTTACTTCTTAATGCCCATCTCTTCTTCAAGCCAGGCTTTAAATTCCGTGCCAAGGGTGTTATGACGAATACCGTATTCAACGAAGGCCTGCATGTAACCTAATTTATTACCGCAGTCATGGCTCTTCCCTTTCATATGATAGGCTTCCACCGTTTCTTTTTCGATCAGCATATCAATTGCGTCGGTGAGCTGAATTTCATCACCAGCACCCGGAGGGGTTTTTGCCAGCAACGGCCAAATATCCGCGCTAAGAACGTAACGACCCACAATAGCGAGATTAGACGGCGCAACATCCGCTTTTGGTTTTTCAACCACGCCAACCATCGGTACGCTTTCACCCGGCGCTAATTCAACGCCTTTGCAATCCACAACGCCATATGCGGTCACATCAGCAACCGGTTCAACCATGATCTGGCTATGACCCGTTTCATCAAAGCGGCGGATCATCTCTGCCAGGTTATCCTGTGACAAATCGGATTCATATTCATCCAGAATAACGTCAGGCAAAATAACAGCCACAGGTTCATCACCCACTACCGGGTGAGCACACAATACCGCGTGTCCCAGGCCTTTCGCCAGCCCCTGACGAACTTGCATAATAGTCACGTGCGGCGGACAAATAGACTGCACTTCATCAAGCAGTTGACGTTTTACACGTTTTTCCAGCATTGCTTCCAGTTCAAAACTGGTATCAAAGTGGTTTTCAATCGAGTTTTTAGATGAGTGAGTAACCAGCACAATTTCAGTAATGCCAGCCGCAATACATTCATTCACGACGTATTGAATTAATGGCTTATCGACAAGTGGCAGCATCTCTTTCGGGATGGCTTTCGTCGCCGGCAACATCCTGGTTCCTAATCCCGCAACGGGGATAACGGCTTTTTTGACTTTCGTATTAATGGCAGCCATTTAAATTCTCCTGGACTGTTCGTGTTTTGAACGTGTTCATATTTCTGTATCGCATCCCAGTATATCAGCACCCCGAAGGGGCTAAGTTCTGAAAAGGAGGCGAGTTAGCATAATTAAGACAATTACTTATACGAATGGCGACGATAGTACCACCAGCCGACATTAGCAGGTAATGCAAATTTAGCCCGCGTTATCGTTTGCTCATTCTGCAGACAACATCAAGCGAAGCCGACCACCGGTTCCCCATATTTGACATTGCCAGGCATCGCATCGCTGGCTCAATTGATTCAAATAAGCGTTACCTAAAGTGCCTAACGGAACACCATTACTGATTTGTACCTGGTGTTCGCCGGTATTTAACGTCGCATTCAGACCCGCAGAAACCAGAATGAGATTTTTCAGTTCGCGATGATAATAGCCAACTAATAGCGGAAACTGCCCCGGCAGATTGGCCTGACGGAGTAAATGGTTTACCTGCTTCAATAACGCGCCCAACTCTGGCAACCGTTGATTTTGATGTGCAAGCTGTTCCTGTAATAATCCGTTAAACAATGCGCGTAATAACAAGGCAGCAAGTACGCCATTATGTCCAGCTCGGGTGACATCAAGGCAATAAAATGCCAGATCGTTTTCCGAAAGTGCGGCAATATCAAGCACCAGGCCGGGTTTGTCCGCGGCAACCAATTGACGATAATTAACCCGGCAATGGGAAATCACCTGCTGAACCGGCGGTTGCAATTCCTGTAATAATTTCGCCGCTGCGGCAGGGTTATCAACCATTGCATCCCAGTCGCGAAAAAGCCTTTCCTCTTCCTCAACGCGGGAATTAAACATGCTGGGATAGAGACAGGCAAAAACCATCTCGCGCAAGCGATTCAGATCTTTAACTGGTTTCAGCAAAACATCTTCAACGCCCAGACGTAACGCTTTGGCAATATCTGCCATATTTTCAGTGGCAGATATCACCAGAACCGGTGTCTGGTCACCTCTGTTGCGTATATGTTCCAGCAGTTTAAGCCCGTTCATTCGTGGCATCGCGATATCACATATCATCAGGTCTGGAGTGAAACCTCCCAGCAACTCAAGGGCATCCACCCCATCAGCCGCCAGTACCGTTGTCGCTCCCAATGAGGAAAACCACGAATCCAGAAGCGAGCGAAATACCTGCTCATCTTCAACAATGAGAATCTGTTTTCCGACCAATGGCTGCGTCATGTTCTCTCCCCTGACTGGCTTTACTCAATAGTGGCATGCTATTGCCACCTGCGCCTGTCAGAATTAACTTAAGTGTAGATAAAAATTCTGGTCAAATGTTGGTGCGTACCAACGGCAAAAGTTCGTCCATTTTCCTTTCCACTGCCAGCTGTCCGGCCGCAATGGCAGCGTGCGCGCGATGGAAATCAAGCGTAGATATTTGCGGGCAAACAGGTTGAATCAGAATATCGGGCGGATCACCTGCCATGCGGTTCCTTTTAAGGCGGTTCTCCAGCACCTGGATAGAAGTGGTCATAATCTCTGTTGCCGTTGGCGCTGTCACCGCCCGACGTGTCGTTATGCTGCCCAACCTTTCTTTCAGACGCGCATGCCACGGCAGAGAATCACCATTCTCGCTATTTTCTTCACTGACATTAAATGAGAGCAGATCTTGTTGCATCAAATGAGCATCGTGCTGCAGGTCGACCGCTATCACAATATCAGCACCCAATGCACGCGTGAGCGAAATAGGAATTGGGTTAACTACTGCCCCATCAACCAGCCAGTAGCCGTTATGCGCAACGGGTGCCATGAGTCCTGGAATACTGCATGATGCACGAATAGCAAGATGGATATCGCCTTCAGTAAACCATAATTCGCGCCCAGTACTTAAATTGGTGGCAACAGCCGCGAAGCGACGGGAACAATTTTCGATCTCTGTTTCCGGCATTATTTCGCGATATTGATTGAAGACACGCTCGCCGCGCAGTAACCCACCGCGCTGCCAGGAGAGATCCATCAGGCGTAAAACATCCCAATAACTGAAAGAGGTTACCCAATCTTCCAGCGCAGATAATCGATCGCATGCATAGGCCGCGCCCACCAGCGAACCAATTGAGCATCCTGCAACGATATCAATTTCAATACCCACTTTTTTTAGCGCATTAATAACGCCAATATGCGACCAACCTCTCGCCGCGCCAGATCCCAGCGCCAGCCCTATTTTTATCTTTCTCATTATTCCCGCAAGATTCCCCTGGAATGCAATCGTAGCAACATCGCTACTGCTCGGTTAACATAGTGCTACTCAGGCGGTTAATACGCCGTTATTGTTTCCAGGGAGATTATTTGTGTCTCAGCTTTGTCCCTGTGGTAGTGCTGTCGAGTATAGCCTATGTTGCCACCCTTATGTGTCTGGTGAAAAGGTTGCACCTGATCCAGAACATCTCATGCGTTCGCGTTACTGCGCTTTTGTGATGAAAGACGCAGATTATTTAATAAAGACCTGGCATCCATCTTGTGGAGCGGCGGCGTTACGTGCCGAATTGATGGCCGGATTTGCGCATACTGAATGGTTGGGATTGACCGTATTTGAACATTGTTGGCAGGACGCCGACAATATCGGATTTGTCAGTTTTGTTGCTCGATTTACCGAAGGTGGTAAAACAGGTGCAATAATTGAACGTTCGCGATTTTTGAAAGAAAACGGTCAATGGTACTATATTGACGGTACACGTCCGCAGTTTGGTCGCAACGATCCCTGCCCTTGTGGTTCAGGTAAAAAATTTAAAAAGTGCTGCGGCCAATAATGGTTGACGGTACGGTTTAGCAAACACTCTCAACAAGGTTTTTCCAGCAATGCATTCACTCCAACGTAAAGTTCTGCGTACTATTTGTCCGGACCAAAAAGGTCTGATCGCACGTATTACCAATATTTGCTACAAGCACGAGTTAAATATCGTACAGAACAATGAATTTGTTGATCACCGTACCGGGCGCTTTTTTATGCGCACGGAACTGGAAGGGATTTTTAATGATTCCACCCTGCTGGCGGATCTCGATAGCGCATTGCCAGAAGGCTCCGTGCGTGAGCTGAATCCTGCCGGTCGTCGCCGGATAGTGATTCTGGTCACTAAAGAAGCGCATTGCCTTGGCGATTTGTTGATGAAAGCCAATTACGGCGGCCTGGATGTCGAAATCGCGGCAGTTATTAGTAACCACGATACTTTACGTTCTCTGGTTGAGCGTTTTGATATTCCGTTTGAGCTGGTAAGCCATGAAGGGTTAAGCCGCAACGAGCACGATCAAAAGATGGCGGACGCCATTGATGCTTATCAACCTGACTATGTGGTGCTGGCGAAGTATATGCGGGTATTAACGCCGGAATTTGTGGCACGCTTCCCGAATAAAATCATCAATATTCACCATTCATTCCTGCCTGCGTTTATCGGCGCACGTCCTTATCACCAGGCCTATGAACGTGGTGTGAAGATTATTGGCGCAACCGCTCACTATGTGAATGACAATCTGGACGAAGGCCCAATCATCATGCAGGACGTTATTCATGTCGATCATACCTACACAGCTGAAGATATGATGCGCGCAGGTCGTGACGTCGAGAAAAACGTCTTAAGTCGTGCGCTATACAAAGTACTGGCACAGCGCGTCTTTGTTTACGGTAATCGGACGATTATTCTTTAATCGCCAGCAAAAATAACTGGTTACCTTTAATCCGTTACGGATGAAAATTACGCAACCAGTTCATTTTTCTCAACGTAACACTTTACAGCGGCGCGTCATTTGATATGATGCGCCCCGCTTCCCGATAAGGGAGCAGGCCAGTAAAAAGCATTACCCCGTGGTGGGGTTCCCGAGCGGCCAAAGGGAGCAGACTGTAAATCTGCCGTCATCGACTTCGAAGGTTCGAATCCTTCCCCCACCACCATCTCAAGTATTACCTCAAAATTTGAATTACCCCTGGTGGGGTTCCCGAGCGGCCAAAGGGAGCAGACTGTAAATCTGCCGTCATCGACTTCGAAGGTTCGAATCCTTCCCCCACCACCATCACTTTTCAAAAGTCCGTAAACTCTCAAACGAATCCGCAATTAAATATTCTGCCCAAGCGGGGAAGGATGAGAAGCTTCGACCAAGGTTCGACTTGAGCGCCAGCGAGAGAGCGTTGCCGCAGGCAACGACCCGAAGGGCGAAGCGCGCAGCGCTGAGTAATCCTTCCCCCACCACCATCACTTTCAAAAGTCCGTGAACTCTCAAACGAATCCGCGATTAAATATTCTGCCCATGCGGGGAAGGATGAGAAGCCTCGACCAAGGTTCGACTCGAGCGCCAGCGAGAGAGCGTTGCCGCAGGCAACGACCCGAAGGGCGAAGCGCGCAGCGTTGAGTAATCCTTCCCCCACCACCATCACTTCCTTAAATAATCAAAACCTGTTACTCCGAGCTAATTTTGCCCGATGGCACCACGTTTACCGGGCCTACAATATCCTCCCCTGTAGGTCGGATAAGCGAAGCGCATCCGACAACTCACCCCGCACCGTGCCCATAAAAAAACCCCGCCGAAGCAGGGTCTATGTGAACTAAAATTCGCTTAGTGACGAGCGCGCACTAGCTGGTACTTACGTGTCAGATACTCCACCGGTACGCTCCAGATGTGTACCAGACGCGAGAACGGGAACAGCAGGAATAACGTCATCCCCAGCACCAGGTGCAGACGGAAGATAAACGCCACACCATCGAGGTGTTGAGAAGCGCCACCGTGGAAGGTCACCACCGACTGCGCCCAGCCAACCAGTTTCATCATCTCGCTACCGTCCATATGCTGAGCGGAGAACGGAATGGTCAACAGGCCCAGCGCGCACTGGATAACGAGCAGCGACAGGATCAGGATATCCGCTCCGGTAGTGGTTGCACGCACGCGTGGGCTGAACAGACGACGCTTCAGCAACAGCACGCCGCCAATCAGACACAGCACGCCGCTGGCACCACCAGCAAACATCGCCATTTTCTGTTTCACTTCAATCGGCAGCCAGGCTTCATACATCCAGTGCGGCGTCAGCATACCGAAGAAGTGACCAACAAAAATCCCCAGAATACCGATATGGAACAGGTTCGACGCCAGGTTCATCCCTTTGCGATCCAGCATCTGGCTGGACGCCGCGCGCCAGGTGTACTGCCCGTAGTCATAACGCAGCCAGCTACCAATCAGGAAGACCGCCCCGGCTATGTACGGGTAGATATCAAAGAAGAACATATTCAGGAATTGCATTAGTGCTGTCCTCCGGTGGTGATATTCAGATATTGCGGCGCGACGGCACCGGCAAAGCGACGCTGATGAGCAGTGATTGCTGAATCACCGCAGCCTTTGTCAGCAAAGAATTTAACCTGCTCTTCTTCCCAGACAGCATCCAGCGCCTGCGGCGTATCATCGCGCGCTTCGTCGGCAATTTTTTCCGCCACTTTGTCGCTGTCGATAGCGGTATTGGCCAATTTCAGCAGCAGATCAAACATCACGGCATAACGGCTTTCACGCTGTTGCAGACGCGCGCTCAGCAATGCCAGAATCGGCGCGATATCTTTCAAACCTTCCACGGCTTCGCTTTGCGGCAGCTGCGACAGGTACTCCAGATACAGCGGCAGATGGTCCGGTAATTCGCGGCTGTTTAACTGCAAGCCGTGCTGCTCGTACTGCGCCAGCAGGTCCACCATCGCCTGGCCGCGGTCACGGGATTCACCGTGAACATGTTCAAATAGCAACAGTGACGTGGCGCGGCCACGGTCGAACAGTTCGCTGTACTGGGCCTGGGCATCGAGCGGATCCATCGCCGTTAAATCGCGCAGGAAAATGCCCAGCGCATGGGCATCTTCTTTCGACAGATTTTTCGACGCAGCAATCGCCTCAAACATCTCTTGTTGATGCTGCCATAAGGCAGCATCCGGATATTCAAGGAGACGCGATACAATCACGAGTTCGATCATGGATGCGGCTCCGTTTTGCTGGTCACATCGATGGCATCGATACGACGGCTGTTGAACAGATTGAATTTGGTATCTGAACCGTGGCAGCCATCACCAAAGGTAAAGCCGCAGCCATTTTTCTCCGGGAAGGCTTCCCGTGCCAGTTCACGATGACTACTCGGCACCACAAAGCGATCTTCGTAGTTAGCAATCGCCAGATAACGGTACATCTCCTGTGCCTGGGCTTCGGTCAGACCGACCTCTTCCAGCGCACGGGTATCAACTTTACCGTCAACGGTTTCAGCACGTTTGTAATGACGCATCGCCAACATACGTTTCAGTGCGCGCAGTACCGGTTTGGTATCACCGGCGGTCAGCAGATTCGCCAGATACTGTACCGGAATACGCAAGCTTTCGACGTCTGGCAGAATGCCGTTGCTACCCAGCTCACCCGCGTCTGCTGCAGACTGAATCGGAGACAGAGGCGGCACGTACCAGACCATCGGCAGTGTGCGATATTCTGGATGCAGCGGCAGCGCCAGTTTCCATTCCATTGCCATTTTATAAACCGGCGACTGCTGTGCGGCTTCAATAACGCTCAGCGGAATACCGTCTTTAATCGCCTGCTCGATGACTTTCGGATCGTTCGGATCGAGGAACACCTCCAGCTGACGCTGGTAAAGATCTTTCTCGTTCTCGGTGCTGGCTGCACGTTCAATCGCGTCGGCATCGTACAGCAGCACGCCAAGATAACGGATACGACCGACACAGGTTTCTGAGCACACGGTCGGCTGACCCGCTTCAATACGCGGATAGCAGAAGATGCACTTCTCAGACTTACCGCTCTTCCAGTTGAAGTAGATTTTTTTGTACGGGCATCCGGTGATGCACATACGCCAGCCACGGCATTTATCCTGGTCGATCAGGACGATGCCATCTTCTTCACGCTTGTAAATCGCACCGCTCGGGCAGGTCGCCACACATGCCGGGTTCAGGCAGTGTTCGCACAGGCGCGGCAAATACATCATAAAGGTGTTTTCGAACTGGCTATACATCGCCTTCTGGATGTTGTCGAAGTTCTTGTCTTTCGCCAGTTTGTCAAACTCACCACCCAGGTCATCTTCCCAGTTCGGCCCTTTTTCGATTTTCGCCATCCGTTCCCCGGTAATCAGCGAACGCGGACGGGCAATCGGCTGCGATTTGCTGCCTTCCGGCGCGGTATGCAGGTTCTGATAGTCAAAATCGAACGGCTCGTAATAATCGTCGATCCCCGGCAGATGCGGGTTAGCGAAGATTTTACCCAGCAACATGGCACGGTTACCCATGCGCGGCTGCAGTTTGCCGTTGATTTTACGGATCCAGCCGCCTTTGTATTTTTCCTGGTTTTCCCAGTCAGTCGGGAAGCCCTGACCCGGCTTGGTTTCCACGTTGTTGAACCACGCGTATTCCACGCCTTCACGGCTGGTCCAGACGTTTTTACAGGTAACTGAACAGGTGTGGCAGCCGATGCACTTATCGAGATTCAGCACCATGCCGACTTGTGAACGAATTTTCATTTTACGCTCTCCTGTACCTGGTCATTGCCTTCGCCATCTAACCAGTCAATGTTCTTCATCTTACGCACTACAACAAACTCATCGCGGTTAGAACCTACGGTGCCGTAGTAGTTAAAGCCGTATGCCAGATGGGCATAGCCGCCGATCATATGCGTCGGTTTCGGCGTGATACGGGTGACCGAGTTATGGATACCACCACGCTGTTGGGTAATTTCCGAACCAGGCAGGTTAACGATACGTTCCTGCGCGTGGTACATCATGGTCATCCCTGCCGGAACACGCTGGCTGACAACCGCACGGGCAGTCAGAGCACCGTTGCTGTTGAAGACTTCAATCCAGTCGTTATCGGCGATACCCAGATCTTTGGCATCGGCTTCACTCAACCAGACCACCGGACCACCGCGACCTAAAGTCAGCATCAGCAGGTTGTCGCTGTAGGTGGAGTGGATACCCCACTTCTGGTGCGGCGTCAGGAAGTTGAGCGCTTTTTCCGGGTTGCCATTGGATTTCTGGCCCATCACTTCTTTCACCGAACGGGTGTCGATCGGCGGACGATAAACCAGCAGGCTTTCACCGAAATCACGCATCCATTGGTGATCCTGATACAGCTGCTGACGGCCAGAGAGCGTACGCCACGGGATCAGCTCGTGAACGTTGGTGTAACCGGCGTTGTAAGAAACGTGTTCATCTTCAAGGCCAGACCAGGTCGGGCTGGAGATGATTTTGCGCGGCTGTGCCTGAATATCGCGGAAGCGAATCTTCTCGTCTTCTTTATTCAGCGCCAGATGCGTATGGTCACGACCGGTAAACTCGCTCAGGGCAGCCCAGGCTTTCACGGCTACCTGACCGTTGGTTTCCGGTGCCAGCGTCAGGATCATCTCTGCCGCATCAATTGCGGTGTTCAGCATCGGCTGGCCTTTCGCCGGACCTTCCGCTTTGGTGTAGTTGAGCTTACGCAGCAGATCCATCTCGCTCTGGGTGTTCCAGGCAATCCCTTTACCGCCATTACCGATTTTCTCCATCAGCGGGCCGATAGAGGTAAAGCGTTCGTAAGTCGCCGGATAATCGCGCTCTACGACCATAATGTGTGGCGCGGTTTTACCAGGGATCAGGTCGCACTCGCCTTTTTTCCAGTCTTTCACATCCAGCGGCTGCGCCAGTTCAGCGGCAGAGTCGTGCTGGATAGGCAGCGTGACGATGTCGGTTTCTTTACCCAGATGGCCGACGCACACTTCGGAGAATTTCTTCGCGATGGCTTTGTAGATTTCCCAGTCGCTTTTCGCTTCCCAGGCCGGATCGACCGCCGCAGACAGCGGGTGAATAAACGGATGCATATCCGAAGTATTCATGTCGTCTTTTTCGTACCAGGTCGCCGTCGGCAAAATGATGTCGGAATAGAGACAGGTGCTCGACAGACGGAAGTCCAGCGTAACCACCAGATCCAGCTTGCCTTCCAGACCATTGTCCTGCCAGTCCACTTCTTCCGGCTTCACGCCGCCCTGTTGCCCCAGATCTTTACCCTGGATACCGTGCTCCGTCCCCAGCAGGTACTTGAGCATAAACTCATGACCTTTACCGGAAGAACCGAGCAGGTTAGAACGCCAGATGAACAGGTTGCGCGGGTGGTTTTTACCGTTTTCTGGTTGTTCTGCCGCAAAACGGATGGAACCCTCTTTCAGGGATTTCACCGTATAGTCCACCGGATTCATCCCGGCTTTTTCCGCTTCGCCAGCGATAGTCAGCGGGTTAGTGCCTAACTGCGGTGCAGACGGCAGCCAGCCCATGCGTTCCGCACGGACGTTAAAGTCGATCAAGTGTCCGGTATAGCGGGATTTGTCCGCCATCGGTGACAGCAACTCTTCCGCCGTGACGGTTTCATAACGCCACTGGCTGGAGTGGTTATAGAAATAAGAAGTGCTGTTCATGTGACGCGCCGGACGCTGCCAGTCAAGGGCAAACGCCAGCGGCTGCCAGCCGGTTTGCGGACGCAGTTTTTCCTGACCTACATAGTGCGCCCAGCCGCCCCCGCTCTGACCGACACAGCCGCAGAAAATCAGCATGTTGATCAGACCACGATAGTTCATATCGAGGTGATACCAGTGGTTCAGCCCCGCACCGACGATAATCATCGAACGACCGTGCGTTTTATCAGCGTTATCGGCAAATTCACGGGCGATGCGAATAATCTGGCTGCGAGAAACGCCGGTAATCTGCTCGGCCCAGGCCGGGGTATAAGCTTTCACATCGTCATAGCTGGTTGCACAGTTAACGTCGTTCAGGCCACGTTCCAGACCGTAGTTTGCCAGCGTCAGATCATAAACGGTGGTCACCAGGGCGGTGCTGCCATCAGCCAGTTGCAGGCGTTTCACCGGCAGTTTGTGCAGCAGCACGTTTTCCAGTTCCACTTTGTTGAAGTGTTCCGTGCCGTCGCCACCAAAGTACGGGAAGCCTACCTCAGCGATCTCATCCTGGCTACCCAGCAGGCTCAGTTGCAGCTCGGTTTCTTCGCCAGTTTTGCCGTCGCGCTGTTCAAGATTCCATTTGCCCTTCTCGCCCCAGCGGAAGCCAATAGAACCGTTCGGCGCAACCATTTCGCCATTGGTATTAAAGGCGACAGTTTTCCATTCCGGATTGTTTTCCTGGCCCAGCGCATCAACCAGATCAGCAGCGCGCAGCATACGACCTGCAGCGTAGTAACCGTCGCGTTCTTCCAGCATCACCAGCATCGGCATGTCGGTGTAGCGACGCACATAGTCGGTGAAATACTGGCTTGGGTTGTCGAGGTGGAATTCACGCAGCATTACGTGGCCCATCGCCAGCGCCATTGCCGCATCGGTGCCCTGTTTCGGTGCCAGCCACAGATCGCACAGTTTGGCGATTTCAGCGTAGTCTGGTGTGACGGCAACAGTTTTGGTCCCTTTGTAACGCACTTCAGTAAAGAAGTGAGCATCCGGGGTACGCGTCTGCGGCACGTTTGACCCCCAGGCGATGATGTAGCTGGAGTTGTACCAGTCAGCAGATTCCGGTACGTCAGTTTGCTCGCCCCAGGTTTGCGGAGACGCAGGAGGCAAGTCGCAGTACCAGTCGTAGAAGCTTAAGCAAGTACCGCCAATCAGCGAGAGATAGCGTGCACCCGATGCGTAAGAAACCATCGACATTGCCGGAATTGGCGAGAAACCAGCAACACGGTCCGGGCCGTAGTTTTTGATGGTGTAAACGTTAGATGCGGCGATCAGTTCGTTCACCTCCTGCCAGGAAGAACGAACAAATCCACCGCGTCCACGCGCCTGCTTAAAGCTTTTCGCTTTATCGGCGTCTTCAATGATAGAAGCCCATGCCTCAACCGGATCGCTATGCAGCGCCTTCGCTTCACGCCACATTTTCATCAGGCGTTTGCGCATCATCGGGTATTTCAGGCGGTTGGCACTGTAAAGATACCAGGAGTAGCTGGCACCGCGCGGGCAGCCGCGAGGTTCATGGTTTGGCAGATCCGGACGGGTACGCGGATAGTCAGTCTGCTGGGTTTCCCAGGTGACCAGACCGTTTTTGACGTAGATTTTCCAGCTGCAGGAGCCGGTGCAGTTTACCCCGTGGGTAGAGCGGACGATTTTGTCATGCTGCCAACGCTGGCGATATCCATCCTCCCAGTCACGGTTGGTATTGAGAAGCTGGCCATGCCCATCGGCAAAGGTTTCACCCTTCTGTTTGAAGTAGCGAAACCGGTCCAGGAATTTACTCATCGGTTTTCTCCTGTGGGAGCCTGTCGGCCCTCTGATAAATCGACATTGCTAATGTTTAAGGGCAAGGTAACGCTCTGAAACAGCGTGGGAATTGATAACGATCAAGAGTGATGGGGATGAAAAATAAAGTAAATTCCTAAGATACCCCTTTAGGATAATTAACAGACACCACATAACAGACTGTAAATTAAGACGTTTTATACCTGTAGTTATTTAAACTATTAAGATTTTTATGCAGATGGGTATTAAGGAGTATTCCCCATGGGTAACATATTAATGGCTCTTAATGAAATCCGGCGAAATAAGCCATATAATATGAGTATGTTGTAACTAAATGACGCATAAAAAAAGCGCGACATCATGCCGCGCAAAGGATAATCAAATATTTTACTCTATATAATTCGGTTTACAGGAAGGCGGCAAGTGAATGAATCCCAGGAGCTTACTAAAGTAAGTGACTGGGGTGAATGAACGCAGCCGCAGCACATGTAACCCGAAGTATGACGAGTAACGGTTTATTTTTTAGAATGCCGACCATATACCGCCCAGGTAATCACTACGCAGGCGATATAGAAAATCAAAAATACCTTCATTGCGCCGACTGGCGAACCCGTTAATGCCAGCGAGCTACCAAACGCTTTCGGGATAAAGAAGCCACCAATAGCGCCAATCGCAGAGATGAAACCCAGCGCCGCTGCCGTGTCGGTTGCCGCTTCACGCATCGCACGTTCGTCAGAACCCCCTTCTGCTTTCACGCGATCCATTGTCAGTTTACGGAAGATCACGGAAATCATCTGGAATGTGGAACCACTACCCAGCCCAGCTGTCAGGAACAGCGCCAGGAAGACTGCGAAGAACGCCATGAAGCTTCCGCCCTGTCCGTCAGTCGGTAAGGTCAGGAACAGCAGGCCGCTGAAAATCGCCATCAGGATAAAGTTCACCAGCGTGACACGAGTTCCGCCCAGACGGTCAGATAATGCACCACCTGCAGAACGCGCCAGCGCACCAATAAACGGCCCGAAGAAAGCGTATTGCAGAATCTGAACATCCGGGAACTGCGTTTTTGACAGCATCGCAAAGCCCGCGGAGAAGCCGATGAAGGAGCCGAAGGTTGCCAGATACAGCAGGCTCATAATCCACAGATGACCCCGTTTGAGTACCGGCAACTGCTCCTTGATGGAGGCTTTCGAGGTAGCAAGATCGTTCATGCCAAACCACGCCGCAATGGTGAAGATGGCAAGGAACGGCACCCATACCCAGGACGCATTCGCCAGATACAGCTCAGTCCCATCCGGCTGTTTGACACCCTGGCTACCAAATACTGCGAAAATCGACAGTGATACCACCAGCGGAGCAACCAACTGCATGACGCTGACGCCCATGTTGCCCAGACCACCATTCAGACCCAGCGCCCCCCCCTGCTTCTGTTTCGGAAAGAAGAAGCTGATGTTTGCCATACTGGATGCGAAGTTCGCGCCAGCAAAGCCGCACAGCAGAGAGATGATGATGAAGACGCTATAAGGCGTGGAGGTATCCTGCACGGCAAAACCCAGCCAGACGCAAGGAATAATCAGAATACCGGTGCTGAACGCCGTCCAGCGACGACCACCGAAGATAGGAACCATAAAGGAGTATGGAACACGTAATAACGCGCCAGAAACCGAAGGCAGCGCAGTCAACATAAATAGCTGATCGGTCGTAAAATTAAAACCGACTTTCGGTAAGTTCACCGCAACAGCGCTGAACAACATCCATACGCAAAACGCCAGCAGCAGACAGGGAACGGAAATCCACAGGTTGCGGCTGGCAATACGTTGACCGCGTTGTTGCCAGAACGCAGGATCTTCCGGTCGCCAATCTGTAATGACAGCTCCAGTAGCCCTTTCGGGGGCGGATGAGTGACTCATAGACACCTCTGATACTCGTTTCGATGTCTGCCACCTTAGTGTCTGTAGCTAAAGGCAATTTGATGTAAATCAAACGATAAGATAACTTTATCTATCATTGATATTTATCATTACCCATAGTGAGTACAGTGATTTCATAAAAATTATGAGATTTTTCACGGTGCTGTAAAATCCCTACCCTTACCGATGTAAAGCGACTAACCACGCGGCAAATAAGGAGTAACTCTTTCCGGGTATGGGTATACTTCAGCCAATAGCCGAGAATACTGCCATTCCAGAATGTATCGTCACATTCATTAAGGTTATTGCTCATTTAAAGCCTGAAGGAAGAGGTTTACATGCTTAAACGTTGTCTCTCTCCGCTCACCCTGGTTAATCAGGTTGCGCTTATTGTGTTGCTTTCTACTGCTATTGGACTGGCAGGGATGGCAGTTTCTGGCTGGCTGGTGCAAGGCGTTCAGGGCAGCGCCCATGCGATCAACAAAGCGGGATCGCTGCGCATGCAAAGTTACCGTCTGTTGGCGGCAGTGCCATTAAGCGAGAAAGACAAGCCCTTAATTAAAGAAATGGAACAAACGGCATTTAGCGCCGAGTTGACTCGAGCAGCGGAACGAGACGGACAACTGGCGCAATTACAGGGTTTACAAGATTACTGGCGTAATGAACTGATCCCTGCGCTGATGCGTGCACAAAACCGCGAAACGGTGTCAGCGGATGTCAGCCAGTTTGTTGCCGGGCTTGATCAGCTGGTATCTGGTTTTGACCGCACCACGGAAATGCGCATTGAGACAGTGGTACTGGTCCATCGGGTAATGGCGGTATTTATGGCACTTTTACTGGTGTTCACTATTATCTGGTTGCGGGCGCGACTGCTACAACCGTGGCGGCAACTGCTGGCAATGGCGAGTGCCGTCAGCCATCGCGATTTTACCCAACGCGCAAACATCAGCGGGCGCAACGAAATGGCGATGCTTGGAACTGCATTGAACAATATGTCTGCAGAACTGGCCGAAAGTTATGCCGTACTTGAGCAGCGGGTTCAGGAGAAAACTGCCGGGCTGGAGCATAAAAATCAGATCCTCTCTTTTTTATGGCAGGCTAACCGCCGTTTGCATTCCCGCGCCCCGCTGTGTGAACGCCTGTCACCGGTACTCAACGGCTTACAGAATTTAACCCTGCTACGTGATATCGAACTGCGGGTGTATGACACTGATGATGAAGAGAATCATCAGGAGTTTACCTGCCAGCCAGATATGACTTGTGATGATAAAGGCTGCCAGCTCTGCCCGCGCGGCATATTACCCGTTGGCGATCGCGGCACAACCCTGAAGTGGCGGCTGGCTGACTCTCATACGCAGTACGGTATTTTGCTGGCGACCCTGCCGCAGGGGCGTCATCTTAGCCATGATCAACAACAACTGGTGGATACCCTGGTTGAACAACTCACCGCCACGCTGGCGCTGGATCGCCATCAGGAACGTCAGCAACAGTTGATCGTGATGGAAGAGCGTGCCACCATTGCGCGCGAACTGCATGATTCTATTGCCCAATCTCTCTCTTGCATGAAGATGCAGGTGAGTTGTTTACAGATGCAGGGCGATGCGCTGCCAGAAAGCAGCCGCGAACTGTTAAGTCAGATCCGTAACGAACTGAATGCATCCTGGGCGCAGTTGCGTGAATTGCTCACCACATTCCGTTTGCAGCTCACCGAGCCTGGATTACGTCCGGCGCTGGAGGCGAGTTGCGAAGAGTACAGCGCCAAATTTGGCTTCCCGGTGAAGCTGGATTATCAATTGCCGCCTCGTCTGGTGCCTTCGCATCAGGCAATCCACTTGTTGCAAATTGCCCGTGAGGCATTAAGTAACGCCCTCAAACATTCGCAAGCGAGTGAGGTCGTGGTGACGGTGGCGCAAAACGATAATCAGGTCAAACTGACCGTCCAGGATAACGGCTGCGGCGTGCCTGAAAATGCCATCCGCAGCAATCACTACGGCATGATAATAATGCGCGACCGTGCGCAAAGTTTACGAGGCGATTGCCGCGTCCGCCGTCGTGAATCAGGTGGCACCGAAGTGGTTGTCACCTTTATTCCCGAAAAAACTTTCACAGACGTCCAAGGAGATACCCATGAGTAATCAGGAACCGGCTACTATCCTGCTGATCGACGATCACCCGATGCTGCGAACTGGCGTAAAACAGCTTATCAGTATGGCACCAGATATCACCGTGGTTGGCGAAGCGAGTAATGGCGAACAGGGTATTGAACTGGCGGAATCTCTTGATCCCGATCTGATCCTGTTAGATCTCAATATGCCCGGCATGAACGGTCTGGAAACGCTGGATAAACTGCGCGAAAAGTCCCTCTCCGGTCGCATTGTGGTATTCAGCGTCTCTAACCATGAAGAAGATGTGGTCACCGCACTGAAACGCGGCGCGGATGGCTATCTGTTAAAAGATATGGAACCGGAAGATCTGCTGAAAGCATTGCATCAGGCAGCTGCTGGCGAAATGGTATTAAGCGAAGCATTAACGCCTGTTCTGGCCGCCAGCTTGCGCGCTAACCGTGCCACTACTGAACGCGATGTTAACCAGTTAACCCCACGCGAGCGCGATATTCTCAAGCTGATTGCCCAGGGTTTGCCGAACAAGATGATTGCCCGCCGCCTGGATATCACCGAAAGCACAGTAAAAGTGCACGTCAAGCACATGCTGAAGAAAATGAAGCTCAAGTCTCGCGTGGAAGCTGCGGTATGGGTGCATCAGGAGCGCATTTTCTGATTACGGTTCCCAGCGCAGTTCGTCGTTTGACAATGCGTCGAACGGTTCGACAAGCGTTAGCGTGATCTCATTGGAGGAGACACGCTGCCCCTGGTTATCTTCCACCACTACTGACAATCGCCAGTGATTGCTTGCGCCTTCCCCGTTTTGCCAGTCAGGCATGATCAGCGTCCAGCCCTCCTCACTGTTGGCTTGTGCGCCCGGCGTCAAACTTAATATCTGCGTATCGCCCTGCCAAATCAGTTGCCGAATACCGTAACGACTGCGGATTTGTAATTTCAGCGGCACTGTTTCGCCAGGTTTTAGATCCCACGGCGGTGTCGCCAGAAACACCGTTAAGGTTTTTCGCTGTCGGTACTCAAGAGTCGGAAGATTATTTCGCTGCGGATTGTCATAGCGACTACCACGTAACGACTGACTTTCGGCAACTTCGCCCGCAGAAAGTTGTTTTTTGAGCGGTACACCAAAGCGGTAGTTAAGATTCAGCCCGAGGTTATTTTGATTCTCGCCACTTTCACCCTGTTTATGCCGGGCCGTCACAGTGACTAAGGGCACAGGGGTGTAATTTAATCCCAGACTCAACGCGACGGGATTGTGATAACCCGTACCAGAGTTAAACAAATCGACACGATCACCAAAATACTGTTCTACGCTGACACTGGTATTGAGGTGTTGATAGAACGGCATGCGCATCCGGGCTGTCAGGTCGTACCCGCGCGCCATCCGCTGTTCCTGCGTGGCTGTCTGTTCATGCCATGCAGCAAACGGCTGATAAAAGTTTGCCGATAGTCGCAAATATTCGCCCCACGCTTCGGCACCAAAGCCCGCTCGCTGAAGATTTTCGTCCAGCAAGTTGTCATAAAAAGTGTTATAACCCACCAGCCAGTTGCCGCGCGCCCAGCGTTGCCCTACGCCCACATTGCTCACCAAGCCATCATCCTGCTGAGTAAGACCAAGCTGGCTCCAGGTGAGATAACGATCATTATCTTGTAACGGCACAAACCAGCTTCCGCGACTGCCGGTGAAATGTCCTTCGTTATCCACTTTGACGTCAACACTGGCATTTCCCCACGGTGATAGCCAGGACTCTACGTGCTGATTAACCTGTTGACTAAGCGCGTCGCGGACTTTTCCTAATGCGAAAGCTTTTGCCTGCTCGCCAGTATCCAGCCCGTTATCATTCATACTGGTTTCGCCGAAATCTTTCACAATTTCCGCAAAGTGTTTTTCCCCATCATGATTTTCAGGTGCCATGCCTAAATCCGGCAGACCATCATTGTTATTATCAAAGGGATTTGCCGCTTTTTGCTCGAAGGTAGATTGTGCGTTAGCTGTACCGCCTGCCGCCAGCAAGAGTAAATAAAACGGAATAATGCGAGGAACGAAACGGCTCAAAACGTCGGTAACTTCCGGTAAAAATGAAAAACCATAGCCTTAAAGAATAACGATTACTGGCACCTTTTGTCGTATTTTCTCGCGCTTTCAGGAAAATCCTTAAAAATGTGACCGATTGGTCAGACGCTGCAGAAGCGGTAAGATAGAAGATGAGTGTCTAATTCCCTGAATACAGGAGTAAATAATGCAAAAAATCGTGATCGTTGCCAATGGAGCACCTTACGGGAGCGAATCCTTGTTTAACAGCTTGCGGCTGGCCATTGCGTTACGAGAGCAGGAGAGCAATCTGGATCTGCGTCTGTTCCTGATGTCTGATGCGGTCACAGCCGGGTTGCGCGGGCAAAAACCAGGGGAAGGCTACAACATTCAGCAAATGCTGGAGATCCTTACCGCTCAGAATGTACCGGTGAAATTGTGCAAAACCTGTACTGACGGACGCGGGATTAGCACACTTCCTCTGATTGATGGGGTGGAAATCGGTACTCTTGTTGAACTGGCGCAATGGACGCTGTCAGCCGATAAAGTGCTCACATTTTAATGTTTGAGGGGGCGTCTGACGCCCCACTATGAGGGAAGTTTACTCAGGCGAATCCCGGCCGTAACACAGCATCCGGATAATTCTCCGCCAGCAGTTTTTTTACCGATACCAGCAAATCATTCAGCCCATCGTCCTGCATTCCCAGTTTGATAAGCTCCTGTTCCAGTGAAAACAGGTATTGTGCGTTGGTTCCCAGCGGACCGCTCGCCGCCGCAATCAACGGCGCGATGACCTGAGCGCGAGTGTCAGATTCATATTCTGGATGTCGCGGGTCCATAATAAACACAATGGCGTTTACTGTGCGTCCATCATCAAGATCAAGCTGACACCAGGTTGGCAGATAACAGCCGGTAATCATCTCGCGCTTCCACAACAGGGTTAGTTCCTGCTCCAGCGTCTCTTCTGGCAGTCGATAGGCGACGCCTGTGGTGCGTCCGCCCTCTTTCAGTGCAAGCATCCGTCCCGGCTGGTGCGCAGTCCCGCGCCCGGCGGTCAGGCGCAGGCAAAACGCGCGATGCCATCCAACCAGTGTACCGGTGCACGACTCGGTAAACTCCAGTGCCGGATTCCACATCAACGATCCATAACCGAAGATCCACACCGGTCCCTCATCAGGTCGACAAGCCAGCGTCGCCGCCAGCGAAGCCGCCCGTTGTTCTGCTGACCATAAGAGTGATTCTTCAATGGCACCAAATGCCGTTTTACAATCGGCATTCATCAAGAAATCACGCGTTATCACCTTACACCTCCGCCACTGCATACTTCCCTGCGACAACTTTTTGGTGTCTTCCGGACATTTTTACTGCTCATTTTGAAACCACTAACGGGACAATATGCAATCCACGGACCACTTGCAAGGCAACACCGCACGAATAGCTTTAACTAAGCTACCGGTTTTACGATTTTTTATGCCATTTATCATCATCCCCTTTGGCATATTCATGCTTCACAGCAGCCCAGGCCACTTTATGCGCGGTTTCTTCGCGACTGGCGTCATCACGCCGATCGTCTTTATCTTTATATTGATCCCATGCGCTGTTGAACGCTTCTTTATAGATATCCTGGGCATGAGACGGTAGAACGTGCTTTACGCTTTCCGGCAGATCGCTTTTCGTTTTATACGGCATCGTTGACTCCTTTTACAAAGTTGAACATTAAGTGTGGTCAACAATATCTACTCTTGCCAAAACATAAGAATTTTCATGTCAGACTCTTCTTAAGAAACGCTAAAACAAACATTGTCTAAACGTAATACTTATTTTTATGCCCCAATGAGTAAAAAATCGACAGCGGGGTAAAAATTCGTAAAATGTTACCGATATCCAGACACTTTCTGTTATTTTCCCTACCTATTTTTTACATTTTCGATAAATTCATCTGCAAAGGGATAACCATAATGTCAAATGCTCAAGAGGCGGTAAAAACCCGCCACAAGGAGACTTCGCTTATTTTCCCGGTTCTGGCGCTGGTAGTGCTGTTCCTGTGGGGAAGCAGCCAGACACTACCAGTGGTCATTGCCATCAATCTTCTTGCGCTTATTGGTATTTTAAGTAGCGCCTTTAGTGTTGTCCGTCATGCGGACGTATTAGCCCATCGCCTGGGAGAACCTTACGGTTCGCTTATTCTTAGCCTTTCAGTGGTTATTCTTGAAGTCAGTTTGATTTCAGCTTTAATGGCAACCGGCGACGCCGCGCCAACGCTAATGCGTGATACGCTCTATTCAATCATTATGATTGTTACCGGTGGGCTGGTTGGCTTTTCATTATTGTTGGGCGGTCGTAAGTTTGCCACCCAATATATGAATCTGTTTGGTATCAAGCAGTATTTAATTGCGCTGTTCCCCCTGGCGATAATCGTACTGGTATTTCCAATGGCTCTGCCTGCGGCGAATTTTTCAACCGGTCAGGCGTTACTGGTAGCATTAATTTCTGCGGCAATGTATGGCGTATTTTTGCTGATCCAGACCAAAACGCATCAAAGTTTGTTTGTCTACGAGCACGAAGATGACAGTGATGACGACGACCCGCATCACGGTAAACCGTCTGCCCATAGCAGCGTGTGGCATGCTATCTGGTTGATTATCCATCTGATTGCCGTTATTGCAGTCACCAAAATGAATGCCAGCCCGCTGGAGACATTGCTCGACAGCATGAATGCCCCTGTCGCCTTTACTGGCTTCCTGGTGGCTCTGTTGATTCTGTCGCCGGAAGGTTTAGGTGCGTTAAAAGCAGTGTTGAACAACCAGGTCCAGCGCGCGATGAATCTGTTCTTTGGTTCAGTGTTAGCAACCATTTCGCTTACCGTACCTGTCGTCACGCTAATTGCCTTTATGACGGGTAACGAATTACAGTTTGCACTTGGTGCGCCAGAAATGGTGGTGATGGTGGCCTCTTTAGTGCTGTGCCATATCTCCTTCTCCACCGGACGTACTAACGTGCTCAATGGCGCAGCGCATCTGGCACTGTTTGCCGCCTATTTGATGACGATATTTGCCTGACAGTTATATCTCCTCCGATGACGGAAATCGGGGGAGATAAGATAAATTCCTGCTTATTGTATTTCTTCATACTACCTGGACAGCTCGTTAATCAGAATTGCGAGCCTGTACCACAACCTGCACGAAACCACTGCAACAGCTGTTGAAAAGCCGGAATGTACTCTTTATTGCAAACATTTCAGGGATGAAGTGAAGATGAATTGAGACGTAGTATCCACACCAAGCCGGAATTATCCGGTGAGGCGCAATGTTGCGGGGGCTTTATCCCTGGTGGCATTGGTTGCTGGAAAGAGAAAACCCCCGCACGTTGAGAGGTAAAACCTGACAACAAAACGGGGGCTAATCTTGAAACCAGACACTTCAAGAATAGCCGCAAAATGTTGTCATTACAACAAGGCGGCTATATGACGCTCGCGCAGTTTGCCATGACTTTCTGGCACGACCTGGCAGCACCGATCCTGGCGGGGATTATTACCGCAGCGATTGTCAGCTGGTGGCGTAACCGGAAGTAAGGTGAAAACGGGCGTCAGGCTGCCGTGATGGCAATATGCGCCCGAAACCGGCCGCAGGGGTAACAGCCTGCGGCCATTTTTGTCTTTATCTCTTCCACAAGTAAATATTGGCACCCCGAGCTGGAAGCATCATCCAGAGTACTCATGAAACGACTGTAACAGCTGTTGAAAAACCGGAATGCACTCTTCATTGCAAACATTTCAGGGATGAAGTGAAGATGAATTGAGTCGTAGTATCCACACCAAGCCGGAATTATCCGGTGAGGCGCAATGTTGCGGGGGCTTTATCCCTGGTGGCATTGGTTGCTGGAAAGAGAAAACCCCCGCACGTTGAGAGGTAAAACCTGACAACAGAACGGGGGCTAATCTTGAACCATCAACAATTCAAGAATAGCCGCAAAATGTTGTCATTACAACAAGGCGGCTATATGACGCTCGCGAAGTTTGCCATGATTTTCTGGCACGACCTGGCAGCACCGATCCTGGCGGGGATTATTACCGCAGCGATTGTCGGCTGGTGGCGTAACCGGAAGTAAGGTGAAAACGGGCGTCAGGCTGCCGTGATGGCAATATGCGCCCGAAACCGGCCGCAGGGGTAACAGCCTGCGGCCATTTTTGTCTTTATCTCTTCCACAAGTAAATATTGGCAACCCGAGCTGGAAGCATCATCCAGAGCCCTCATGAAACGACTGTAACAGCTGTTGAAAAACCGGAATGCACTCTTCATTGCAAACATTTCAGGGATGAAGTGAAGATGAATTGAGACGTAGTATCCACATCAAGCCGGCGTTATCCGGTGAGGCGCAATGTTGCGGGGGCTTTATCCCTGGTGGCATTGGTTGCTGGAAAGAGAAAACCCCCGCACGTTGAGAGGTTTAACCTGACAACAGAACGGGGGCTAATCTTGAACCAGAACAATTCAAGAATAGCCGCAAAATGTTGTCATTACAACAAGGCGGCTATATGACGCTCGCGCAGTTTGCCATGATTTTCTGGCACGACCTGGCAGCACCGATCCTGGCGGGAATTATTACCGCAGCGATTGTCGGCTGGTGGCGTAACCGGAAGTAAGGTGAAAACGGGCGTCAGGCTGCCGTGATGGCAATATGCGCCCGAAACCGGCCGCAGGGGTAACAGCCTGCGGCCTTTTTTGTATCTGGCACCCATGAAAAAAGTCTTAACGCAGAACGCTAAGACTTTATTTTTCAAGCAAAAAAGATTACTTGCTGGTATCCAGTTCTTCGAAACCTTTCACCAGATCATCAATCGCTTTCATCTGCTTGAGGAACGGTTCCAGTTTAGCCAGCGGCAGCGCGGATGGACCATCACATTTCGCATGTTCCGGATCCGGATGCGCTTCAATAAACAGCCCCGCCAGACCTACCGCCATACCGGCTCGTGCCAGCTCAGCCACCTGAGCACGACGACCACCGGAAGCTGCGCCAAACGGATCGCGGCATTGCAGTGCGTGGGTCACGTCGAAAATCACCGGCGAGTTACCAGACACTTTCTTCATAATGCTGAAGCCCAGCATATCAACAACCAGGTTGTCATAGCCGAAGTTAGCACCGCGATCGCAAAGAATCACTTTTTCGTTGCCGCCTTCTTTGAATTTATCAACGATATTACCCATCTGTCCCGGGCTGACAAACTGCGGTTTCTTGACGTTAATTACCGCACCGGTTTTCGCCATGGCTTCAACCAGGTCTGTCTGGCGAGCAAGAAACGCCGGCAACTGAATCACATCTACAACATCAGCAACGGGCTGTGCCTGGCTTGGTTCGTGAACGTCGGTGATAATTTTCACGCCAAAAGTCTGCTTCAACTCCTGGAAGATTTTCATTCCTTCTTCCAGGCCCGGTCCACGATAAGAGTGGATGGAGGAGCGGTTGGCTTTGTCAAAAGAGGCTTTGAATACGTAAGGGATACCCAGTTTCTGGGTCACGGTTACATAGTGCTCGCAAATGCGCATCGCCAGATCGCGAGATTCCAGCACGTTCATACCGCCAAACAGTACGAACGGCAGGTCATTTGCTACGTTGATGTCGCCAATGCTAACCACTTTTTGTTTCATAGGATCGCCTTAATCTTGAGTAAAATGTCGATTAATTAATGCAGCACAATATGTTTATGCGCGATGTTATTTATTTGCGCACGGATCATTTCGCTGATCGGGTCTTCCGGACACTGTTCAACGAAATAACTTAAATCGTTCAACGCAACGTGTTCGCAATCCAGTTGCGCATAAATCAACCCGCGATCGCGAATTTCATAGGGATCTTCCGGGTTAAATTGTAATAAAGCTTCGCTGGTACGTAGCGCCAGCTCCATCTGATTTTCTTCCATCAACGAGGCTTTGAGTGTATCCAGCAATTTGCGGATTACCTCAATGTTATCAGCTTCATCAAGGTCTTCATAAAACAGTTCCGCCGACGGGCTGATATTTCCCTTTAACCACACATCCAGCATATGTTCACTTAACGATTCACCGTTAAAAGGATTAATCAGCCAAATTTCGCCATCCGGACATTCAATGCGCAATATCAGCTGCGTAGGGAAAATCACCGGCAGCAGCGGCAAATCGAGACGATTCGCGACCCATAATAAAACGGCACCTAATGATACCGCACTGCCCTGTCGATTCTTTAACACCTGGTCCAGCCATAATGCATCGGAAAGACGATAAACGCCGCGTGAGGCTTTAAATCCCCAGTCGCCGTAAAACAGCGCGATCAGTTTTTCCAGCTGTTCTTCTAAAGGCAGAAGCTGGCTGATTTCTTCCTTCGCCAGACTAACGAGACGCTCCAGTTCGTCGTAAACATCTTGCGAGGGAAAATCGCGGCGGATTGCTTCGCAAGCCAGGATCATGCCTTCGCACAATGGCGCTTTATTAAATTCGAAATCAGCTAACGATCTCATGACTTACCCCAGTAACGGTACTTTTGTGGTGGCGAGTTTAATGATGATGTACAGCACCACCAACGCCAGCGGGAAGGCAATAATGCGCGCCTGCTGACTGTGCATACGACGATAATCGAGTGCAATAAAACCCAAAACGATATAAATGATAACTCCAAACAGCTTTTCAGTCAGCCACTGTGCCTGCCCGGAAAATGGCAGGATGTGCGCTTTAGCCATCAACGCAATGCCGCTTAACAATAACAGCGTATCGACAACCGGCGGCACAATGCGCGTCCAACGAGCAAAAGCCTGTGGATGTTTCTGATAACGTAGCCAGAAACGTAAGGTTAATAGCCCAACAGAAAGCGCGATACTAATAAGATGAACACTAAGCAGTGTAGAAAAACTTGTCATTGATAATAGCGGCCGAGCGTTACGCGCTCGTTATCACCATAGTCCCGACAGGTTTCGACGTCATGATATCCCGCGTGGATAAATGCCTGTCGCACCGCTTCGCCCTGCTGCCAGCCATGTTCCAGAAGCAGAAAGCCGCCGGATACCAGCGCGTTACGCGACTGTTCGATGATATGCACGATGTCTGCCATTCCACTGTCTGCCGCAACCAGCGCAGTGAGCGGCTCAAAGCGGACATCGCCTTGTTGAAGATGTGGGTCCTGCTCGTCAATATACGGCGGATTACTGACAATCATCGCAAACTGCTGCCCGGCTAGCGCGCTAAACCAGTCGCTTTGCAGAATATGGATGTTTTTGATCGCCAGATTCTGGGCATTACGTTGCGCCAGAGAGACAGCATCTGGCATACGATCTACAGCGGTAATTTCGCAGTCCGGGCGCTCGCTAGCCAGCGCCAGCGCAATCGCCCCGGTACCCGTCCCGAGATCGAGAATACGGCAAGGTTGTTCAGGCAACCGCGCCAGTGCCTGCTCCACCAGACACTCCGTATCCGGGCGCGGAATTAAGGTCGCTGGCGAAACAAATAACGGCAGCGACCAGAATTCTCGCACCCCGGTTAAATGAGCAATAGGTTCACCATCGCGACGACGCGTCAGTAGCGCATCAAGTTGCTGACATTGTTCGTCAGTCAGCTGCGTTTCACCAAAGGCGAGAATAAAAGTACGCCCTTTGCCGGTAACATGCTCCAGCAGGATTTCAGCATCACGCCGCGGGCTTTCGCTCGCCTGAAGTTGGCTTATTGCTTCACGTAACCAGTGTTGATATTCCATTATTCCTGCTCGGACAACGCCGCCAGTTGGTCGGCCTGATGTTCCTGGATAATCGGTTCAATCAGCATATCCAGCTTACCTTCCATCACTTCATCCAGGCGGTAGAGCGTCAGGTTGATGCGGTGATCGGTAACGCGCCCCTGCGGGAAGTTGTAAGTACGGTTACGGTCGCTGCGATCGCCACTCCCCAGCAGGTTACGACGGGTAGACGCTTCGGCCTGTTGCCGTTTTGCCATTTCAGCAGCGTGGATACGAGCACCGAGTACAGAAAGTGCTTTAGCTTTGTTTTTATGTTGTGAACGTTCGTCCTGACATTCAACAACAATTCCGGTCGGCAAGTGAGTAATACGAATTGCCGAATCGGTGGTGTTAACGTGCTGCCCCCCCGCCCCTGACGAGCGGAAAGTATCAATGCGCAAATCTGCTGGGTTGATGTCCGGCAGTTCTGCGTCAGGCAGTTCTGGCATTACCGCAACGGTACAAGCAGAAGTATGAATACGACCCTGCGATTCCGTAGCAGGAACACGCTGCACGCGATGACCGCCAGATTCGAATTTCAAACGACCATATACACCATCACCGCTAATTTTGGCGATGATCTCTTTATAACCACCATGTTCACCCTCGCTGGCGCTCATGATTTCTACCCGCCAGCGGCGGGCTTCGGCGTAACGGCTGTACATACGGAACAGATCGCCAGCGAAGAGCGCCGCTTCGTCGCCGCCGGTTCCGGCACGGACTTCGAGGAAGGCGTTACGTTCGTCATCAGGATCTTTTGGTAGTAACAGAACCTGTAATTGCTGTTCCAGTTGCTCGCTTTTTTCTTTAGCTTCGCGCAGTTCATCCTGCGCCATCTCACGCATTTCAGGATCGTCGAGCATCATCTGTGCGGTTTCGATATCTTCCTGAACCTGTTGCCAGTCGGTAAAACAGCGCGAAACATCACTTAACTGCGCATATTCGCGTGATAATGCGCGAAAACGTTCCTGGTCGGCGATAGTTTGCGCGTCACCCAGCAACGCCTGAACTTCTTCATGGCGTTCATGCAGGGCTTCCAGTTTGGCAACGATAGAAGGCTTCATAGGCGTAAATGCACCCTGTAAAAAAGGAAAATGATGTACTGCTACTCCAGCCCGAGGCTGTCGCGCAGAATATTCAGGCGTTCGTTATCCCCGTCACGGGCGGCCTGTTGAAGTGATTTCGTTGGCGCATGGATCAGGCGGTTAGTCAGTTTCCATGCCAGATCCTGCATAATGGCTTGAGCGTCGCCGCCCTGCTCAAGGGCCGCTAACGCTTTGGCGGTTAACTCATCGCGAACGTGCTCTGCCTGGCTGCGATACTCGCGAATGGTCTCGCTGGCGCTTTGTGCGCGCAGCCACGCCATAAATTCGCTGGTTTCCTGAGCGACAATAGTTTCCGCCTCAACCGCTGCGGCTTTACGCTGCGCCAGGTTGTGCGAAATGATGCTTTGCAGATCATCAACGCTGTAAAGATAAGCATTCGCCAGTTTGCCAACTTCCGGCTCAACATCGCGCGGAACGGCAATATCCACCAGCAGCATTGGTTGATTGCGACGGCTTTTTAATGCGCGCTCCACCATGCCTTTACCGATAATCGGCAACGGGCTGGCGGTGGAACTGATGATGATATCGGCTTCGCGCAGACGTTCGTCGATATCACTCAGGGCAATCACTTCCGCGCCAACCTCATCTGCCAGAATTTGGGCACGTTCGCGAGTGCGGTTGGCGATAATCATCTTCTGTACTTTGTGTTCGCGCAGATGACGCGCTACCAGCTCGATGGTTTCGCCCGCGCCAACCAGCAGTACCGTCACCGTAGAGAGCGATTCAAAGATCTGCCGCGCCAGCGTACAAGCCGCAAAAGCGACAGACACAGCACTGGCACCGATATCTGTTTCAGTGCGAACGCGTTTCGCCACAGAGAAAGATTTCTGAAACATGCGTTCCAGTTCGCTGGCCTTCATATGACCTTTTTGCGAATCAGCAAACGCTTTTTTCACCTGACCGAGGATTTGTGGCTCGCCAAGGACGAGAGAATCAAGCCCACTGGCAACGCGCATTAAATGACTGACCGCATCGTTATCCTGATGCCAGTAGAGGCTATTACGCAGATCGTCTTCGTTGAGATTATGGTAATCACACAACCAGCGAATGAGCGCCTCTTGCAGGTCATCCCGTTCTTCAACGCTGAGATAAAGTTCTGTGCGGTTACACGTCGACAGCACCACACCGCCCTGCACCATCGGCTGCGCGAGCAGACTGTCAAGCGCCTGATCGAGCTTATCCGGCGAAAACGATACACGTTCTCGCAGCGATACAGGTGCCGTTTTATGGTTGATACCGAGTGCTAAAAGGGTCATGTCTGCGGGAAATAATACCAACGTTGATAGGGTTAGTCTGCTTGCATCATACAGGATGCGTAAGATCAATAAAAGAGAGCGCCCCCTTTTGGAGTAATTGCCGAAAGCCGTTAGATTCTGGCAATTAAGACAACTTGAACATAGACGATGGCTAACGGTAACGCTAGCATTAAGGGTTATAACTGCAACGTATCTCAAGGACTTGTCATCATTATGCCCCTGCCCGATTTTCGTCTTATCCGCCTGCTACCGCTGGCTGCTCTTGTGCTCACTGCCTGTTCCGTTACCACGCCCAAAGGTCCTGGCAAAAGCCCGGATTCGCCACAATGGCGTCAGCATCAGCAAGACGTGCGTAATCTTAATCAGTATCAGACTCGCGGCTCGTTCGCTTATATTTCTGATCAACAAAAAGTCTACGCCCGCTTTTTCTGGCAACAAACCGGCCAGGATCGCTATCGTCTGCTGCTGACTAACCCATTGGGCAGCACGGAACTGGAGCTGAATGCTCAACCGGGTAACGTGCAGTTAGTCGACAATAAAGGTCAGCGTTACACCGCCGATGACGCCGAAGAGATGATTGGCAAATTGACCGGAATGCCGATTCCGCTCAACAGTTTGCGCCAGTGGATTTTAGGTTTACCGGGTGATGCAACCGACTACAAACTGGACGATCAATATCGCCTGAGCGAAATTACCTACAGCCAGAATGGCAAAAACTGGAAAGTTGTTTACGGTGATTATGACACCAAAACGCAACCTGCGATGCCAGCCAATATGGAACTCACCGACGGTGGTCAACGCATCAAGTTAAAAATGGATAACTGGATAGTGAAATAATGCGGACACAGTGGCCCTCTCCGGCAAAACTTAATCTGTTTTTATACATTACCGGTCAGCGTGCGGATGGTTACCACACGCTGCAAACGCTGTTTCAGTTTCTTGATTACGGCGACACCATCAGCATTGAGCTTCGTGACGATGGGGATATTCGTCTGTTAACGCCCGTTGAAGGCGTGGAACATGAAGATAACCTGATCGTTCGCGCAGCGCGGTTGTTGATGAACACTGCGGCAGACAGCGGGCGTCTTTCGACGGGAAGCGGTGCGAATATCAGCATTGACAAGCGTTTGCCGATGGGCGGCGGTCTCGGCGGTGGTTCATCCAATGCCGCGACGGTTCTGGTGGCGTTAAATCATCTCTGGCAATGCGGACTAAGCATGGATGAGCTGGCGGAAATGGGGCTGACGCTGGGCGCAGATGTTCCTGTCTTTGTACGTGGTCATGCCGCGTTTGCCGAAGGCGTTGGTGAAATACTAACGCCGGTGGATCCGCCAGAGAAGTGGTACTTGGTGGCGCACCCTGGTGTAAGTATTCCGACACCGGTGATTTTTAAAGATCCTGAACTCCCGCGCAATACGCCAAAAAGGTCAATAGAAACGTTGCTAAAATGTGAATTCAGCAATGATTGCGAGGTTATCGCAAGAAAACGTTTTCGCGAGGTTGATGCGGTGCTTTCCTGGCTGTTAGAATACGCCCCGTCGCGCCTGACTGGGACAGGGGCCTGTGTCTTTGCTGAATTTGATACAGAGTCTGAAGCCCGCCAGGTGCTAGAGCAAGCCCCGGAATGGCTCAATGGCTTTGTGGCGAAAGGCGTTAATCTTTCCCCATTGCACAGAGCCATGCTTTAAGCCGGGCAAGCTGAGTTTCGGTGACAACGTCACCTTGTTCCAGACGTTGCATCGCGCTCTTTAATACACCGCCTGGAAAGAATCATGCCTGGCCCGCACAGTTTTCGGCAGATTCTTTCCACCAATGGACGCATGCCTGAGGTTCTTCTCGTGCCTGATATGAAGCTTTTTGCTGGTAACGCCACCCCGGAACTAGCACAACGTATTGCCAACCGCCTGTACACTTCACTCGGCGACGCCGCTGTAGGTCGCTTTAGCGACGGCGAAGTCAGTGTACAAATTAATGAAAATGTACGCGGTGGTGATATTTTCATCATCCAGTCCACTTGTGCCCCTACTAACGACAACCTGATGGAATTAGTCGTTATGGTTGATGCCCTGCGTCGTGCTTCCGCAGGTCGTATCACCGCTGTTATCCCCTACTTTGGCTATGCGCGCCAGGACCGTCGCGTCCGTTCCGCTCGTGTACCAATCACTGCGAAAGTGGTTGCAGACTTCCTCTCCAGCGTCGGTGTTGACCGTGTGCTGACAGTGGATCTGCACGCTGAACAGATTCAGGGTTTCTTCGACGTTCCGGTTGATAACGTATTTGGTAGCCCGATCCTGCTGGAAGACATGCTGCAGCTGAATCTGGATAACCCTATTGTGGTTTCTCCGGACATCGGCGGCGTTGTGCGTGCCCGCGCTATCGCTAAGCTGCTGAACGATACCGATATGGCAATCATCGACAAACGTCGTCCGCGTGCGAACGTTTCCCAGGTGATGCATATCATCGGTGACGTTGCAGGTCGTGACTGCGTACTGGTCGATGATATGATCGACACTGGCGGTACGCTGTGTAAAGCTGCTGAAGCTCTGAAAGAACGTGGTGCTAAACGTGTATTTGCGTACGCGACTCACCCGATCTTCTCTGGCAACGCGGCGAACAACCTGCGTAACTCTGTAATTGATGAAGTCGTTGTCTGCGATACCATTCCGCTGAGCGATGAAATCAAATCACTGCCGAACGTGCGTACTCTGACCCTGTCAGGTATGCTGGCCGAAGCGATTCGTCGTATCAGCAACGAAGAATCGATCTCTGCCATGTTCGAACACTAATCGAACCCGGCTCAAAGACCCGCTGCGGCGGGTTTTTTTGTCTGTAATATCCATTTGTATGACCTATGCCTCCTTCACCTGCCATTTAGTTGACAGATGATGCGCTCACGGATGAAACATTATTGTGAACAAAATATTTTCCTCACATGTGATGCCTTTCCGCGCTCTGATCGACGCTTGCTGGAAAGAAAAATATACTGCCGCACGGTTTACCCGTGACCTGATTGCCGGGATAACCGTCGGGATTATTGCTATCCCGCTGGCGATGGCGTTGGCTATTGGTAGTGGTGTGGCACCCCAGTACGGTTTATATACCGCAGCTGTTGCGGGGATTGTCATTGCTCTGACGGGTGGGTCACGCTTTAGCGTTTCCGGTCCGACTGCGGCATTTGTGGTAATTCTCTATCCCGTTTCGCAACAGTTTGGACTGGCAGGACTGCTGGTTGCGACCTTGCTGTCGGGGATCTTTTTGATTCTGATGGGGCTGGCACGCTTTGGGCGCCTGATTGAATATATTCCGGTTTCCGTGACCTTAGGTTTCACCTCGGGTATCGGGATCACCATCGGTACCATGCAGATTAAAGATTTTCTCGGTCTGCAAATGGCCCATGTCCCGGAGCATTATCTACAAAAAGTCGGCGCATTATTTATGGCGCTGCCGACCATTAATGTGGGTGATGCTGCCATTGGCATTGTGACGCTTGGCATTCTGGTTTTCTGGCCACGTCTGGGCATTCGTTTGCCTGGTCACCTTCCGGCCTTGCTGGCTGGTTGCGCGGTGATGGGGATTGTTAACCTGCTCGGCGGACATGTTGCTACCATCGGTTCGCAATTCCACTACGTTCTGGCCGATGGTTCTCAGGGTAACGGTATTCCGCAACTGCTGCCGCAACTGGTGCTGCCGTGGGATCTACCTGATTCAGAATTCACGCTAACCTGGGATTCTATTCGCACACTGCTGCCTGCGGCATTCTCAATGGCAATGCTCGGCGCAATCGAATCTCTGCTCTGCGCCGTGGTGCTGGATGGTATGACCGGGACGAAACACAAGGCGAACAGCGAACTGGTTGGACAGGGATTGGGGAATATCATCGCCCCGTTCTTTGGTGGTATTACCGCTACAGCTGCCATCGCGCGTTCTGCCGCTAACGTCCGTGCCGGGGCAACTTCCCCTATCTCGGCGGTGATCCACTCTATTCTGGTTATTCTTGCCCTGCTGGTACTGGCACCGCTGCTCTCCTGGCTGCCGCTTTCCGCCATGGCAGCCCTGCTGTTGATGGTGGCGTGGAACATGAGTGAAGCGCACAAAGTGGTCGACTTGCTGCGTCATGCACCGAAAGATGACATCATCGTCATGCTGCTGTGCATGTCGCTGACCGTGCTGTTCGATATGGTTATTGCCATCAGCGTGGGGATCGTGCTGGCATCGCTGCTGTTTATGCGTCGTATCGCACGTATGACTCGCCTGGCACCAGTAGTCGTAGACGTTCCAGACGATGTTCTGGTTCTGCGCGTTATTGGCCCGCTGTTCTTTGCTGCCGCGGAAGGCTTGTTCACGGACCTGGAGTCACGTCTTGAAGGCAAACGGATTGTGATTCTGAAGTGGGATGCCGTTCCGGTACTTGATGCTGGTGGTCTTGATGCGTTCCAGCGTTTTGTGAAGCGTCTACCCGAAGGATGTGAACTGCGCGTGTGCAACGTGGAATTCCAGCCACTGCGCACTATGGCTCGCGCAGGCATTCAACCGATCCCGGGCCGCCTTGCGTTCTTCCCGAATCGTCGCGCGGCGATGGCGGATTTATAAGTACGAGATTGACCAGTCAGCGCAAACTGACTGGTCAGCAAACTGCATTATTTGTTAGCTATGACGGCGATTATCGCTACGGCGGCAACGTTTGTCATAGTGGCGAACCCACCAGTAACGGTCGCACACCTGTTCATGCCCGCCAACACGGGCACCCGCCAGCCAGAGAATGGCACCGACGAAAATACTTAGCACTGCACCATGTGCGAAATACTGGGGCATATTAAACTGTGGTAACTGGTTGAGGATTGAATACCCCACGCCGACCACCATTACCACCAGACCCAACCCCATGAGCACGTTACCGAGTAACGAAGCGTTTTTGCGTTTCATATGTCACCTCCGGAACTTTCTGGGTTGTAACAGGGAATACCCCTCTTCCTTATGTGTAAAGTATAGACAACACCCTGTGGGTTATGTGCGGGCGTGATCACAATTACAACCCTTATTTCAACAAAACTTTACAAATAAACGCCTGAACACCTTGACTTTCTAATAGTCCACTTAGGCAATTATTGCGTTATCTGCATTTGATACGCAGTTTTTTGTCAAGCGGGGCCGCAACCAGTAAACTACGCGCCAGTTATGTACACACTCAGGACAAAAAAACGTGACGATTAAATTGATTGTCGGCCTGGCGAACCCCGGCGCTGAATACGCCGCAACGCGACATAATGCTGGAGCCTGGTTCGTTGACTTACTGGCAGAGCGATTGCGCGCTCCGCTGCGCGAAGAGGCTAAATTCTTTGGTTATACTTCGCGAGTCACCCTTGGAGGCGAAGATGTCCGCCTGTTAGTCCCGACTACATTTATGAATCTCAGCGGCAAAGCCGTTGCGGCGATGGCCAGTTTTTTCCGCATTAATCCGGACGAAATTCTGGTGGCCCACGACGAACTGGATCTGCCTCCTGGCGTCGCCAAATTTAAGTTGGGCGGTGGCCATGGTGGTCACAATGGACTGAAAGACATCATCAGTAAATTGGGTAATAACCCTAACTTTCACCGTTTACGCATCGGAATTGGTCATCCAGGCGATAAAAATAAAGTTGTCGGTTTTGTGTTAGGCAAACCGCCTGTTAGTGAACAGAAGTTAATTGATGAAGCCATCGACGAAGCGGCACGTTGTACTGAAATGTGGTTTACAGATGGCTTGACCAAAGCAACGAACCGATTGCACGCCTTTAAAGCGCAATAAGTCGTTGTCTGCGGCATTTTTGCCGAGTGCCGTGTATAATAGGCAAAGTTATTTCCATTTCTGCAATCTGTTAGCAATAACAGGTTGATTATTAAGATATTAAGGTGATTTAAATCATGGGATTCAAATGCGGTATCGTCGGTTTGCCCAACGTCGGGAAATCTACCCTGTTCAACGCGCTGACCAAAGCCGGTATTGAAGCGGCCAACTTTCCATTCTGTACCATTGAGCCGAACACAGGCGTCGTACCAATGCCTGACCCTCGCCTGGATCAACTGGCTGAAATCGTAAAACCGCAGCGTACGCTTCCCACGACCATGGAATTTGTCGATATCGCCGGTCTGGTAAAAGGCGCATCGAAAGGCGAAGGTCTGGGTAACCAGTTCCTGACCAACATCCGTGAAACCGAAGCGATCGGTCACGTTGTTCGCTGCTTTGAAAATGACAACATCATTCACGTTTCCGGCAAAGTTAACCCGGCGGATGATATTGAAGTTATCAACACCGAACTGGCGCTGGCGGATCTCGACACCTGTGAACGTGCGATTCATCGCGTACAGAAGAAAGCCAAAGGTGGCGATAAAGACGCGAAAGCTGAGCTGGCGGTCCTGGAAAAATGCCTGCCCCAGCTGGAAAACGCAGGTATGCTGCGCGCGCTGGATTTAAGCGCTGAAGAGAAAGCGGCTATTCGTTACCTGAGCTTCCTGACGCTGAAACCAACAATGTACATCGCCAACGTCAACGAAGACGGTTTTGAAAACAACCCGTATCTTGACCAGGTGCGTGAAATCGCGGCGAAAGAAGGTTCTGTTGTGGTTCCGGTTTGTGCTGCTGTTGAAGCAGACATTGCCGAACTGGACGACGAAGAACGTGACGAGTTTATGCAGGAGCTTGGGCTGGAAGAGCCGGGCCTGAACCGTGTGATCCGTGCCGGTTATAAGCTGCTGAACCTGCAAACTTACTTCACCGCTGGGGTGAAAGAAGTACGTGCATGGACCATTCCGGTTGGTGCAACCGCGCCGCAGGCCGCTGGCAAAATCCATACTGATTTTGAAAAAGGCTTTATCCGTGCACAAACCATCTCGTTTGAAGATTTCATCACTTACAAAGGTGAACAAGGCGCGAAAGAAGCAGGCAAAATGCGTGCAGAAGGCAAAGATTACATCGTTAAAGATGGCGATGTAATGAACTTCCTGTTCAACGTCTAATTCCGCTAATACTACTCTGGCGGTTAATAACGAGCCATTA
The DNA here is from genome assembly GCF_046486595.1 of Escherichia sp. WS3063. Taxonomy (NCBI): domain Bacteria; kingdom Pseudomonadati; phylum Pseudomonadota; class Gammaproteobacteria; order Enterobacterales; family Enterobacteriaceae; genus Escherichia; species Escherichia sp. WS3063. Next base: position 37,498 of record NZ_JBJQKY010000022.1, read on the forward strand.
TGTGAGTTGCACGTAATGGCTTTTTTACGCCTGCTACGCGTCTTCTTTCAATTCTGAGTTACCAAAACTCATAATCAGACTCCTGACAATATTAACAATGCAGCTTTTATGTGATAACAATCACAGTGCATTAACCGTTCAAGAGTTTGTCATGAAAAAAACATTTACCTTCAGCCTGTTAGCAATTGTCTTTGCAAGCCTGTTGAGTGCTTGTGTTCCCCACCATCATCACCGCCACAGCGATGGCCCTCGTGGTCCTGCGCCCTCCGATAAGGCAATGCCACCTTCAAATGGTGGACCAAATCACGGCAGTCATGGTGGCTATTAATTAGCAATTCATAGCGGGAAAGTACATACTCTCCCGCTATCCACGGCGCTTAAACTGCCCTGCATCAATGCCATGTTGCTTCATTTTCCGCCACAGCGTAGTGCGGCCGATTCCAAGTAAAGCCGACATTTCCTGAATGCGACCGCCTGTGACCTGGGCTGCGTTAATAATTGCCTCTTTTTCAACTTCCGCAAATGACAGACTGGTGGAAAGGCGGGTGGCGCTGACATCATCTGTCGCCTGCTCGGTAAACAGATGTTCAGGTAAATCACTGACGCGAATGCGCCCGTTATCACTACTCAGAGCAAGATTCTCGATGACGCTGTAAAGTTCAAAATCGTTGCCTGGCCATGCACAAGAAACCAGGCGAGCGAGGGCATCGTCATCAATTTTCAGCCGCGTAGAGAAGCGTTTTTCAAGGCTGCGTAATTTGTTATTCACCAGCGCCGGAATGCTGCCACGCCGCATACGCAGAGGCGGGATGGTAATTTCAAATGCATGCAGCGCGTAATACAGCTGGCGACTAAAGCGATTTTGTTCCACCAGCATTGCCAGGTCCGCGGTCGTTGTGGCAATCACTTTGACATCAATGGGTATTAAACGCCGCGCATCCAGTCGCGTGATAACACCCTGCTTGATAACCTGAAGCAAAGCAGACTGTAACTCCACCGCCAGATATTCAATCTTTTCAAGAAACAGCGTGCCGCCGTGCGCCAGTTCCAGCCGACTCAGACGACCATTTTCATTGTCCGTGCGATCGCCGCCAATAAATTCTTCCGCCAGCGCCGCATCACCATATAACTCACAATTGACGGCGATATAAGGCCCCGCTGCACGCTCACTTTCATTATGAATTGCCTGACTTAGCAGTGCCTTGCCCACGCCCTCTTCTCCACAAAGCAGGACAGGAAAGCTACTGCGCGCCGCCTGGCGACCAAAATGAATCAAGCGGCGGGTTTGCGGATCGTCCTGTGGCATATGAGCGAAGGTATGGCTGACTTTTCCTAATTGACTGGTCATTAACTGCCGCATCTGTTCCACAGGATGGAGCAACAAAATAAAGCTGGTTCCCTGCGTTTCTATTATCGGTTTAAGGGTTATCACCGCATCAATAAACTGGTGCTGACTTTCAAAGGTTGCTTCTACGTGTTTGAGCGGATGTGCCTGTTTTATTGCTTGTTGCAATACGGCGGGTAACGTTAAGAGTTCAGTGATTGCTCGTCCCTGACTTGCCGTCGCGTCAAGGCGCAAGACTCGCGCCGCCTGGGCGTTGATAAATTGCAAATGACCCTGCTCGTCCCAGCTAATCACGCCATCATCCATACTTTCTAACAGGGCATTAAGTTGATTTAAATGACGGTTAGTTTCAGCGAGCAAACTGTCCGTCAGCAGTAAATTTCCGACCTCGCGTGCGATTGCCAACGTCAACGGCAAATCAGCTGCGGTAGTTTGTTCAACCGGACACGCCAGCGCTATTGTTCCCGTCAATCGGCCCTTGCTGTCAAACAACGGCGTTGCGCAAAAGGCCCAGTTCCAGAGTGCCTGTTTGAAATGTTGATCGGCCATCGTTTTCACGGCCTGACCAGAGATAGCCGCTAATGATAGCGCACAAGTACCAATAATTCCCTCGGCGCAATACGTGCCGTCATTGAATCCCAGTGCACTTAGCTGCTGCAAGGTTTGCGGATCGCCATTACGGCTGAGAATGCAGGCGGTTTCATCGAGGATAAGCAGCGCACACGCTCGCGGTGCCATATATTCCCAGGCATCTTCCAGCGCAGCCTGCCCGAGCGTCAGCATCGCTTTCTTACGCCGATAAATAGAAGCAAATGTCACGCCCTGGGCCTGGTGTGGTACGTTCCATGTCTCCCGTTTCATCAGCTTAATGCATCGCTCCCAGGAGGTTGCAATTAAGGGAGATATGTCCCGACCATCGTTGTTAAAAGCGCCACTCATATCCCGCATCCCTTATGACAAAAGGTGTTCCGGCTCGCAATTTTAAGTATTAATACACGTAAAAGTTTCAATATGGAACATTCATTAAAGAATATGTTTCACTATGAAACATAATTTGGGCTAATTTTCTTTTCCCTTGCCTGATGCACAATGGATTCATCGGCAGTCAGTGGTCGCCGTGTCGTTGAACATCATCCATGCCCTACCGTAATTGCTGGAGCAAAATAATGAAAAAATTGATCAATGATGTGCAAGACGTACTGGACGAACAACTGGCAGGACTGGCGAAAGCGCATCCATCGCTGACACTGCACCAGGATCCGGTGTATGTCACCCGAGCTGATGCCCCCGTTGCAGGTAAAGTCGCCCTGCTGTCGGGTGGCGGCAGCGGACACGAGCCGATGCACTGTGGCTATATCGGTCAGGGGATGCTTTCGGGAGCCTGTCCGGGCGAAATTTTCACCTCACCGACGCCCGATAAAATCTTTGAATGCGCCATGCAAATTGATGGCGGCGAAGGTGTACTGTTGATTATCAAAAATTACACCGGCGATATTCTTAACTTCGAAACAGCAACCGAGTTACTGCACGATAGCGGCGTAAAAGTGACCACTGTGGTCATTGATGACGACGTTGCAGTAAAAGACAGTCTTTATACCGCCGGGCGGCGCGGCGTTGCCAACACCGTATTAATTGAAAAACTCGTAGGTGCAGCGGCGGAGCGTGGCGACTCACTGGACGCCTGTGCGGAACTGGGGCGTAAGTTGAATAATCAAGGCCATTCAATAGGTATCGCTCTCGGTGCCTGTACCGTTCCTGCCGCGGGCAAACCTTCTTTTACCCTGGCGGATAATGAGATGGAGTTTGGCGTCGGCATTCATGGTGAGCCGGGTATTGACCGCCGCTCCTTCTCTTCCCTTGATCAAACCGTCGATGAAATGTTCGACACCCTGCTGGAAAATGGCTCATACCATCGCACTTTGCGTTTCTGGGATTATCAACAAGGCAGTTGGCAGGAAGAACAACAAACCAAACAACCGCTCCAGTCTGGCGATCGGGTGATTGCGCTGGTTAACAATCTTGGCGCAACTCCGCTTTCTGAGCTGTACGGCGTCTATAACCGCCTGACCACACGTTGCCAGCAAGCGGGATTGACTATCGAACGTAATTTAATTGGCGCGTACTGCACCTCACTGGATATGACCGGTTTCTCAATCACCTTACTGAAAGTTGATGACGAAACGCTGGCACTCTGGGACGCCCCGGTCCACACCCCGGCCCTTAACTGGGGTAAATAAGGAGAAAGCAATGTCACTGAGCAGAACTCAAATTGTTAACTGGCTCACTCGTTGTGGCGATATTTTCAGCACCGAGAGCGAGTATCTTACCGGACTGGATCGCGAAATTGGCGACGCTGACCACGGGCTAAATATGAACCGAGGCTTTAGCAAAGTGGTGGAAAAACTCCCTGCTATCGCAGATAAAGATATCGGTTTCATTCTCAAGAATACCGGTATGACGCTGCTTTCCAGCGTCGGTGGTGCCAGTGGTCCGCTGTTCGGTACCTTCTTTATCCGCGCCGCACAGGCGACCCAGGCACGGCAAAGCCTGACACTGGAAGAGCTTTATCAGATGTTCCGCGATGGCGTGGACGGCGTAATCAGTCGCGGGAAAGCCGAACCTGGCGATAAAACCATGTGTGATGTGTGGGTGCCGGTGGTGGAATCGTTACGTCAGTCCAGCGAGCAAAATCTCTCTGTTCCGGTGGCGCTCGAAGCTGCCAGTAGAATCGCCGAATCCGCTGCACAAAGTACGATTACGATGCAAGCCCGCAAAGGCCGCGCCAGTTATCTCGGTGAACGCAGTATTGGTCACCAGGATCCCGGCGCGACCTCGGTGATGTTTATGATGCAAATGTTGGCGTTAGCCGCAAAAGAGTAAGGAATTGGTGATGGTAAACCTGGTCATAGTTTCACATAGCAGCCGACTGGGAGAAGGTGTCGGTGAATTAGCCCGTCAGATGTTAATGAGTGATAGTTGTAAAATCGCCATTGCCGCGGGAATTGACGATCCACAAAATCCTATTGGTACCGATGCCGTCAAAGTGATGGAGGCCATCGAATCTGTTGCTGATGCCGACCATGTGCTGGTCATGATGGATATGGGTAGCGCATTATTGAGTGCTGAAACTGCGCTGGAATTGCTGGCTCCCAAGATCGCCGCAAAAGTACGTTTGTGTGCTGCGCCGTTGGTCGAAGGTACACTGGCAGCAACGGTCAGCGCGGCCTCGGGAGCGGATATCGACAAAGTTATCTTTGACGCTATGCATGCGCTGGAAGCCAAACGTGAACAACTGGGTTTACCGTCCTCCGACACTAAAATCTCTGACACATGTCCTGCGTACGATGAAGAAGCCCGTTCTCTGGCGGTGGTCATAAAAAACCGTAACGGCCTGCATGTACGTCCGGCCTCCCGGCTGGTTTATACCTTATCGACATTTAATGCCGATATGTTGCTGGAAAAAAACGGCAAATGCGTCACACCAGAGAGTATTAACCAGATTGCGTTACTACAAGTTCGCTATAACGATACGCTGCGCCTGATTGCGAAAGGGCCAGAAGCTGAAGAGGCACTGATCGCTTTCCGTCAGCTGGCTGAAGATAACTTTGGTGAAACGGAGGAAGTCGCTCCACCTACTCTGCGTCCCGTTCCGCCTGTTTCGGGTAAAGCCTTTTATTATCAACCAGTTTTATGTACGGTACAGGCAAAATCAACCCTGACCGTGGAAGAAGAACAAGATCGATTACGCCAGGCTATTGACTTCACGTTATTAGATCTGATGACGTTAACAGCGAAAGCAGAAGCCAGCGGGCTTGACGATATTGCCGCAATCTTTTCTGGTCACCATACACTGTTAGATGATCCGGAACTGCTGGCGGCGGCAAGCGAACTCCTTCAGCATGAACATTGCACGGCAGAATATGCCTGGCAGCAAGTTCTTAAAGAACTTAGCCAGCAATACCAGCAACTGGATGATGAATATCTACAAGCTCGCTATATTGATGTGGACGATCTTCTGCATCGCACCCTGGTCCACCTGACCCAAACGAAAGAAGAACTCCCGCAGTTTAACTCGCCAACTATTCTACTGGCGGAGAACATTTATCCTTCCACAGTACTGCAACTGGATCCGGCGGTTGTAAAAGGTATCTGCCTTAGCGCCGGAAGTCCGGTATCCCACAGCGCCCTAATCGCCCGTGAACTGGGGATTGGCTGGATTTGCCAGCAGGGTGAGAAACTGTATGCGATACAACCAGAAGAAACGCTAACGCTGGACGTTAAAAGGCAACGTTTCAACCGTCAGGGTTAAGCCACTGTTCGGATGGCATCGTTCTGATGTCATCCGGCAATTTACTCAGCACTAATGGTTTTTAACTACCTGTTATATTTTTCACCAATTTATGATGATTTTTCTTCGCTAATCACGAACCCAACGCCGCTGGCTGGCTAATAAACAGACGTTATTTGATCACTCTATTTCGCCGTTATTTATCCCTTTAATTCCCTTTTCTAAAATGCCTGACAGTTCGCAGAATGAGATTTCGATCATGCAGCTAGTGCGATCCTGAACTAAGGTTTTCTGATACTTGAATACCGTTTTATTCGGTTTCGCCAAAGGAGAATGATTGATGAAATCCCCCGCACCTTCTCGCCCGCAAAAAATGGCGTTAATTCCAGCCTGTATCTTTTTGTGTTTCGCTGCGCTATCGGTGCAGGCAGAAGAAACACCGGTAACACCACAGCCGCCTGATATTTTATTAGGGCCGCTGTTTAATGATGTGCAAAACGCCAAACTTTTTCCGGACCAAAAAACCTTTGCCGATGCCGTGCCGAACAGCGATCCGCTGATGATCCTTGCTGATTATCGGATGCAGCAAAACCAGAGCGGATTTGATCTGCGCCATTTCGTTAACGTCAATTTCACCCTGCCGAAAGAAGGCGAGAAATATGTTCCGCCAGAGGGGCAGTCACTGCGCGAACATATTGACGGACTTTGGCCGGTATTAACGCGTTCTACCGAAAACACAGAAAAATGGGATTCTCTGTTACCGCTGCCGGAACCTTATGTCGTGCCGGGCGGACGTTTTCGCGAGGTATATTACTGGGACAGTTACTTCACCATGTTAGGACTTGCCGAAAGCGGTCACTGGGATAAAGTCGCGGATATGGTGGCCAATTTTGCTCATGAAATAGACACTTACGGTCATATTCCCAACGGCAACCGCAGTTACTATTTAAGCCGCTCGCAACCGCCCTTCTTTGCCATGATGGTAGAGTTACTGGCGCAGCATGAAGGCGATGCCGCGTTGAAGCAATACCTGCCGCAAATGCAAAAAGAATATGCTTACTGGATGGACGGTGTTGAAAACCTGCAAGCCGGACAACAGGAAAAACGCGTTGTCAAACTTCAGGATGGTACCCTTCTCAACCGCTACTGGGACGATCGCGATACGCCACGACCAGAGTCATGGGTGGAAGATATTGCCACCGCCAAAAGCAATCCGAATCGACCTGCCACTGAAATTTACCGCGACCTGCGCTCTGCCGCTGCGTCTGGCTGGGATTTCAGCTCGCGCTGGATGGACAACCCGCAGCAGTTAAATACCTTACGCACCACCAGCATCGTACCGGTCGATCTGAACAGCCTGATGTTTAAAATGGAAAAAATCCTCGCCCGCGCCAGCAAAGCTGCCGGAGATAACGCGATGGCAAACCAGTACGAAACGCTGGCAAATGCCCGTCAAAAAGGGATCGAAAAATACCTGTGGAACGATCAACAAGGCTGGTATGCCGATTACGACCTGAAAAGTCATAAAGTGCGCAATCAGTTAACCGCGGCCGCCCTGTTCCCGCTGTACGTCAATGCGGCAGCGAAAGATCGCGCCAACAAAATGGCGACGGCGACGAAAACACATCTGCTGCAACCCGGCGGCCTGAACACCACGTCGGTGAAAAGTAGGCAACAATGGGATGCGCCAAATGGCTGGGCACCGTTACAGTGGGTCGCGACAGAAGGATTACAAAACTACGGGCAAAAAGAGGTGGCGATGGACATTAGCTGGCACTTCCTGACCAATGTTCAGCACACCTATGACCGGGAGAAAAAGCTGGTGGAAAAATATGATGTCAGCACCACCGGAACAGGGGGCGGCGGTGGCGAATATCCATTACAGGATGGCTTTGGCTGGACCAATGGCGTGACGCTGAAAATGCTGGATTTGATCTGCCCGAAAGAGCAACCGTGCGACAATGTTCCGGCGACGCGTCCACTCAGTGAATCAACAACACAGCCGGTAAAACAAAATGAGGCGGAACCTACGCCTTAACTTTACTGTATATCGAGCAATGCCATTACGTGCATAAAATTGGCATTGCTCTTTCTTCACCACGAAATACCAAATACCACTCTTTCTACGGTCTATGCCTTTATTTTCTTTTATCAGAGAAGATTTTATTTTTATTTTATCAACTTGTTAATCATTACACCTCTATTTATATTTCCCCCCCACTCCCCATTCTCCCTGACAATTTTCTTGTGGAACAAAGTGTTATTTAAGAAACAAGCAAATCATTCTGTCTCTTTAGACAAATTTTGACATCAAACATGATCTTTTTCGCTATATGTGTAAGTATATAGCGGTTTTAATTATCAGGATATTACTTATGTCACTAACCAGACGGAGGTTTACACAGATTCTTGCGTCGACATTGTTCCTGCATCATCTGCCGTCCTTTGCACAATCAGTCAAATTCTGGGCCTCACTGACGCTTCCCGAAGCCCAAAACATTACACGCATCGTCAGCGCAGGCGCGCCCGCCGATTTACTATTGCTGGCTGTCGCGCCAGAAAAAATGGTCGGTTTTTCCTCTTTTGATTTTGCCCGTCAGGCATTAATTCCATTGCCAGAGCACATTCGCCAGTTCCCCAGGCTGGGACGACTCGCCGGGCGCGCCAGCACACTCTCGCTGGAAGGGCTTATGGCGTTACATCCCGATTTGGTCGTTGATTGCGGCAATACGGATGAAACCTGGATCTCCCAGGCACGGCAGGTTAGCGAACAGACACAAATACCCTGGTTATTGCTTAACGGGAAACTGGAACAATCAGCAGAACAGTTAACAACGCTTGGCAAAACGTTAGGCGAAGAGCACCGCGCCGCAGAACAAGCCAATCTCGCCAGCCGCTTCGTTGGTGAAGCTCAGGCATTCGCCACCTCACCCGCCGCTAACCTCAGCTTTTATGCTGCGCGCGGTCCTCGAGGGCTGGAAACGGGCTTACAGGGTTCGTTGCATACCGAGGCGGCGGAATTATTAGGTTTGCATAACGTCGCGCAAATAGCCGATCGCCACGGTCTGACACAGGTTTCCATGGAAAATCTCCTGCGCTGGCAGCCGGATATTATTCTGGTTCAGGAGGCCGTTACTGCAGATTTTATTCGTCGTGATCCTCTCTGGCAGGGCGTGAAAGCGGTTGCGGAACAACGCATCTTATTTTTAAGTGGCCTGCCCTTTGGCTGGCTGGATGCCCCGCCGGGAATCAACCGTCTTCTGGGATTACGCAGACTTCACGCCTGGCTGGATCCCGCCATCAATCGTCAGTTTAAAAGTGACATGCAGCATTATGCCCAACTGTTCTGGCATTGTTCACTCAGTGACGCCGACTATCAAAAATTGGTGGCGAGCTAATGAGAACCGTAAACGGATGTATTTTGCTGCTGGCAGCTATCAGTATCACTTTTGCCGCCGTAAGTGGGGCTTATCATCTCGATATGCAGCAACTGCTGGCGCTCATTCTTCGTCAAGAAAATGTTCCTGTGCAGGAACAAATTGTCTTCTGGCAAATCCGCGTGCCGCGTATTCTTGCTGCGCTGTTTCTGGGCGCGGCGCTGGCAGGGGCCGGAACCACCTATCAGGGAATGTTCCGTAATCCCTTAGTGTCACCGGATATTTTAGGCGTCTCCGCCGGTGCCGGACTTGGTGCCTGCGCGGCAATCCTGTGGGGATTATCCATTGTTTACATCCAGCTGTACGCATTTTGCGGCGGGCTGATGGTGGTCGCGGGCGTCTGGTTGATTACGCGTCGGGTGACCCGCCACGATCCGATCTTAACCCTGGTGCTGGTAGGCATTGCGTTAGGAACATTGTGCGGAGCGGGGATATCGCTAATAAAAACGCTGGCCGATCCTTACACCCAGTTACCGTCAATTACCTTCTGGTTGCTGGGGGGGCTGTCCACCGTGACCTTACGCGATCTCTGCTATGCTGCACCGATCATTCTCATAGGCTCCTTGCCCCTGTTTTTTCTCCGCTGGCGCATGAATTTACTCACACTTTCCGACGACGAAGCCCGTTCGCTGGGACTGAACGTGACACGTCTGCGCTTTGGATTGATTGTCTGCGCCACACTAATCACCGCCAGCACGGTAGCAATAGCGGGCATAATTGGTTGGGTCGGCCTGGTCGTTCCGCACATTGCCCGCTTGTTGACCGGTCATAACCATCAGCAGCTGTTGCCCATGGCAATGTGTACTGGCGCGATTCTGCTCCTGCTTACCGATACGCTGGCACGCAGCATTGGAACAACAGAAATCCCACTTGGCATTCTGACCGCTTTTGTTGGCGCACCGTTTTTCCTGTTTTTGTTGTTACGCGGAGGTCGCCAGTGACTTTGCTTGCCGTCCGTCATGCGTCTCTGGGTTACTCCCGCCATCCGGTGCTACGCGACGTGTCCTTCACCCTGTCGCAAGGAACAATTTGTTGTCTGTTAGGAGCCAATGGTTGCGGCAAAACCACACTCATGCGCTCCATTCTTGGCGTTATACCGTTATTAAAAGGCGAGATCTTACTGGATAGCCTCCCTGTGCAGACACTCAGCCATCGCCAGCGCGCGCAGGCTATTGCCTGGGTGCCGCAGGCGCACGACGGCATTTTTGCTTTTAGTGTGCTGGATATGGTGTTGATGGGCCTGGCCCCCACCATAGGCGCTTTTTCCGTTCCCGGTAAGCAAGAACGCCTGAAAGCAACGGAGCAACTGGAAAAGCTGGGCATTTTGCATCTGGCGACACGACGCTGGAATACGCTTAGCGGCGGTGAACGTCAGCTGGCTTTAATCGCCCGTGCACTCGTCCAGCAACCGCGCTTGTTATTACTGGATGAGCCTGCCTCCAGCCTCGATTTCGGTCATCAGATCCAACTACTGGACACGCTGGCGCAGCTCAAAAATAACGGCATGACAATGTTAATGTCGACTCATCATCCGCTCCATGCCAACGCCATTGCCGACAGCATTATCCAGGTAGAGCCAGATGGACGAGTAACACAAGGCTTACCGACCGAACAGTTAACAACGAAAAAACTGGCTGCCCTGTACCGGGTTTCTGCCGACCAGATTCACCATCACCTCTCTGCAATTAAGCACTAAGGAAAAATCATGCTCATTGACGATATTGATTTTGCAGACCTTTACCTTCAGCAACTCAGGCTGGCCCATCGCACAGAAAAAACGCCGGATCACTGGGATCAACGGGCGGAAAAAATGGCGGAAAATTGCGCCTCGCCTACGGACAGCTACCTGCAACAACTGACCGCTAAAATTGATCTGCAAGGCGCGCAGACCTTATTCGATATGGGCTGCGGACCGGGTACCGTATCGCTGGCGCTGGCTGACAAACTCACGACGATTTATGGCGTTGATTACAGTCAGGGGATGCTGAACGTTGCCGCCCGTCGCGCCGCCGCGCTAAAGGCAGACAATGTCCACTGGATCCAGCGCGCCTGGGAAGAGGACTGGAGTGACCTGCCACGCTGCGATATTGCCGTGGCTTCCCGCTCCACTCTGGTGGCTGATATGCGCCAGGCAATGAGCAAACTGAATAATCAGGCACGGCTTCGCGTCTATACGACTCATCTGGTCAGCACCTCGTTCGTCTCTCCAGCCATTCAGCGGGCGGCTGGTCGGGAAGTGATCGAATTACCCAACTATATATTTGCGCTCAACGTCCTGTATCAGATGGGAATTTATGCCCACGTTGATTTTATCCGTGGACAAAATTGCCAACAGGATAACAGCACCTGGGAACGTTTTGAGCAGAACGTCAGCTGGAGTATTGGCGCGCTTAACGACGATGAGCGTGAGCGGTTATATCACTGGTATCAACAACAAGATGCTCGTGCCCTCGCCCCTGCCAGCCGCGACTGGGCGCTCATCTGGTGGGATAGCGTACCGCAGGAGGCACTGCGATGATTTTCCTTTCTCAGGCACAAATCGATGCGTTACTTCTGGAAGATATCCAGGGCGGTGACCTGACCACGCGAGCATTAAATATTGGACACCAGCATGGCTATATAGAGTTTTTTCACCGTCAGGGCGGCTGCGTCAGCGGAATTTCTGTCGCGTGTAAGATGTTAACTACGCTGGGATTAACTATTGATGACGCAGTCAGCGACGGTTCACAAGCGAACGCGGGTCAGCGGCTAATCCGTGCGCAAGGTAATGCCGCAGCACTTCATCAGGGATGGAAGGCAGTCCAGAATGTGCTGGAGTGGAGTTGCGGTGTTTCTGATTATCTCGCTCAAATGCTGGCGTTACTTCGTGAACGTTACCCTGATGGCAATATCGCCTGCACCCGAAAAGCAATTCCGGGCACCCGCTTACTGGCCTCGCAGGCAATTCTGGCTGCCGGAGGACTGATTCATCGTGCCGGATGTGCGGAAACCATATTATTGTTTGCCAACCACCGTCATTTTCTTCATGACAATCAGGACTGGTCAGGCGCAATCAATCAGTTACGTCGCCACGCACCCGAGAAGAAAATAGTTGTTGAAGCCGACACGCCGAAAGAGGCAATCGCCGCGTTACGCGCGCAACCAGACGTACTTCAGCTCGACAAATTTAATCCGCAACAGGCAACTGAAATTGCGCAAATAGCACCGTCGCTGGCTCCTCACTGCACGCTGGCTCTGACCGGCGGAATTAATCTGACAACACTCAAAAATTACCTCGACTGCGGCATTCGCCTTTTTATTACCTCCGCGCCTTATTACGCGACACCAGCTGACATTAAAGTCAGTCTGCAACCCGCAGCCTCTATTTAATTCTTTGTTAAACGGAATTTATTCTATGAGACTCAAAAAACGTTATCTCTGCACAGCATTATCACTTGCCTTTACCCAGCAGGCCGTAGCGGCTCAGGAGAGTGACACGCTGACCGTATGGTCCAGTCCGGTATCATCGACGACGACCACCGTTCTCGATCAACCCACCATGAAGGCCCTGGATAAACAGAATGTCGCTCAGGCATTAAGTGTCGTCCCCGGCGTGGTGCTGCAAAAGTCAGGTAGCCGCAACGAAGAACAGGTCAAAGTTCGTGGCTTTGATAGTCGTCAGGTGCCAGTCTATTTCGACGGTGTGCCCATTTATGTTCCCTATGACGGCAACCTCGATCTGGCGCGGATTCTGACCAACAATTTGGGGGCAGTTGAAGTTTCCAAAGGGTATTCGTCGCTGCTTCAGGGGCCTAATCAGATGGGCGGAGCCATTAATATCACCACCCAGAAGCCAACAAAACCTCTGGAAGCAAGTCTGGGATATCGCCAGGGATGGAGCCGTAGCCAGGACAATGCCTACGATATGCATGCTTCATTTGCCGCCAGCAGCGATCTGGGGTATTTGCAAGTCAGCGGTAGCCAGCTAAAGCAGGATTTTCTCGGCCTGCCGCATGGTGTAAATAATGATATTGCAGGCAAACACGGCAAGATGATTAATTCATCGGCTGATGATAAACGCGGCATTGTGAAGCTCGGTTTTACACCACGCGAAAACGATGAATACACATTGACTTACATTAAGCAGGATGGTGAAAAAGATAACCCGCCATACAGTGGAAATAGTGGTCAAAAATCACGCTACTGGCAGTGGCCAGAGTATGACAAAGAAAGTTTTTATTATCAGGGAACGACCCAACTAAACGATCGTTTTACCCTGAAAAGTCGGCTGTATCGCGACACCTTTGAAAATACGCTAATGATGTACAACTCGCTGGCTGATTTGAAAAATAAAAAAGGCAGCTACAGCCATTATTCCGATTACAGCGACGGTGCCGGGTTACAACTGGCAGCCGATGTGCGTGAAAACGATCTGCTGTCGTTTGCCGTTAACTGGAAAGATGACGTACACCGGGAAAAAGGTGCGCCGCACGCCGCTTACGATCGCTATGAAGATCGTACCTGGTCGCTCGCCAGTGAATATCAATGGGCTGCTGCCGATAATGTCGATGTCGTGGCTGGAATCAGCTATGACTGGCGCGATAGCGTAGAAGCGAAAAAACATGAGAAAGATGGCAGTATCACCCATTATGACGACAACAATCAGTCAGCTTTTAACTGGCAGGTGATGGGGAAATACCACTTTGCCAATGAAGACACGCTGGCGCTTTCGTACTATGACCGCACACGCTTTCCGACGCTGAAAGAACGCTATACCACGTCCAAACCTGCGTATAACCAGATAGCGATTGTTAACCCGCAGCTCAAACCGGAACGCGCGCGCGGGGTGGATTTAACCTGGAATGGTGCCTTCACGCACGACTGGGGGTTTGAGGTCAGCGTTTACTATAACCGGGTGAGTGATGCCATCCTCTCGCACAATATCGATGCCGATACCATTCAAAATCAGAACAGCGGCACGGTGGATTACAGCGGTCTGGATGCCGGTATTAAGGGGAAAATCAGCAATATACTGGATGTAGGATTGAGCTACGCCCTGATCCACGCTGACGCCAAACGCAAAGACATCGGCAAGATAACCGATCTGCCAACGCAGACAATGACCGCATGGATGACTCTCAAACCGTGGGAGCCGTTAAGCGTAACGCTGTCGGAAGAGGCGCGTTCCTCCAGCTACAGCAACAGTGACGGTTCACAAAAAGCCGCCGGTTTTGCGGTGACCCACATTCGAGCCGATTACACCTTAGGTCATGGCTTCAGCGTCAATGCGTCGGTCAATAACCTGTTTGATACCAAATATGCCTACAGTGAAGGGTTTATTGAAGAAGGTCGCAATTTCTGGGCAGGTATCGAGTATACGTTCTGATGTGAAAGCGGATAGCGGCATCTGTATCACTATCCGCCTTATGAAAATCTTATTCTCTTCGCAGGAGGCGGAATACGCCCAGCACCAGGATAGCGCCCACCACCGCCACCAGGAAGCTGTGCAAATTAAAACCGCTGATGGTGCCGCCAATGCCAAACATGGTCGCCAGCCAGCCGCCGACCACCGCACCGACTATCCCGAGAATACAGGTCAGGAAAAATCCACCACCATCACGTCCCGGCATGATTAGCTTGGCGATTATGCCGGCTATCAGGCCAAAAATAATCCAGGCAATAATTCCCATGTTCAGGCCCTCGTTTCGATGAATCGGACGCAAGAAATGCTTACGTCAACGCTCTAAGTATAGGCAAGGGCGGGATCGATGCTGGGCGTATGTCGGCTGATTTAAGAACGACATGTAAAAAATATTCACGCATTTGTATTAAGTTTTGTTAACTGTGACCGATAAACCTAAGACAGTTTGTCAGTCAGGAGTTTTTCCGCGTGAGTCATTACCATGAGCAGTTCCTGAAACAAAATCCGTTAGCCGTCCTGGGCGTGTTACGCGATTTGCACAAAGCCGCAATTCCTTTGCGTATTAGCTGGAATGGCGGGCAGCTGATCAGCAAAATACTGGCAATAACTCCGGATAAACTGGTGCTGGATTTCGGCAGCCAGGCCGAAGACAACATCGCCGTGCTAAAGGCGCAGCACATTACCATTACCGCCGAAACTCAGGGTGCGAAAGTCGAGTTTACTGTTGAACAACTACAGCAGAGTGAATACTTGCAGCTTCCGGCATTTATTACCGTACCGCCTCCCACCTTGTGGTTTGTACAACGACGCCGATATTTCCGCATCTCCGCCCCACTCCATCCGCCTTATTTTTGCCAGACCAAACTGGCGGATAACAGTACGTTACGTTTCCGCCTGTATGATTTATCGTTAGGCGGCATGGGCGCATTACTGGAAACAGCAAAGCCTGCCGGATTGCACGAAGGCATGCGCTTCGCTCAGATTGAAGTCAACATGGGGCAATGGGGTGTTTTTCACTTTGACGCCCAGTTAATCTCCATCAGCGAGCGCAAAGTGATTGATGGCAAGAATGAAACCATCACCACTCCCCGTCTGAGCTTCCGTTTTCTTAACGTCAGCCCGACGGTGGAGCGGCAATTACAGCGGATTATTTTCTCTCTCGAGCGAGAAGCCCGGAAAAAAGCGGACAAAGTGCGCGACTGATTTACATCGCGTCCAGTGCCTGCTCAAGTTTGTAGATATAGCGCGGAGCCTGCGGCGCAGGATGATTTCGCGCTACGTGATCGAGGAACTCGTCAGCATCCAGATCGTTGATTTTGCTGATCGCCTTTTTCCGATCTGACGAGAAAGTCCGTAGCAGCGCACCTGCCCCGTTAGCGTATGACACCACCAGCGCATATTGCAGTACCTTCGGATCTTCAATACCTGCCAGCGGGCCGGTTTCCAGAATATTCAGGTAAGCCGCTCCCATTGAAATATTACGCTCCGGATTTTTCAGCTCGCTGGTCGTCGGCTCACCACTCCAGCCCATACGACGATATACATCACGTCCGGAGGTTGAAGCTTTTATCTGCATCAAACCAATGGCATTCGATTTACTCACCGCGTTCGGATTACCACCCGATTCGATAGCGATAATCGCCGTGATCAATTGTGGATCGACGCCCCAGGCTGCACCGGCTTTCTGGCTTATTGGCATCCACTGCATCGCACGTTGCACCGGAACTTTCGCGTTCCACGGCGGGTTCGTATAGTCATGCTTTGATGAACAACCCGCTAATAACACAATCAAAAAGGCAAACCATCTCAATTTCACTTCTTCTATCCTTATAGCCTGGAATCGCCGTTGAGGTGACAACGGCACACCTAAGCGGCATGATATACATTTCGTTTCTGTTGTCAGCAAGGAATTGCCATGTCTCTGTTTCACTTAATTGCCCCATCGGGTTACTGCATTAAACAGCACGCCGCGCTGCGTGGTATCCAGCGCCTTACCGACGCGGGGCATCAGGTCAATAACGTCGAGGTTATTGCCCGTCGTTGTGAGCGTTTTGCGGGTACGGAAACGGAGCGTCTGGAAGATCTCAATTCCCTTGCCAGACTGACCACCCCCAACACCATCGTGCTGGCTGTACGCGGCGGTTACGGTGCCAGTCGTTTACTGGCAGATATTGACTGGCAGGCACTGGTGGCTCGCCAACAACATGACCCGTTGCTCATTTGCGGACATAGCGATTTTACCGCCATTCAGTGCGGTCTTCTGGCGCATGGCAATGTCATCACCTTTAGCGGCCCCATGCTGGTAGCAAACTTTGGCGCGGATGAACTGAACGCCTTTACCGAGCACCATTTCTGGCTGGCGTTACGCAATGAAACCTTCACCATTGAATGGCAAGGGGAAGGCCCGACATGTCAGACCGAAGGCACGTTATGGGGAGGCAATCTCGCGATGCTGATTTCACTGATTGGTACACCGTGGATGCCGCAAATCGAAAACGGTATTCTGGTGCTGGAAGATATTAACGAGCATCCTTTCCGCGTCGAACGTATGCTGTTGCAGCTCTATCATGCTGGAATTTTGCCACGTCAGAAGGCGATTATTCTCGGTAGCTTTAGCGGCAGCACGCCTAATGATTATGACGCAGGTTACAACCTGGAGTCAGTGTACGCGTTTTTGCGTTCCCGACTGTCGATTCCACTCATTACCGGCCTCGATTTTGGTCATGAACAACGTACGGTTACGCTGCCGTTGGGCGCACAAGCCATGCTTAATAACACCCAGGAAGGCACTCAGTTGACGATTAGCGGTCATCCTGTTCTTAAAATGTAAAAAAATCACGCTTCAGGGCTAAGTAAAACGCTGTCTCTGCCGCTAATATGGTAGGGTTTATATAAGAGACAGCGTAATCAGGAGTAACCGACCGTTGGATGCCACAACAATAATTAGCCTTTTCATCTTAGGATCCATCCTTGTCACCAGCAGTATATTACTTAGTTCATTTTCTTCCCGTCTTGGCATTCCTATTCTGGTTATTTTTCTGGCGATCGGCATGCTGGCAGGAGTCGATGGCGTCGGCGGTATCCCGTTTGATAATTACCCCTTCGCCTACATGGTAAGTAACCTGGCGCTGGCGATTATTTTGCTCGACGGCGGGATGCGCACTCAGGCCAGTTCCTTTCGTGTGGCGTTAGGACCGGCACTGTCGCTGGCGACGCTGGGCGTACTTATCACCTCAGGTTTAACCGGCATGATGGCGGCGTGGCTGTTTAATCTTGATTTGATTGAAGGCTTATTAATCGGCGCTATCGTCGGCTCCACCGATGCTGCAGCGGTCTTTTCTCTGCTGGGTGGTAAGGGGCTTAACGAACGTGTTGGCTCGACGCTGGAAATTGAATCCGGCAGTAATGATCCAATGGCGGTCTTTCTGACGATTACCCTGATTGCGATGATCCAGCAACATGAAAGCAGTGTCAGTTGGATGTTCGTGGTCGATATTCTGCAGCAATTTGGCCTCGGGATTGTCATCGGTCTTGGCGGTGGTTATTTACTGCTGCAAATGATTAATCGCATCGCCCTGCCCGCCGGTTTATATCCATTGCTGGCATTAAGCGGCGGTATTTTAATTTTTGCTTTAACCACGGCGCTGGAAGGCAGCGGTATTCTGGCTGTTTATCTGTGCGGTTTTCTGCTGGGTAATCGCCCGATTCGCAACCGCTACGGCATTCTGCAAAATTTCGACGGCCTCGCCTGGCTGGCGCAAATCGCCATGTTCCTGGTGCTGGGGCTGTTGGTTAACCCAAGCGATCTGCTACCTATTGCCATTCCGGCGCTCATTTTGTCCGCATGGATGATTTTCTTCGCCCGTCCTCTTTCGGTATTTGCCGGATTGCTACCATTCCGTGGCTTCAATCTGCGTGAGCGCGTGTTTATCAGCTGGGTGGGATTACGCGGCGCGGTGCCGATTATTCTGGCCGTGTTCCCGATGATGGCGGGGCTGGAGAATGCACGTCTGTTCTTTAATGTCGCCTTCTTTGTGGTTCTGGTTTCACTGCTCTTGCAGGGAACATCACTCTCGTGGGCGGCGAAAAAAGCCAAAGTGGTGGTTCCGCCCGTCGGACGTCCGGTGTCACGCGTTGGCCTGGATATTCATCCGGAAAATCCGTGGGAGCAGTTTGTTTATCAATTGAGTGCCGATAAATGGTGCGTGGGCGCGGCACTGCGCGATTTGCATATGCCAAAAGAGACGCGTATTGCGGCACTGTTTCGTGATAACCAGCTGCTTCATCCTACCGGCAGCACCCGACTGCGCGAAGGCGATGTATTGTGTGTAATTGGTCGGGAACGCGATCTTCCGGCGCTCGGTAAACTGTTCAGCCAGTCGCCACCGGTCGCGCTGGATCAACGCTTCTTTGGTGACTTCATTCTCGAAGCCAGCGCCAAATATGCTGATGTTGCGCTGATATATGGCCTGGAAGACGGGCGAGAATATCGTGATAAGCAGCAAACGCTGGGTGAAATTGTCCAGCAGTTGTTAGGCGCGGCACCGGTTGTCGGTGACCAGGTAGAGTTTGCCGGGATGATCTGGACGGTGGCCGAGAAAGAAGATAATGAAGTGTTGAAGATTGGCGTACGGGTGGCTGAAGAGGAAGCTGAATCTTAAATTTAATGCAGCATCTATCGCCGGATGCGATGCTTTACTGACCGCAGCCTGAGCCTGTAATAAACTTGTCATTTCCTGATTTTGATATGTTCATTCCAACATCAGAAGAAAGTTAAATTATGGATGACAAACCATTGCAGGCTCTGGCTAATGAACTCAAAACACCGGCTCAAGAAAGTCAGCGTAAGGGTTTCTTCCGACTGCAACAGGTGAAGAAAAACCAGCCCCGCATTACCGGTATCCCCGTCAACCATCAGGGGCCCCTGCCTGACATCGCCTGAACATATTCCCCCACGCAACCTGCCGCACTGACGTAGCCCACACAATAGGCGTTTCATCCGCCTGTAGCACCGGATGCATGAGCGATTTCTTATAGTTATTCCTTTGCTTAATAACGATTATTTCCGGGTCGTTCGCTCTCGTATTTTCTTTAATACGTCAGAGCTACCTGGGCCGTAATACAGCATGTACCAGACCCGACACGGCATTTCTTACCAGGGAAAAAGTCAACGATGAGTAGTTATATCAGCGCAAATGACGTCCTGTGGCTCCTTTGCGGTGACCACATTCACGTCTCCGGCGCTGCCAGAGGATATTTATTTCAAGGATACGTAGCATTATGGCTAGCTTTAAAGACATCTGCCCATTCGCCCCCGCCATTCCTCCATCTTCCGTTAACCCAGGCGTACGACGCCCGCCAGGGCGGCTCTTCCTGTCGGCGGAACTCAAGAATCAAATTTTGCAGAACATGAAGTATCTCAGCCCGCAAAAATTCAGCTGGGGTGATGCCCCCTGGCAGATCATTGACCTTAGTACCGCGGGCAAAGTGAACATACAGGTGGACAACAATACCATCATCACGTTGGGGACTCCCCTGAATCAGCAACATAACGAGTTCATGATGGTCGCCAAATGGTGCGAATGGGCTATACAGCAGGATGGTTTGCAAGAAAACCTGCAAAAAAAACTGCACGAGGTCCTGGAAGAAAACCGGCAAAACAAACAGTCAGAAATTCCCCAAGAAGACCTGAAAGAAAGGCTGAAAGAAATCAAGGAAGATATCCTGAAAGAAAACCAGTCAGCAAGCCAGATTGAAGACCGGGCAGAAGCATTGCGCAGAATGAAGGAATGTCTCATAACAAGACAGAGTATGCTCGATCTTAGCAACCTTGGACTGACTTCACTCCCTGAAAATTTGCCTCCACATCTGATTGAATTTAACTGCAGTAGAAACATGTTGACCGCGTTACCGGAGGTAATGCCAAAGGGGCTGAGAGTGCTTGAATGTATGGAGAACTTTTTGATCTTGTTACCGAAGGTGCAGCCCCCGAAACTGATGGTACTGAAGTGCTATGAAAACTATATTATCTGGCTGCCTGAGCTGTCGACTAACCTGAGAGTGATTGACTGTTCTGAAAACTTCTTGCAATTTTTACCGCCGTCGATGCCCCAGTACCTGTATACACTGCGCTGTGCTTTCAACAGTATTAGCTTAATACCTGATGAGATGCTGGAGAACTTGACTCGCCTGAAGGTATTTGACTGTTCTAGTAACGATTTGATCTCTTCACCACGGCTGCCGCCCAAACTAATCATATACTACTGTGGAGAAAACCAGTTTAAAACTGTACCGGTGCCGCAGCCCCGAAGCCTGAAGGTGTTTAGCTGTAATGGTAACCCGTGGGACAAAGACAATTTACCGACGCTGCTCAAAGCCGTCGAGGGCCTGAAAAACCAGGAGGGTCTGGAGGAGCTTTTGGACTTTTTGCACAAGGAAGGTCTGGTTGACCTGGAAGGACTCGAGGAGCTGGAGGACCTGGATGACCTTATGGATCTGGAGTTCCTGGATGACCCGGAACTCCTGGAGCGCGTGAAGGTACAGGAGGACCTGGAGCTCCTGGATCAACAGTTGGGCCTGTTGAGTCTGGAAAAACAACAGGACTCGCAGCCTGTTAATCAACAATCTGAACATGAACCCGAATCTGCATCAAAGGTGAAGCGTGATTTATCTGAAGTCGACTCCGAGTCAACAATGAAGCGTAAGCGTTTTATGTAGAACGCCTGTGCGGTGAGTTCAGGTTCCGGGGAAATAGTGTCCATTCTTTTAATGGACACTATCATGGGCAATGGCTCTGTCACATTAACAACTACAGTTGCTGACCAGCCGGATGGATGATTTTTTTTGCAACCAGAAGACGTTGCCTCCGATCCGGCTTACAACAAGTTACACCGTCACAACCGGGACGCGTAACGCCAGCGCGCACATCAACTCATAGCCCACCGTTCCGGCAGCGGCGGCGACATCATCAATCTTGATCTCCTTGCCCCACAGCTCAACCGGCGTACCAATACCGGCCTGTGGGCAAGGCGTTAAATCAACCGCCAGCATATCCATCGAGACGGTCCCCACCGTCATGGTGCGCACGCCGTCCACTAAAACAGGAGTACCGGTAGGCGCATGGCGCGGATAACCGTCGGCGTATCCTGCGGCGACAATGCCGATTCGCTGTTCATCGCGCGCAGTATAGCGACCGCCGTAGCCCACACGCTCGCCCGCTTTTAGCGTCTGGACACCAATAATCTCACTGCTTAGCGTCATCACCGGGCGTAATCCGGTATTGGCGATATCACGCCACTGACCGGACGGCGAAGCGCCATACAAAATAATGCCAGGCCGAACCCAGTCAAAATGCGCTTCCGGGTGCCACAGAGTCGCCGCCGAATTGGACAACGAACGCCGACACTCCAGCCCTTCCGCCGCCTGCTCAATACGCGCCATCGCGCTGGAAATTCCATCAGGATGTTCCGCCTCGGCAAAATGCGACATCAGGGTCATTTCGCCAACATTCGCCATCGCCCGCAACTGCTGCCAGACGGTAAGCACGCGATCGGGCTGGAAGCCCAACCGATTCATCCCACTGTTCACTTTAAGATAAATATCCAACGGCGCTTTTAGCCGCGCATTTTGCAGTGCTTTGAGCTGCCAGTTGCTGTGGACGCAGGTGGTCAGGCGGTACTGGTCATAAATCTCCAGATCCTGTGCATGGAAAAATCCCTCCAGCATCAGGATCGGTCCTTTCCAGCCGCGCTCACGTAACGTTATTGCCTCTTCCAGATTAAGTAATGCAAAGCCATCGGTGGCCCCTAGCGCGCTCCAGATACGCTCAATACCGTGCCCGTAAGCATTCGCTTTTACCACCGACCAGACGCGCGCGTGCGGCGCGGCCTGCCGGACAATGGACAGATTCTGTTTTAATGCCTGCAGATCGAGGCTGGCCTGTATCGGACGGGTCATCTCGTTTCCTTAGCTGTGTGCGCCATGTAAATGGCCCGGGCGTGATGGCGTAAATCCACGGCTGTAGCGCGCTACGCTTAGATCTTCATACGGGATCGCTGGCGTGCGACCAGAGAGCAGATCGCTTAACAACTGACCGGAACCGCAAGCCATCGTCCAGCCGAGCGTGCCGTGACCGGTATTCAGCCACAGATTTTTAAAGCGTGTACGCCCGACAACCGGCGTGCCGTCTGGCGTCATCGGGCGCAGACCAGTCCAGAAAGTCGCCTGCTCGACATGACCGCCGCGTGGATAGAGATCGCGAACCACCATCTCCAGCGTTTCACGACGCGGTTGCAACAGCTCGGTGTTAAAGCCAACAATTTCCGCCATTCCGCCAACACGAATGCGGTTATCGAAACGGGTAATGGCGATTTTGTAGGTTTCATCAAGAATGGTGGATACCGGCGCACCATCTTCCTGCGCAATGGGAATGGTCAGCGAGTAGCCTTTCAAAGGATACACCGGAATATCAACTATGCCTTTGAGCATCGCCGTCGAGTAAGAACCAAACGCCATCACATACGCATCGGCCTTAATCACTTCATCGCCACACTTCACGCCGTAGATTTGCTCGCCGTCGCAAAGTAGTTGGTCAACGGGCGTATTAAAGCGGAATTTAACCCCCGCCTGCTCCGCCATCCGCGCCAGATTCTGGGTAAACAGCTGGCAGTCTCCGGTTTCATCATTGGGCAGCTGGAGCCCCCCCGTCAGTTTGTGCGCCACTTCTGCCAGCGCGGGCTCCACTTCCGCCAGACGGCTGGATTCCAGCAGCTGGTACGGTACGCCGGCATCTTCCAGCACGGCGATATCGCGGGTCGCATTTTCATACTGTTGTTCGGTACGGAACAGTTGCAGCGTCCCACCCTGACGCCCTTCATACTGAATATTGGTTTCGGCGCGCAATGCTTTCAGGCAATCACGGCTGTATTCCGCCAGACGCACCATCCGCCCTTTGTTTTCCATGTAGTGGCTGGTGTCGCAGTTACGTAACATTTGCCACATCCATTTCAACTGGAACTGCGTACCGTCGAGACGAACCGCCAGCGGCGCATGGCGCTGGAACATCCATTTAATCGCTTTTAAAGGCACACCTGGTGCCGCCCACGGTGCTGCATATCCGGGGGAGATTTGCCCGGCATTCGCGGCACTGGTTTCCAGGGCGGCCCCCGGCTCCCGATCAATGACGGTGACCTCATGTCCTGCCTGATTTAAGTACCAGGCGCTGGCAACGCCTACCACACCACTTCCCAGTATGACAACTCGCATAGCCACTCCGATAACGGTAGATACAGTAAAAGAATAATAATCTAATTACATCTTGATAACTCAGTTGAAAATATTATTCAACATACGGCTTTTTTATGGTGAGCTGGCTCACATCTCCCTGACTCTGCGGCAATATGGCGTCTTTAGTATCTCCTGCTGAACGCCCTTTTTATCCAGCATAAAATTCCGTTCAGAAGCGGATTAGTGGCACTCTGATAATAAGAAATCGCAAAGAAAAAAATTCTCCGGCGACGCGGTTTTTAACAGGTGTTCTATGCTTGAAATGAGGTGCTCCACACAGAGAGCGCCGACAACAATGAGGTGCGCGTATGGCGACGATCGATTCTATGAATAAGGACACCACACGTTTGAGCGATGGACCCGACTGGACGTTCGACCTGCTGGATGTTTATCTGGCAGAGATAGACCGGGTGGCGAAACTCTACCGGCTGGATACCTACCCGCACCAGATTGAAGTGATAACCTCAGAACAGATGATGGATGCCTACTCCAGCGTCGGCATGCCAATTAACTATCCGCACTGGTCATTCGGTAAAAAGTTTATCGAGACTGAACGGCTGTATAAGCACGGTCAGCAAGGACTGGCCTATGAAATCGTCATTAACTCTAACCCGTGTATCGCTTACCTGATGGAAGAAAACACCATTACCATGCAAGCGCTGGTGATGGCACACGCCTGCTATGGGCATAACTCTTTCTTCAAAAACAATTACTTATTCCGTAGCTGGACCGACGCCAGTTCGATTGTCGATTATCTGATTTTTGCCCGTAAATATATTACCGAGTGCGAAGAGCGCTATGGTGTGGATGAAGTAGAACGGCTGCTGGACTCGTGCCATGCGCTGATGAACTACGGCGTGGACCGGTATAAACGCCCACAAAAAATCTCGCTGCAAGAGGAGAAAGCCCGGCAGAAAAGCCGCGAAGAGTACTTGCAAAGTCAGGTCAATATGCTCTGGCGTACCCTGCCGAAGCGCGAGGAAGAGAAAACGGTTGCTGAAGCGCGCCGCTATCCGTCCGAGCCACAAGAAAACCTGCTCTATTTTATGGAGAAAAATGCGCCACTGCTGGAATCATGGCAGCGTGAAATTCTGCGTATTGTGCGTAAGGTGAGCCAGTATTTTTATCCGCAAAAACAGACTCAGGTGATGAAC
Source organism: Escherichia sp. WS3063 (assembly GCF_046486595.1). Lineage (NCBI taxonomy): Bacteria > Pseudomonadati > Pseudomonadota > Gammaproteobacteria > Enterobacterales > Enterobacteriaceae > Escherichia > Escherichia sp. WS3063. The sequence goes on from NZ_JBJQKY010000022.1 coordinate 62,408, forward strand.
GAAGGCTGGGCCACCTTCTGGCACTACACCATCCTTAACCATCTGTATGATGAAGGGAAAGTAACGGAACGTTTTATGCTGGAGTTTTTGCACAGCCACACCAATGTGGTTTTCCAGCCGCCCTATAACAGCCCGTGGTACAGCGGAATAAACCCGTATGCGCTTGGTTTCGCCATGTTCCAGGATATTAAACGGATTTGTCAGTCGCCAACGGAAGAAGACAAATACTGGTTCCCGGATATCGCCGGTTCTGACTGGCTGGACACATTACATTTTGCGATGCGTGATTTCAAAGATGAGAGCTTTATCAGTCAGTTCCTGTCACCGAAAGTGATGCGTGATTTCCGCTTCTTCACCGTGCTGGACGACGATCGGCATAATTATCTGGAGATTTCCGCTATTCATAATGAAGAAGGTTATCGGGAGATCCGTAACCGGTTATCGTCGCAATATAATTTAAGTAATCTGGAGCCGAATATTCAGATCTGGAACGTGGATTTGCGCGGCGACCGTTCGCTGACGCTGCGTTACATTCCACATAATCGCGCACCGCTGGATCGGGGGCGCAAAGAAGTGCTGAAGCATGTACATCGCCTGTGGGGATTTGATGTGATGCTGGAACAGCAAAACGAAGACGGCAGCGTCGAGTTGCTGGAACGTTGCCCGCCGAGAATGGGAAATCTGTAAAAACAACAAAAAACCCCTCGTTTGAGGGGGTTGCTTTTTAAACGGAAGGGATTATCGCCCCTGAATGGCTAAATCACCCGGCAGATTTTTCTGCATCCGGTGCCAAATCTCGCCGCTCTCATGCCCATAGCGACGCACTGTTTCGTATACCTGATCGTGTGCGCCTTCACTGCACAACGCCGACAGTTTGTGGTAGAAACCCAGCGCCAGACTGCGCGCTTCCGGATTGGCGAAATAGTGACGACCAATGCGCGTATACAGCCCTTTCATCCCGTTAAGGATCAGACCGTAAATCGGGTTGCCGGAAGCAAACGCCAGACCGCGGAATATGTTGTAATCCAGCTCGGCAAAGGCATCGGCGTGATCGGCCACTTCATTAGCGGTAGCCAGCACTTCCTGCGCTTTATCGGGATGCTGACGAAACGCGGTGCGAATAAAAATAGTGGAAATATTGGTACGCACCGACAGCAAATTATCAATAAGCTGCGGCACACTTTCGTGATCCAGTCGCGCCAGCGTTTCAAGGATATTTAAACCGGAGGTTTCCCAGAAATTATTCACCTTCGTCGGCTTGCCATGTTGAATGGTCAACCAGCCATCTCGTGCCAGACGCTGTAACACTTCACGTAACGTAGTACGCGTTACGCCAATTAATTCTGAAAGTTCACGTTCTGCGGGCAAAATAGTCCCGGGAGGGAAGCGGTTATTCCAGATACTTTCAATAATGTACTCTTCCGCGAAACCCGCCGGGCTTTGCGCCTTAATGACCATAGTGAGATTTCCATAACACAGCAAAACAAAGTTGGACTCATCATACCAGAGGGCTATCTACGCTGATAGCACACAAAAAGAAGAAAAAAGGGATCAAGGCTTCATTTTCTACATCTCTTTTCTCCAGACCATCAACACTTGCCTCGATCCCCTCCTGACCGTTAAGCTTTGCGTTCTAAGATAAAAACATCATTGATTATTTCTAAGGTAAGGGAAACCATCATGGAGATCTCCTGGGGCCGTGCCCTATGGCGCAACTTTTTGGGCCAGTCCCCCGACTGGTACAAACTCGCCCTCATTATTTTCTTAATTCTTAATCCGTTAATTTTCATCATCAGCCCCTTTGTTGCCGGTTGGCTGCTGGTGGCGGAATTTATTTTCACTCTGGCGATGGCCCTCAAATGCTATCCGCTGCTCCCCGGTGGTCTGTTGGCTATCGAAGCGGTATTCATCGGCATGACCAGCGCGGAACATGTTCGTGAAGAGGTGGCGGCGAATCTTGAAGTCTTGCTGTTACTGATGTTTATGGTGGCGGGTATCTATTTTATGAAACAGCTGTTGCTGTTCATATTTACCCGTTTGCTGCTAAGCATTCGCTCCAAAATGCTGCTGTCGCTCTCTTTTTGCATGGCGGCGGCGTTCCTCTCCGCGTTCCTCGATGCCTTAACCGTCGTGGCGGTGGTGATCAGCGTTGCCGTCGGTTTTTATGGTATTTATCACCGCGTAGCCTCTTCCCGTACTGAAGATACCGACCTGCAAGACGATAGTCATATCGACAAGCATTACAAAGTGGTTCTGGAACAGTTCCGTGGCTTTCTGCGTAGCCTGATGATGCATGCAGGTGTCGGCACCGCATTAGGCGGCGTGATGACCATGGTGGGCGAACCACAGAACTTGATCATCGCTAAAGCAGCTGGCTGGCATTTTGGCGATTTCTTCCTGCGCATGTCGCCAGTGACCGTTCCGGTTCTGATTTGTGGCCTGTTGACCTGCCTGCTGGTGGAGAAGCTGCGTTGTTTTGGCTACGGCGAAACGCTGCCGGAGAAAGTCCGCGAAGTGCTGCAACAGTTTGACGATCAAAGTCGCCAACAGCGTACCCGTCAGGATAAAATTCGTCTGATTGTCCAGGCGATTATCGGCGTCTGGCTGGTCACCGCGCTGGCGTTGCATCTGGCGGAGGTTGGCCTGATTGGTTTGTCGGTCATTATTCTGGCGACATCATTGACTGGTGTCACTGATGAACATGCTATCGGTAAAGCCTTCACCGAATCTCTGCCATTCACCGCACTGTTGACTGTCTTTTTCTCGGTCGTCGCGGTAATTATTGATCAGCAACTGTTCTCACCAATCATTCATTTTGTCCTACAGGCATCGGAACACGCCCAGCTGTCGTTGTTCTATATTTTTAACGGCCTGCTGTCATCCATTTCGGATAATGTCTTCGTGGGAACGATCTATATCAACGAAGCAAAGGCAGCCATGGAGAGTGGCGTTATCACACTGAAGCAATATGAACTTCTGGCCGTCGCCATTAACACCGGGACCAACCTCCCCTCCGTCGCGACGCCGAATGGCCAGGCGGCGTTCTTGTTCCTGCTGACCTCCGCACTCGCGCCATTGATTCGTCTCTCTTATGGTCGCATGGTATGGATGGCTCTTCCCTACACCCTCGTACTAACGGTTGTCGGGTTACTCTGTGTTGAGTTTACGCTTGCCCCTGTAACCGAATGGTTTATGCAAATGGGCTGGATAGCAACGCTTTGATAACAACTTACCGGGCATATAAATGCCCGGTTTGCCTTTTCGCCCGATAATTGTCCAATTGCGTCCTATTTTTGCTGCCTCCTGGTGGCGCAGCGAATGAATTGGTTTAAACTGCGCACTCTATGCATATTGCAGGGAAATGATTATGTTGCGATTTTTGAACCAATGTTCACAAGGCCGGGGCGCGTGGCTGTTGATGGCGTTTACCGCTCTGGCACTGGAACTGACGGCACTGTGGTTCCAGCATGTGATGTTACTGAAACCTTGCGTGCTCTGTATTTATGAACGCTGCGCGTTATTCGGCGTTCTGGGTGCTGCGCTGATTGGCGCGATCGCCCCGAAAACTCCGCTGCGTTATGTAGCGATGGTTATCTGGTTGTATAGTGCGTTCCGCGGTGTGCAGTTAACTTACGAGCACACCATGCTTCAGCTCTATCCTTCGCCGTTTGCGACCTGTGATTTTATGGTTCGTTTCCCGGAATGGCTGCCGCTGGATAAATGGGTGCCGCAAGTGTTTGTCGCCTCTGGCGATTGCGCCGAGCGTCAGTGGGATTTTTTAGGTCTGGAAATGCCGCAGTGGTTGCTCGGTATTTTTATCGCTTACCTGATTGTCGCGGTGCTGGTGGTGATTTCCCAGCCGTTTAAAGCGAAAAAACGTGACCTGTTCGGTCGCTAATCCATTCAGCGCTCCTGCGGGAGCGCTTTTTTCCTGCCGCTATGTTTATTTGACCCGCAGTAAATCAGAACTTCGCGTTGTATAACGTGGTGAAAGCATGGCACGCTTCATCTGCCATTGTTGCTGGATCCCCTGCCCGGCAAAATAGAGTGTTCCTCTGCCCTCTTTAGCATTTAGCGTATCCATTACCGCCATCAATTGCTCACTCCCGGGGCGCGGTGCGTTGTCATCGAATAAATTGAGCTGCGCGACTCCCTGACTGAAGAAATCCCCCAGCATCACGCCCGCTTTTTGATAACGATGGCCCGCTTGCCAGATGGCATCCAGAGATCGCGTAGCGGCGTTAATGATATCCCTGCTGTCCTGAGTGGGCGTCAGCAGTTTTACCGACGCGCTATTGCCGTAATAAGGTTCATTGAGCGCAAATGGTGACGTCTTCATAAACGTGGAGATAAACCGACAATATTGATGCTCGCTGCGAAGTTTTTCCGCCGCCCGGGCAGCGTAACTACAAATGGCCTGCCGCATCGACGTATAATCCGTGATGCGTTCACCAAACGAACGGGAACAGATAATTTCCTGCTTCGTCGGTGCAAACTCTTCCAGTTGCAAACAGGGTTCGCCGCGCAGTTCACGCACCGTTCTTTCGAGCACGACATTAAAATGTTTACGGATAAACCGGATATCTGTATCCGCCAAATCGAGAACGGTTTTGATCCCCATCGCATCCAGTTTTTTGCTGATCCGCCGTCCAATCCCCCAGACTTCATCCACGGGGAGAGCAGACATTAATTTACGCTGGCGTTCCAGATTTGATAAATCCACCACCCCACCCGTCTGCCGCTGCCATTTTTTTGCCGCATGATTGGCAAGCTTAGCCAGCGTTTTGGTCTGGGCGATCCCCACACCAACAGTAAGATGGGTACGTTGTAGCACCGTTGCGCGAATTTCTCTGCCAAAATCAGTCAGATCGCGACAATTACGCACACCGGTCAGATCGCAGAATGCCTCATCAATACTGTAAATCTCGACGCGGGGCGATAGTTCTTCCAGCGTCGACATCACCCGATTGCTCATGTCTGCGTAAAGCTCATAATTGCTGCTAAAGCAAACCACGCCACAGCGACGAAACAGATCTTTTTGTTTGAACCAGGGATCGCCCATTTTAACACCCAGCGCCTTTGCCTCAGCGTTTCGGGCGATAACGCAACCGTCATTATTCGATAGCACAACCACTGGTTTACCCCATAAATCAGGGCGAAACACCGTCTCACAGCTGGCATAAAACGCGTTTACATCACAGAGGGCAAACATCAGCGCATCGCCTTAACGACGTGGATCACCACACCAAAGACATCCAGCGTATCTTCACTACTGATGGTAATGGGCGAGTACGCGCTGTTCATGGGAATAAGCTGTACCGTCGGGCGTAGTTGCAATTTTTTCACCGTAAACTCGCCGTCAACAGCAGCGATGACAATATCACCATGGCTGGCGGTAATAGCGCTATCGACAATCAGTAAATCACCGTCACTAATTCCACCATCAATCATAGAATCACCACTTGCTTTGACGAAGTAAGTCGCGCTGGGATGCTGGATCAACAGTTGATTCAGATCGATGCGCTGTTCAACGTAATCTGCGGCCGGTGAAGGAAAGCCACACTGAACAAGATCGCTAAATAGCGGAAAAGTCACAATTTCGCGGAGATCCGCAGGCTTGATAAACAACATAATAATCTGCCTGAAGTTATACTGTTTTTATATACAGTAGTCTGTTCTTACCAGCAGATCAATACTGATTCAGGCTATCAATATTTGTCGCTGCATAGACTGCTGATTTTTCATTCTCTTATCCTGTGCTCACGCGCCTTCTGGCGACGACGCTCATCCAGCAGAAATGAAAAATATCACCCGGCTAAAAAATAGAATAGAAGCATTCGCCATAATGACATTAAACATTGTTTGATATTTATCATATTAATAGAAATAAAGACATTGACGCATCCCGCCCGGCTAACTATGAATTAGATGAAGTAAAATTCATTAATAGTTGTAAAACAGGGGTTTCATTACAATTTATATATTTAAAGAGGCGAATGATTATGACTGAAATCGTTGCAGATAAAACGGTAGAGGTAGTTAAAAACGCAATCGAAACCGCAGATGGAGCATTAGACCTTTATAATAAATATCTCGATCAGGTCATCCCCTGGCAGACCTTCGATGAAACCATAAAAGAGTTAAGTCGCTTTAAACAGGAGTATTCACAGGCAGCCTCCGTTTTAGTTGGCGATATTAAAACCTTACTTATGGATAGCCAGGATAAGTATTTTGAAGCAACCCAAACGGTGTATGAATGGTGTGGTGTTGCGACGCAATTGCTCGCAGCATATATTTTGCTATTTGATGAGTACAATGAGAAGAAAGCATCCGCCCAGAAAGACATTCTCATTAAGGTACTGGATGACGGCATCACGAAGCTGAATGAAGCGCAAAAATCTCTGCTGGTAAGCTCACAAAGTTTCAACAACGCTTCCGGAAAACTGCTGGCGTTAGATAGCCAGTTAACCAATGATTTTTCAGAAAAAAGCAGCTATTTCCAGTCACAGGTAGATAAAATCAGGAAGGAAGCGTATGCCGGTGCCGCAGCCGGTGTCGTCGCCGGTCCATTTGGATTAATCATTTCCTATTCTATTGCTGCGGGCGTAGTTGAAGGGAAACTGATTCCAGAATTGAAGAACAAGTTAAAATCTGTGCAGAGTTTCTTTACCACCCTGTCTAACACGGTTAAACAAGCGAATAAAGATATCGATGCCGCCAAATTGAAATTAACCACCGAAATAGCCGCCATCGGGGAGATAAAAACGGAAACTGAAACAACCAGATTCTACGTTGATTATGATGATTTAATGCTTTCTTTGCTAAAAGAAGCGGCAAAAAAAATGATTAACACCTGTAATGAGTATCAGAAAAGACACGGTAAGAAGACACTCTTTGAGGTACCTGAAGTCTGATAAGCGATTATTCTCTCCATGTACTCAAGGTATAAAGTTTATCACATTTAAAAATACAGACGTTTTTTAAAGATTGAGAGTTACCTGTTGATAATAAGGTATCGGGTAACTCTCATTATGACAGAGCGCTTTCAAAAACAGGGCTACGAAATGGCGAGTATCCAGACGTATATTAAGAAAGCCCCCATCAACATCTATTAAATTTATCACTGCGCCCAGTCAGGTTTATTTAAGATATGATCCTGCCAGTCAATCACTTCTGATTCTTTCACTGCGATATGACGCACAGAGATACGTTCGCCATGCATTGCCGCTTTCGAACCAGTAAGCAGCGGATGCCACGCAGGTAAATCTTTACCTTCCGCCAACAAGCGATAAGCGCAGGTCATTGGCAGCCATTCGAATGTTGGCAGATTTTCACGGGTTAATTTAATGCAGTCAGGTTCAAACTCGAAACGACGTTCGTAGTTCCGACATTGACAGGTTTTAATATTGAGCTGGCGACAGGCGACGTTAGTGAAGTAGATTTCGTCGGTGTCTTCATCCATCAGTTTATGCAGGCAACACTGACCGCAACCATCACACAACGACTCCCATTCCGCATCGCTCATTTCGTCCAGGGTTTTACTTTGCCAGAAAGGTACATCGCTCATCAGGTGTTCCGCCATTACGTTAAAACGCACCTTATAACCAGTCTGGCACAGCGATGCAAGTTTTGCCGCCGCTTTCAGGCGGCAAAAAGTATTACAAAACGCGAGTTGTCAAAGAATGCCCATCGAAAGTGACTGTCAGCTCATCACCGCTTTGCAACGGGCCGACGCCATCAGGCGTGCCTGTCAGCACAACGTCACCGGCCTTGAGGGTAAAGAACTTGCTCATATAAGCGATCAGCGGAACGATTTTATGGATCATGTCCGCAGTCGTACCTTGCTGGCGTTGTTCGCCGTTTACGCTCAGGCCCAGCGTTGTATTTTGTGGATCGCCGGTAAATTCCGCCGCGGGAATAAACCCGGAAAGCGGACAAGAGTTATCAAACGCTTTAGCCTTTTCCCACGGCTGCCCGGCTTTCTTCATTTTTCCCTGAACATCACGCAATGTCAGATCAAGCGCCACGCCGTAACCGGCAATGGCTTTGCGGACATGCTCTTCCGTTGCCTGACGCAGCGTCGCGCCAATCAACACCGCCAGTTCGACTTCATGATGAACTGAACCGAAATCGGATGGGATCGCCAATGGCTGCCGCAGATCGCACAGTGCCGTTTCTGGTTTAATAAACAGCACTGGCTCTTCGGGCACTGCGCTGCCCATCTCTTTAATATGTTTGGCATAGTTACTACCAACACAGACTACTTTACTCACCGGATAATCCAGCAGCGCACCTTGCCAGTTGTGATGTTGATACATAACGTTCCCCTCACCTTATCGTGGATATGAAAACCCGCGCCGACAAAGATAATGCCACCGCCGGATATCGGTTATTTGTTCGTGTCGTCTGTTTTCTGCCCCATGACGGAAAGATGTTGCTTCAGCAAATCTTCGGGTGGTGGCGGTAACTGCAAATAGTAACCTTGCTCGGTTAATGCCTGTTTAACCTTTTCAATATCGGCATTGACCAGTTTCTTCCGCCCATCCAGCGGAAGAATCATCGCTAACTGAGGCTGACCAAAACCTTTCATCAGTTCCTCAGGAACACGCGAAAAATCGTCTTTTTTTTCGACATATAAATAGGTCTGATCACGCTTGCTGCTTCGATAAATCACACAAAACATACTTTTACTCTTTAAGATGCCAGGTTTTGGCATAAGCTAACATCAATGAAACCCGCGCCACAAGCCAGCCAGCTGTAGATTCCTACGGTTTGTTCAGTCCATGCCCCCTTTATAAGTAATCCCCCCGGCAAAAATGCCGCGCCGGGATTTAACCGAACGCAGGAAAGCCACTGGAATTCTCCTGTGATGAATTGTTATATTATAACAGTTCATCGTACTCATTCTGAACAGGAGACTACCAATGAAAATTAAGGGCATTAGTAAGGCTGTATTGTTGCTTGCACTGCTAACCTCCACGAGCTTTGCTGCGGGTAAGAATGTCAATGTTGAGTTCAGAAAAGGCCATAGCAGCGCTCAGTACTCCGGCGAAATAAAGGGATACGATTACGATACATATACCTTCTATGCCAAAAAAGGTCAGAAAGTGCATGTGAGTATCTCTAATGAAGGCGCTGATACTTACCTCTTCGGGCCAGGAATCGATGATTCTGTTGATTTATCCAGATATTCCCCAGAACTCGATAGTCACGGACAATACTCACTCCCTGCTTCTGGCAAATATGAGCTGCGAGTGCTGCAAACCCGAAACGACGCCCGTAAAAACAAAACTAAAAAATATAACGTCGATATTCAAATTAAGTAAATGTCAACCGACGGGGACTCTCCCCGTCATAAACGTTAACGCCCCACTCCTCTCTGTCGCTCAAGAGGTTAATGACGAATAGCAGACAATGCCGAATAGAACATAATGTAAACAAGACATCACTCACGACACATAAATAACATCTTTGTGGTGGTTTGATTGATTTTTCCACTCCGCTTACCATCCACACCAAAATAACGTTCATCACGACATAATTTTTCTTTAACATCGCAAAATACACCGTTAGAGAATGTAAATTCGCTGGGATCGTAACCTTGTACTGATTGTAAGTTTTCAGCGGCTTTTTCGCCGAGATATTTCCTTGTTAACTCTGGGGAAATGCCATCTGAGTTCACACAAATATACGGGTCGCAAACAACGCCACACGCAGGAGATTGAAGCCCGCCAGCGTCATTTCCAGACGCCATTGATGAGAACATCATCCCCACACCTGACAATCCGATATACAAAATACGCATCATATTCATAGCACATCCTGATAATCCAACCGTACAACACTTATGCTCATTTCATCATCAATCCGTAATCAAAACCGCTGACCTGGACGAGTTACGATGACCTGACAGAAGTATCAGACGTCTTCTGCGGTTTCTATGATAGAGCAATTCTGTGGCGGATATTAAGATAACGGGTATCTGTTCTTTAATGATGCCGCAAAAAATGGAAAGTTAAGAAAGCCTGGCGTGGTGAAAAAATACACTCGCCTCAATACTGGATATTTAAACAGGTCTGAAGATGCTGTTACGATTAGGGTGCGGAAAAAGGAAGCGTAAATAAGAACAATCAAAAGTACGACGGCAATGGGTTGATTGACAAGGGTATTTTTTAAGCTATGTATCAGCGCCATTTATCACAGAATAGACTTTTACTCTGAATAAATGGGAGGGTGACTTGCCTCAATATAATCCAGACTATAACATGCCTTATAGTCTTCGGAACATCATCGCGCGCTGGCGATGATTAATAGCTAATTGAGTAAGGCCAGGATGTCAAACACGCCAATCGAGCTTAAAGGCAGTAGCTTCACTTTATCTGTGGTTCATCTGCATGAGGCAGAACCTAAGGTTATCCATCAGGCGCTGGAAGACAAAATCGCTCAGGCCCCCGCATTTTTAAAACATGCCCCCGTTGTACTCAACGTCAGTGCACTGGAAGACCCGGTAAACTGGTCAGCGATGCATAAGGCGGTTTCGGCAACCGGTTTGCGGGTTATTGGCGTAAGTGGCTGCAAAGATGCGCAACTTAAAGCCGAAATTGAAAAGATGGGGCTGCCTATCCTGACGGAAGGAAAGGAAAAAGCGCCGCGTCCAGCTCCCGCACCGCAGGCTCCAGCGCAAAATACAACGCCGGTCACAAAAACGCGTTTAATAGATACCCCGGTGCGTTCCGGTCAGCGTATTTATGCTCCACAATGTGATCTGATTGTTACAAGCCACGTTAGCGCTGGGGCCGAATTGATTGCCGATGGTAACATTCATGTCTATGGCATGATGCGCGGTCGTGCGCTGGCAGGGGCAAGTGGTGACCGGGAAACGCAAATATTTTGTACGAACCTGATGGCGGAACTGGTGTCCATCGCAGGTGAATACTGGCTGAGTGATCAAATCCCAGCAGAATTTTATGGCAAAGCGGCACGACTGCAGTTAGTTGAAAACGCTTTGACCGTTCAACCGTTAAATTGATCCCTTTTTAACAAGGAATTTCTATGGCACGCATTATTGTTGTTACTTCGGGCAAAGGGGGTGTTGGTAAGACAACCTCCAGCGCGGCCATCGCCACTGGTTTGGCCCAGAAGGGAAAGAAAACTGTCGTGATAGATTTTGATATCGGCCTGCGTAATCTCGACCTGATTATGGGTTGTGAACGTCGGGTCGTTTACGATTTCGTCAACGTCATTCAGGGCGATGCAACGCTAAATCAGGCGTTAATTAAAGATAAGCGTACTGAAAATCTCTATATTCTTCCGGCATCGCAAACTCGCGATAAAGATGCCCTCACCCGTGAAGGGGTCGCCAAAGTTCTTGATGATCTGAAAGCGATGGACTTTGAATTTATTGTTTGCGACTCCCCGGCAGGGATTGAGACCGGTGCGCTAATGGCACTCTATTTTGCAGACGAAGCCATTATTACCACCAACCCGGAAGTCTCCTCAGTACGCGACTCTGACCGTATTTTAGGCATTCTGGCGTCGAAATCACGCCGCGCAGAAAATGGCGAAGAGCCTATTAAAGAGCACCTGCTGTTAACGCGCTATAACCCAGGCCGCGTAAGCAGAGGTGACATGCTGAGCATGGAAGATGTGCTGGAGATCCTGCGCATCAAACTCGTCGGTGTGATCCCTGAGGATCAATCAGTATTGCGCGCCTCTAACCAGGGTGAACCGGTCATTCTCGACATTAACGCCGATGCGGGTAAAGCCTACGCAGATACCGTAGAACGTCTGTTGGGAGAAGAACGTCCTTTCCGCTTCATTGAAGAAGAGAAGAAAGGCTTCCTCAAACGCTTGTTCGGAGGATAAGTTATGGCATTACTCGATTTCTTTCTCTCGCGGAAGAAAAACACGGCCAACATTGCAAAAGAACGGCTGCAGATTATTGTTGCTGAACGCCGTCGCAGCGATGCAGAACCGCATTATCTGCCGCAGTTGCGTAAAGATATTCTTGAGGTCATTTGTAAATACGTACAAATTGATCCTGAGATGGTAACCGTACAGCTTGAGCAAAAAGATGGCGATATTTCTATTCTTGAGCTCAACGTGACCTTGCCGGAAGCAGAAGAGCTGAAATAAGCCCGCTGTAAAAGCGCATTTATCTTCAAGGCAGAGTCATCTCTGCCTTGAGTTTTTCATCCCCCTCATCCACGTTTGATAAGAGCGGCGAGTATTCTTGCTGATGCTACTCATTGCTTCCCCCCCCCCCTTTACACCTTAATGCCGTTCCCCCCACACAGAACAAAATGTTTATACCTGGCTGAGTAAATAACCTTATTGTTAGTATTGGTATACTGGGAGATGATAACCCCGCAATTTCATTATTCATTGTTCTCCCATAGGATGAGGTTTCCCGCCGTAACTGGCGGGCTTTTTTTGCCGCAGAATTTTCCCTTTTAACACCCTGTAAACGAAAACTGCGCCGAAGCGCAGTTTAATCGTTGATGGTCAGAACGACCAGTTCGCACCAGCCACCGCGTTCCACGGGGATTCCACACCGGCACCATGGCTATGTAGTGGCACAGTAAATTTGGCCACCTGATTAAAGGTGATATTCTCACCTCAACACAAAACAGGTGACTTAATGAACAAGAAAACCAAACGTACTTTCACCCCTGAGTTC